>JAFZQY010000041.1 GCA_017620155.1 Lachnospiraceae bacterium | reverse complement strand
TTTATGAAAGGAGCCATACCGATGGCAGACATTAAGAAACCTGTAGCAACATTAAAGTCAGATGTTAAAGTAGCCGTAGCAGACGCAAAGGCAGCAGCACCTGCAGCAGCACCTGCCGCAGCTGAGGAGAAGAAAGCAGCACCTGCAGCTAAGAAGCCCGCAGCAAAGAAGGCACCTGCAAAGAAGGCAACTGCTAAGAAAGCAACCGCTAAGAAGGCAGCAGCTAAGCCCGCAGCTAAAGCAGCAGCTAAGCCTGCAGCAAAGGCAGCAGCTAAGCCCGCAGCAAAGAAGGCAACCGCTAAGAAGGCAACTGCTAAGAAGGCAGCAACAAAGAAGGTTGCAGTTAAAGAGACAGCTCTGTTCTCACTTGATGAAGGTCAGAACTTAACTGCTGATGCACTTCTTAAGAAGTATCTCAAGTCAGCTAAGGATCGTTCAAAATATGATCTTGGAATCAAGGCTGCTGAGCTTAAGGCAATTGATATCTATGTAAATATCAACGACAAGGTTGTATACAGCGTTATAACCAAGACTAACGGCGAGACCGTTAACGATCAGTTCCCGATGTAATTGATCATTGAGAATGACTTTTAAACCCCGGAGCATTTGCTTCGGGGTTTTATTTTTTTTTAAGAAATACAGAGGTTTTTTTAGAAATAGTCGGTTGACATGCATGTGGCTAAGTGATAATTTAATGTTAGCACTCGGATAGGTTGAGTGCTAACAGGCGTAAAAACGGATTCCGACAGAGTATGATGCACGATTTAAGCGAAAGAAAATATAAGATCCTTGAAGCGATCATACGCAACTATCTGGAGACCGGAGAACCGGTGGGGTCCAGGACCATCTCCAAGTATACCGACTTAAACTTAAGCTCGGCGACAATACGAAATGAGATGGCGGATCTCGAGGAGCTGGGTTATATCATTCAGCCCCACACTTCCGCCGGACGTATTCCTTCCGATAAGGGATACAGGCTCTATGTCGATCAGATGCTTGCCGAGAAGGAGAAAGAGGTAGACGAACTCAAGGAGATGCTTCTTGAGAAATCGGACCAGATGGACAGACTTCTCGAGCAGACCGCCAAAGCGCTTGCGACCACTACCGAGTATACGGCGATGGTATCCGCGCCCAAGGGCGGCAACAGACTTAAATTCCTTCAGCTGTCGAGAGTCGATTCGGAGCACATGCTTCTGGTCATCGTATCCGAAGGCAACATGATCAAGAATACGATCCTGGAAGTAACCGAGGAACTCTCCGATGAGAACATCCTGAAGCTGAACATCCTGCTCAACACTCATCTGAACGGACTGGCCATGGAAGAGATCAACCTTGCCATGATCACCGCGATGAAACAGCAGGCAGGCATACATTCGGATATCATAGGTGAGGTTATCGATGCAGTTGCGGCGGCGATCAAGACCGATGAGGAGCTTAAGATCTACACGAGCGGTACGCACAACATCTTCAAGTATCCCGAGCTGAGCGATCACTCGAAAGCGAGCGAGATCATCACCTCTCTTGAAGAAAAGACGGTACTAAGGGACCTGGTTACCGAGACCTTGTCGGATGACAATGCTTCAAACGGGATTCAGGTATACATCGGAGAAGAAACTCCGGTCGAGGGCATGGAAGACTGCAGCGTCGTAGCAGCGACCTACGAACTCGAAGAAGGCATGAAGGGAACCATAGGCATCATCGGTCCCAAGCGTATGGATTATGACAAAGTGATCGGAACCGTCAAGGCAATGCTTCATCAGCTTGATGACGTATACCACAGACGCAATTAGGATCAGGTCAGAATAATACAGACAGGAGATACAAGTACATGGCAGTGGAAATTCAGGACGAAGAAGAGTTAATGAACACTGAGTCCGGTGAGGAGCAGGAGGCCGAAGAAGCGGCCGCTGAGGAAAAGGCAGATACTTCAAAAGAAGAAGCCGCAGCAGAAGAACCTGCAGAAGAGGATACGGCGGATACTTCGGATAAGCAATCCGGGGAAGCTTCCGCAGAGGAAGAGAAAGCCGAAGAACCCAAACCGGATAAAGAAAAAAAGAAAAAGAAAGATAAGAAGACCGATCTGCTTCAGACCAAGATCGAAGAACTCGAAGACAGAGTCAAAAGACAGATGGCCGAGTTCGATAACTTCCGAAAGAGGACTGAGAAAGAGAAGTCCCAGATGTTTGAGACCGGAGCCAGAAGCGTGATCGAGAAGATCCTTCCGGTGGTCGACAATTTCGAAAGGGGACTCGCGACCGTTCCCGAAGACGAAGCCGGCAAACCATTCTGCGACGGAATGAACATGATCTATAAGCAGCTCATAGACGAGCTCGACAAGATGGATGTCAAACCGATCGAAGCCGTCGGATGCGAGTTCGATCCCGAACTCCATAACGCGGTGATGCAGGTGGAATCGGATGAATATGAATCAGGTATAGTTGCCCAGGAACTTCAGAAGGGTTATACATACAGAGGAACCGTTGTAAGACACTCGATGGTGGCAGTAGTTCAGTAGTCAACCGGAATACAACGGACCGATCACAACAGAAACAGACTCAAATCAGAATGAGGAGGAAAATAAAATGAGCAAGATCATAGGTATCGACTTAGGAACAACAAACAGCTGCGTAGCTGTAATGGAGGGCGGACAGCCCACAGTCATCGCAAATGCGGAAGGCGCAAGAACAACTCCTTCTGTAGTTGCTTTTACCAAGACAGGCGAACGTCTGGTAGGTGAGCCGGCTAAGCGTCAGGCAGTCACCAATGCGGAGAAGACCATCTCTTCGATCAAGAGAGACATGGGTACCGATCACGGACGTACCATAGACGACAAGAAGTATTCACCTCAGCAGATCTCGGCAATGATCCTTCAGAAGCTGAAAGCGGATGCTGAGAATTACCTCGGCGAGAAAGTGACCGAAGCAGTTATCACCGTTCCCGCATATTTCAATGATGCACAGCGTCAGGCAACCAAGGATGCAGGTAAGATCGCAGGCCTCGATGTAAAGCGTATCATCAACGAGCCTACCGCAGCAGCTCTTGCATACGGTCTTGATAACGAAGGTGAGCAGAAGATCATGGTTTACGACCTCGGCGGCGGTACATTCGATGTTTCCATCATAGAGATCGGCGACGGAGTTATCGAAGTTCTTTCCACCAACGGTGATACACACCTCGGCGGCGATGACTTCGACCAGAAGATCATTGACTGGATGCTTGCGGAATTCAAGGCTCAGGAAGGCGTGGATCTGTCAAACGACAAGATGGCTCTTCAGAGACTTAAGGAAGCAGCTGAGAAAGCTAAGAAAGAGCTTTCAAGTGCAACAACGACCAACATCAACCTTCCTTTCATCACTGCTACGGCTGAAGGTCCTAAGCACTTCGACATGAACCTGACCAGAGCTAAGTTCGATGAACTGACTCACGATCTGGTTGAGAAGACAGCCATCCCCGTACAGAACGCCATGAGAGATGCAGGTCTTAACAATTCCGATCTGACCAAGGTCCTTTTAGTCGGCGGTTCTACAAGAATCCCCGCAGTTCAGGAAAAGGTTAAACAGCTGACCGGCAAGGAGCCCAACAAGAGCCTTAACCCTGATGAGTGTGTAGCACTCGGTGCTTCCATCCAGGGCGGTAAGCTTGCAGGCGATGCGGGTGCGGGCGAGATCCTTCTTCTGGATGTTACACCCCTTTCACTCTCCATCGAGACCATGGGCGGCGTAGCTACCAGACTGATCGAGCGTAACACCACTATCCCTACCAAGAAGAGCCAGGTATTCTCTACTGCAGCAGATAATCAGACAGCAGTTGATATCAACGTACTTCAGGGCGAGAGACAGTTCGCAAGAGATAATAAATCACTCGGCCAGTTCAGACTGGACGGAATCCCTCCGGCAATGAGAGGTGTTCCTCAGATCGAGGTTACATTCGATATAGATGCCAACGGTATCGTTAACGTATCCGCCAAGGACCTCGGCACCGGCAAGGAGCAGCATATCACCATCACCGCAAGCTCCAACATGTCCGATGACGATATCGAAAAGGCAGTTAAGGAAGCAGCTGAGTATGAGGCTCAGGACAAGAAGCGTAAGGAAGCGATCGACTTAAGAAACGATGCAGACTCCTTCGTATTCCAGACAGAGAAGGCTCTGAATGAAGTAGGTGACAAGATCTCCGCAGACGAGAAGTCGGGCGTTGAGGCTGACCTTGCCAAGGTTAAAGAGATACTTGAAGCAACCAAGGATCAGGAGATGAGCGATTCACAGCTCGACGAGCTGAAAGCTGCCAAGGAAAAACTGGAGACAGACGCACAGTCACTCTTCACCAAGATGTATGAGAACATGCAGCAGGCAGCAGGCGCACAGGGCGCAGGTGCAGGTCCTGACATGAGCGGATTTACCGGTGCAGGTCCCGACATGGGTCAGGCAGCAGGCGGCTCGGACGATGCTCCCGATGACGTAGTGGACGGAGACTTCCGTGAAGTGTGAGTAAAGAATAATGGCTGACAAGAAAGATTACTACGAGGTACTCGGAGTAAGTAAGACCGCAGATGATGCGGAACTCAAAAAAGCATACAGGACTTTAGCCAAACAGTGTCACCCGGATACACATCCGGGCGACGCTGATGCAGAGGCAAAGTTCAAGGAAATATCAGAGGCATATGCTGTCCTTAGTGATCCCGAGAAGCGCAGACAGTACGATCAGTTTGGGCATTCTGCATTCGATGGGACGGGCGGTCCCGGATTCGATTTCAACGGCATGGATTTCGCTGATATATTCGGCGATATATTCGGAGATTTCTTCGGAGGAGGTCGCAGGTCTCAAGCCAGAGGCAATGCTCCGATGAAGGGCGCCAATGTCCGTACCAGTGTCCGCATCACTTTTGAGGAAGCTGTATTCGGATGCGAGAAAGAACTGGATCTGACGCTCAAGGATACCTGTAATACCTGTCACGGAAACGGTGCAAAACCCGGGACAACCCCCGATACATGTACCAAGTGCGGCGGCAAGGGACAGGTTGTATTTACCACGCAGTCTTTCTTCGGAACGGTCAGAAACGTACAGACGTGTCCCGATTGCGGAGGCTCCGGAAAGGTGATCAAAGAGAAGTGTCCCGACTGCCGCGGAACCGGATATATCTCTTCACGCAAGAAGATATCGGTAAGCATTCCCGCGGGAATCGATGACGGACAGTGCGTACGTATCAGGGACAAGGGTGAGCCCGGAATAAACGGCGGCCCCAGAGGAGACCTGCTCGTAGAAGTAGTAGTATCCAGACATCCGTTCCTGCAGAGACAGGATACCAATCTCTTCTCGACGGTACCGATATCCTATGCGGTAGCCGCTCTCGGCGGGGAGGTCATCATCGACACCATAGACGGCAGGGTTGCCTATGATGTTAAACCCGGTACCCAGACGGATACCCGCGTAAGACTCAAAGGAAAGGGCGTACCCACGCTTCGCAACAAGGATGTCAGAGGAGACCATTATGTGACTCTGGTTATTCAGACGCCTGAAAAGTTGAGCCGCGAAGCAAAAGATCTGCTCAAGAAATTCGATGAGCTGACGGGCGATTCCCTGAATGCGGCAGCACGCGCAAGTGCTGAATCCGCAGGAGACGGTAAGCGTAAAAAGACGCGCAAGTAATAATATGATATAATAACCCGGCTGGAACATATATGTTCACAAGCAGGTAGTTTGAGCTCGTCGTTACTTGGCGAGGTTCCTCACGAGCCTAGTAACGTGACGAAGCGAGACTAGCGAAAGCGTGCCTGCGGTGAATGTATATGTTTCAGCCGGGGTTTTTGTGTTCCAACAGGATTTACAGTTTCGGAGACGGGCATATGAAATGGTTGAGCATAAGGATTAAGACGACTACGCAGGCGGAGGATCTGATCATCGGATCGCTTTACTTAAGGGGGCTTGAAGGGGCGCGCATCGAAGATCACATTCCTCTTACGCCGCTTGAGAAAGAGCAGATGTTCGTCGACATCCTTCCTGAGATCGCAGAAGACGACGGGACCGCATATCTGACTTTTTATGTGGAAAAAGAAGATGACGGACGCGTCGTATTAAACGACGAAAGATTTACGCCCGACGAAGTTGAGGCCATGGTAAGGGAAGAACTGGATGAACTTGCCTGCTTCGATATGGACCTCGGTGAACTCTCTATCAAAGTGGATGAGACCGAGGATATCGACTGGATAAACAACTGGAAGAAGTATTTTCATCAGTTCACTATTGACGACCTTCTGGTCATTCCTTCATGGGAGGAAGTAAAGCCCGAAGACGCAGATAAGAAGATACTTCACATAGATCCCGGGACCGCATTCGGAACCGGAATGCATGAGACCACGCAGCTGTGCATCAGACAGATCAAAGCACATCTGTCAGGTGGAGATGCGATCCTTGATATCGGCACGGGAAGCGGTATCCTGGGTATCATTGCTCTTATGTACGGTGCCGGATCTGTCAGAGCGACCGACCTTGATCCCTGTGCCGTACCTGCAGTGGAAGATAATCTGAATAACAATCACATCGATACTTCGCTTTTTGATATGAGGATCGGAAATATGATCGACGATCCCGAAGTAAGGGATTGGGCCGGATATGATAAGTATGATATCGTGACCGCCAACATCCTTGCGGATGTCCTCGTGCCGCTCATGCCCTCTGCCGCTGCAGCGGTACGTCCCGGCGGCGTAGTGATCACATCGGGCATCATAGAGGGCAGAGAGACGATCGTAAAAGAAGCAATGGAGAACGCCGGACTTGAGGTCATCGATATATCCGCTCAGGGCGAATGGAGAAGCGTGACCGGACGTAAACCGGCCTGATCCCGGATCGTAATCATTTAGAGCATAACCATTTAGATCACAATCATGAAGATAAACGGATATGTCAGAATAGCGGCCGGAATACTGGCGGTCATATGGATGTTCCGGATCTTTTCGTTTTCGGACGCGCCGGCGTCGGTATCCATGCAGACCAGCAGATCGGTAAGCTATGATATAGTGAGCGCCGTAAATGAAATGTTTGATCTGGGCATGGATGACGACAGGGTCCTGGGTTTGTCGCGCAGCATAGAAAAGACCGTTCGGAAGCTTGCACATATGTGTGAGTTCGCAGTGCTCGGAGCACTCGTCGGATGTGCCTGCGATGCGTGGCGCTACAGTGATCGATCAGACGGCGAGGCCCGAAGATCGTGGCGCAGCTGTAACGGAGAAGGCGGGGAATCCCGCCGGCCGTGGACGGACTATATACGGGCATCGATCGCGTTTGTTATCTGCCTGATATACGGTGCCACGGACGAATTTCATCAGACCTTTGTGGACGGCAGGAGCGGTGAGGTCCGCGATGTTCTGGTGGATGCGCTCGGAGCTCTTATCGCGATCATACTGATATGGTTTATCATCCGCCGCATATCATCCCACATAGCGAAATCCGGGCAGGAAAAGGAAGCATGAATCAGTTTTTTATAGAACCCTCTGCGGTAGCGGAAGGGAAAATAACCATAACCGGTGAGGATGTTAATCACATAGTGAACGTTCTCAGGATGAGAAAAGGTGAGAGCTTATCGCTGGTCGAATCGGTGAGCGGACTGACATATTTTGCGGACATTGAATCGATGGATCAGGACGGCGTGGTGTGCGTGATTCAGGACGTTCAGTCCGAGTCCCGGGAGCTCCCCGTCAAGGTCACGATATATCAGGGCATGCCCAAATCCGACAAGCTCGAATTCGTGATACAAAAATCCGTAGAGATGGGCGCTGCGCGTATCGTTCCCGTAGCTATGAAACGAAGCGTAGTTAAACTTGATCAGTCCAAGACTGCAAAAAAGTGCGCCCGCTGGAACTCGATTGCAGAGTCGGCCGCATCCCAGAGCAAAAGAGGTGTGATCCCCGAGGTGACTGAGCCCATGTCGCTCAAAGAGGCGATAAAAGATGCGGAGTCATGCGACGCGATCCTTCTGCCGTACGAACTTGCGGAAGGCATCGATGAAACGAGAAAGATACTTACTGAGATCAGAGACTCCGGCACGGATTCCATAGCAGTCTTCATCGGACCCGAGGGCGGATTTGATGAGTCCGAAGTAAAGGAGATCACGGATGCCGGAGGAAGGATCATAACCCTGGGAAACCGTATCTTAAGAACGGAAACAGCACCTATCGCGATACTTGCGTGGCTCACATATCTGTTCGAAAAATGATTCCTATGAGTGATTGGTTATAAATTGATGGAAGCTTATCTTGATAATTCAGCAACGACTCAGCCGTTTAAGGAAGTGGCCGACACCGTTGCGAAAGTAATGTACGAAACATACGGAAACCCCTCGTCCATGCATATGCTGGGCGTAAATGCGGAGAAGTATCTGACCGAGAGTTCCGCGATCCTTTCGGGTACCCTGAAATGCAAGCCCGCCGAGATACTCTATACTTCGGGCGGAACGGAATCGGATAACACGGCTCTTATGGGCGTGGCTCTGGCAAAAAGGCGCGCGGGAAAACACATTATAACGACTAATATCGAGCATCCTGCAATCCTCGAGACATGCGCTTTTCTGCAGAAAGAAGGATATGAGATATCCTATCTGTCTACAGACGAGTACGGACAGATCAGCCCTGACGAGCTGCAAAGCCTGATGCGTCCGGATACGATACTGGTATCGATCATGCATACCAATAACGAGATCGGTGCGATCCAGCCTGTCGCCGAAGCTGGAGCGCTCATTAAGAAGGCGAACCCGGATTGCATTTTCCATGTGGATGCCGTGCAGGGATACGGCAAGGCGAGGATATATCCTTCGAAGATGAACATCGATCTGATGTCTGTGAGTGCACATAAGCTTCACGGTCCGCGCGGAACCGGATTTCTCTATGTGAAAGATAAGACCAGGATCGAACCGCTGATATACGGCGGAGGGCAGCAGAAAGGCATGCGCTCCGGTACCGAAAATGTCGCCGGAATCTACGGAATGGCATTGGCGGCACGCATCCTGTACGCTGATATAGATAACGAGATCACATCGCTCTATGGATTAAAAGATCATTTTGCCCATGAACTCCTGGCTCTTCCGGATGTGTCCGTAAACGGCATAAGGCCCGGGCAGTCCATGGAAGTAAGGACCGATGCGCCGCATATCATCAGTGCATCTTTTGCAGGGGTAAGGAGCGAAGTGCTGCTCCATGCGCTCGAGGATAAAGGCGTATATGTATCAGCTGGAAGCGCATGTGCATCCAACAGGCCGCATGTATCGGCGACGCTTACTTCGATAGGTCTGAAAAAAGAACTCCTGGATTCGACGATAAGGTTCAGCATGTCGGTCATGACAAAAAGGGAAGAGATAGACTATACACTGGAGGCACTTTCCGAACTGCTTCCGGTATTACGAAGGTTTAAGAGGCATTGAACATGAAATACACATACCTGATCAAATATGCGGAGATCGCACTCAAAGGCAAGAACAGACACCTCTTCGAGGAGGCACTGGTCCAGCAGATCAAATACGCTTTAAAGAAGCTTGACGGAGAATACCTGATCAGAAGGATGCAGGGACGTATCTATGTCGATATGGAGGGAAATGTCGACGGCGATGAGATCGTCGAAGCCTTAAAGCATGTGTTCGGCATAGTCGGGATCTGTCCCGTGATCAATCTTGAGGATGACGATTTTGACGGTATATGCAAAGCTGCAGTAGAGCATATGGGCGCTGAATATCCCGAGCGCAAAGGTCTTACCTTCAAGGTCATGGCAAGGCGTGCACGCAAGGATTATTTCAAGGATTCGATGGAGATAAATGCGGATGTCGGAGAGGCCATCCTGGACGCTTATCCAGAGCTTAAAGTCGATGTGCATAATCCCGATATCAATCTCTATATCGAAGTCAGGGAGACCGTGAGCATTTATTCACGCGTGATCCCAGGCCCGGGCGGAATGCCTGTGGGAACCAGCGGAAAAGCGATGCTCCTTCTGTCCGGCGGAATAGATTCGCCTGTTGCGGGATATATGATCGCAAAGCGCGGTGTGAAGATCGATGCGGTATATTTCCATGCGCCTCCGTATACTTCCGAGAGGGCCAAGCAGAAGGTCGTGGACCTTGCGAAGATCGTTAGCGCATACACGGGACCGATATATCTTCACGTGATCAACTTCACGGCTATACAGATGTACATCTACGAGAAATGTCCGCATGACGAGCTTACGATAATCATGCGCAGATACATGATGAAGATAGCGCAGACGATAGCGGAAGAAACGGAAAGCTTAGGACTGATAACCGGCGAGTCGATAGGCCAGGTCGCATCGCAGACGATGCACAGCCTGGCATGTACGGATGAGGTATGTCATATGCCCGTCTACAGGCCGCTGATCGGATTTGATAAGAACGACATAGTGGAAGTATCCAAGCGCATAGGAACATTTGAAACATCGATACTGCCTTATGAGGATTGCTGTACGATATTCGTGGCCAAGCATCCCGTGACCAAGCCGAGGCTGGATGTCATACAGAGACATGAAGAAAATCTGGTTGAGGATATAGACAGACTTGTGCAGGAAGCGCTTGAGACGGATGAGGTGATAGTGGTGAGATGATCTAATACGGGTTGCTACGATCTCATATAAAAAATCTGCCGACCAAGTTAACTTGGCGGCAGATTCTTTGCATTCGATCTTATATCATCTCAGATCATATACGGCTTTAATGTCTCAAGAACAGCGTCGACATTATCTTCTGCATGGATGTTAAGATCTATAGGCTTTGAAAGATCCAGAGAGAAGATACCCATGATCGACTTTGCATCTATTACATATCTGCCTGATACTAAATCAAAATCATAATCAAACTTGGTAATGTCATTAACGAATGATTTTACCTTATCAATCGAATTCAAAGAAATCTGTACTGTTTTCATTAGAAATTACCTCCTTCATATAGTAAAGCCTATGCTATAATACTAAAGGCTCAAAATCTAAAAGTCAATGTAAAACCCTACAAAAATAAGCATTCCAAAGATGAAAACTGTAGCATTACGCAGTCTCGGATGTAAGGTAAACGCCTATGAGACTGAAGGAATCCAACAAATTTTGCAGAAAAACGGCTACGTTATTGTGCCATTTGACTCGCCTGCGGACATATATATCGTAAATACCTGTTCAGTTACCAACATAGCCGATCATAAGAGCAGGCAGATGCTGCATAAGGCGAGAAATACCAATCCGGATGCTATAGTTGTTGCCTGCGGATGCTATGTCCAGACCGGTCTTGAAACTCTTCGGGCCGATCCCGCGATAGATGTCATAATCGGAAATAACGTTAAGAGCAATATCCTTGATATCCTCACGACGGTCGAAAAAGAGCGTGCCGAGGGATGTTTCGGGAAGCCGTATGTATGCGTAAAAGACATGTCGGATAAGCTCGAATACGAGGAGATGCAGGTCGGTTCATATTCCGACAGGACCAGAGGTTTCGTGAAGATACAGGACGGCTGCAACCGTTTCTGTACTTATTGCGTGATCCCTTATGCCAGAGGCAGGGTCCGCAGCAGACTGATGGACGATATCATCCGCGAAGTGAGCGGCATGGTAGCAGACGGCTGCCTCGAGGTAGTCCTTACGGGGATCCATATCAGTTCGTTCGGAACCGACAGGGGAGAAAGCGAACTGCTCTCTCTTCTACGGAAACTGCAGGAGATAGAGGGGCTTGAGCGTATCAGATTAAGCTCGTTAGAACCCGGGATCATAACACCTGATTTCGCGGAGGGCATCTCTGAACTTTCGAAAGTCTGCCCGCATTTTCACCTTTCAATGCAGAGCGGAAGCGCCGGAGTTCTTAAGCGCATGAACCGGCATTATACGCCTGACGAATACTATGAAAAAGTGGAGATGCTGCGCGAAGTGTATGACGATCCCGCTATCACGACCGATGTTATAGTCGGATTTCCCGGTGAAACTCCCGAAGAATTCGTGGAGACCTGTGAATTCATCAAGAAAGTCCGATTCTTCGAACTGCATGTTTTCAAATATTCCAGGCGCTCGGGAACCAAAGCGGCAGAGATGACCGGACAGATCATAGAACGTGTCAAGGCGCAGCGCTCTGACATCCTGATAGACATAGGAGACGACCTGGCAGCGGAGTTCATGGAGCGTCATCTCGGCAAGCACTCATCGGTGCTCACCGAGGAATACAGGAAGGTCGGAGATAAGCTTTACCTGACAGGCCATACTCCGGAGTATATAAACGTTCTTATTCCGGTGAAAGATGAGACGGAATCCACGGGCAGGATCATAAGCGGAACATATGCCGAAATGCCCGACAGAAAGACCATGATCTTTTTGCCGGATGAGACTCTATGATAGTGACATCCATAGGATATTTTGATACACTAAAGATTGGTACTTCAATCTAAATGGTAGAGCAAAACTATGGATGCAAAAGGCACGATCAATCAGGTCCTGGTGCGGCTGTTTCGAAGGATAAACTATCTGGAAGAGCGGGCGATCTGTCAGGATAAATACAAAAATATCACACTGAATGAGGTCCACGTGATCGAAGCGATCGGTGAGGACGGCGATAAGAACATGACCGCCGTTGCCAAGGCGCTGGATGTCACTACCGGTACGCTGACGATATCCGTCAATTCTCTGGTCCGCAAGGGACTGGTCAAGCGGATAAGATCGGAAGAGGACCGCAGGGTCGTGCTGATCAGCCTGACCGATCAGGGGCGTGAACTCAATCACAGGCATGTCGATTTTCACCGTAGAATGATAGATGAGATCATAGAGGGTCTCAGTGAAGAGGAAGTCGGGGTTCTTACGGAAATGCTCGGCAAGTTAAATGATTTCTTTATGACGGAGGGTTACAATGGGTAATGCAAAAGATGCTATCGTAAACGGCAGGACTTATCTGGGTATCGAACTCGGTTCCACCAGGATCAAAGCAGTGCTTATCGATGATACATATGCACCGATAGCACAGGGATCCCATGGCTGGGAGAACCGTCTTGAGAACGGTGTCTGGACATATTCCCTGAAAGATATATGGGGCGGCCTTCAGGCATGCTATTCCGATCTGGCAGCCAATGTTTCTTCCGAGTACGGAGTGGAGCTGACCACCATAGGCAGCATGGGCATATCGGCCATGATGCACGGTTACATGGCGTTTAACTCCGAGGGCAAACTGCTCGTTCCGTTCAGGACATGGCGCAATTCCATGCAGGAAGCCGCATCGACCAAACTCACCGAAGTATTTGATTTCCATATTCCCCAGCGCTGGAGCATCGCACATCTCTATCAGGCCATCTTAAACGGCGAAGACCATGTTAAGGATATAAGTTTTCTGACCACTCTTGCAGGTTATCTGCACTGGCAGCTGACCGGTAAGAAGGTTCTCGGCGTCGGAGAAGCATCGGGCATGTTCCCGATCGATCAGGCAACCGGACAGTTCAATACCGGCATGATAGAGAAGTTCGATAAGCTTATCGCGGACAAGGGTTATCCCTGGAAACTGACCGACATCCTTCCGGCAGTGGCAAGCGCCGGTGAAGAGGCCGGTACACTGACTGAAGAAGGCGCTCGCATGCTTGATGAAAAAGGCGTGCTTAAGGCAGGTATTCCTTTCTGCCCTCCTGAGGGAGATGCGGGAACAGGCATGACGGCTACGAACGCCGTTAAGCAGCGTACGGGTAACGTATCCGCCGGAACAAGCGTATTCTCCATGGTCGTTCTCGAAAAAGATCTTTCCAAACCTTATGAAGAAATAGATATAGTCACAACTCCCACGGGAGATCCTGTTGCGATGGTACACTGCAACAAC
The DNA here is from genome assembly GCA_017620155.1 of Lachnospiraceae bacterium. Lineage (GTDB taxonomy): Bacteria > Bacillota > Clostridia > Lachnospirales > Lachnospiraceae > XBB2008. Next base: position 33,545 of record JAFZQY010000041.1, on the reverse strand, counting down.
TGTACCTCGGATATAAACGCATGGGCAGGCCTGTTCAAGGAGTTTGCAGAGAGCATGGGCATGTCGATAGACACGAACAGACTCTATACCACACTTTTCCAGAAGGCACTTGACGGCGATGCGGATTGCGGCGGACTTCTGTCCTATAACTACATCTCCGGCGAGAACATCACAGGCTTCGAGGAAGGCCGTCCGATGTTCATCCGTATGCCTGATGCCAGTTTCAGCCTCGGCAATTTCATGAGAACGCATCTTTTCAGTGCACTTGCAGCACTTAAGATCGGCAACGATATCCTCTTCAATGAGGAGAAAGTCGGCGTCGACCGCATAACCGGACACGGCGGATTCTTCAAGACTCCCGTCGTAGGACAGCGCATAATGGCAGCAGCCCTGAACGCACCCGTTACCTGCATGGAAACCGCAGGCGAGGGCGGCCCCTGGGGCATGGCTCTGCTTGCCGCATATATGATGAAAAAAGACAGCACCGGTACTCTCGGCGACTTCCTTGAGAACGAAGTATTCAAGGGAGAGAGCGGAGAGACCGTATCACCGGTTGCATCTGATGTGAGCGGATTCGAGAGATTCATGAAAGGCTATCAGGCCGGTCTTCCGGCTCAGAGAGCCGCCGTGGATTCTCTCAAGTAAGATAAGGAGGCGGGTTTTATGTTAGAAGAACTGAAAAAACGGGTATACGAAGCAAATATGCTCCTGCCGAAGTACGGGCTTGTTACTTTTACCTGGGGAAATGTCAGCGAGATCGATGCGGAGCGTAAGGTCTTCGCGATCAAACCCAGCGGAGTGGAGTATGACAAACTCACTCCCGACGATATGGTCCTGGTAGATCTGGACGGTAAAGTGGTTGAGGGCAATCTCAAACCTTCATCCGACACTCCTACCCATATCGAACTGTACAAGGCGTTTACTTCCGTGAGCGGTATCGTACATACACATTCACCTTATGCTACAAGCTGGGCCCAGTCGGGACGTAATATCCCCTGCTACGGCACCACGCATGCCGATTACATTTACGGTGAAGTTCCCTGTCTCAGGGTTCTGACCGAAAAAGAGATATCCAAGGATTACGAAAAGAATACCGGACTTCTCATCGTTAACGAATTCGAAAGACTCTGTCTTGAGCCCGAAGCGATCCCCGCAGTACTTTGCAAGAACCATGGTCCTTTTGCATGGGGCAAGGATGCAAATGAAGCTGTACACAACGCTGTCGTACTCGAGCAGGTTGCCAGGATGGCATATATGGCCGAGCAGATCAATCCCCGTATCCAGCCCGCGCCCCAGTCACTTCTGGATAAGCACTACACCCGTAAGCACGGGGCAAACGCGTATTACGGACAGAAATGATCGTAACCGGTCAGAACTGCCCTGGTTAAACTTAAGGAGGACAATATGGATAAGCTGGAGTTTCAGAAAACCGCGAATGAAGTCCGCAAGGGCATCGTAACCGCCGTACACGGAGCAGGAGCCGGACATCCCGGCGGATCTTTATCAGCAGCAGATATTTTCACATATCTCTATTTCGTAGAGATGAACATCGATCCCAAGGATCCCAAGAAGAAAGACAGAGACCGTTTCGTATTATCGAAAGGTCATACGGCACCCGGTCTTTATTCCGCACTTGCCAACAGAGGATATTTCCCCGTTGAGGATCTGCCTACATTAAGACACTTAGGATCATACCTTCAGGGTCATCCCTGCATGCAGGAGACTCCCGGTGTTGACATGTCATCGGGTTCACTCGGACAGGGTATCTCGGCAGCAGTAGGCATGGCACTTGCAGCCAAACTTGATGGCGCTTCCTACCGTACATACACGCTTCTCGGCGACGGTGAGATCCAGGAAGGTCAGGTATGGGAGGCAGCTATGTTTGCAGGCGCCAAGAAACTTGACAATCTGGTAGTCATCGTAGATAACAACAATCTTCAGATCGACGGCCCCATCGACAAGGTTAACGATCCTTATCCGATCGACAAGAAGTTCGAAGCATTTAATTTCCATGTTATCAACATCAACGGAAACGATTTTGATCAGATAGAGGCAGCTTTCAAAGAGGCCCGCGAGACCAAGGGAATGCCCACAGCCATCATCGCCAAGACGACCAAGGGCAAGGGCGTATCCTTCATGGAGAACAATGTCGGCTGGCACGGCAAGGCACCCAATGATGAGGAGTATGCTGTGGCTATGGCAGATCTTGACAAGATCGCCAAGGAACTGGGAGGTGCAAACTGATGGCAGATGTAAAAAAGATTGCGACACGCGAGAGCTACGGAAACGCACTCGTTGAAGTAGGAAAAGAAAACCCCAACGTGGTAGTACTTGATGCCGATCTGGCTAACGCTACCAAGACAGGCGTATTCCAGAAGGAATTCCCTGACAGACATATCGACTGCGGAATCGCAGAGTGTAACATGACCGGTATCGCAGCAGGTCTTTCAACCTGCGGCAAGATCCCTTTCATCAGTTCATTCGCAATGTTCGCGGCAGGACGTAACTATGAGCAGGTTCGTAACTCCATAGGTTATCCTCACTTAAATGTTAAGATCGGTGCTACACATGCAGGTATCACCGTAGGTGAGGACGGAGCTTCACATCAGTGCCTTGAGGATATCGCACTCATGCGTACCATCCCCGGAATGACCGTTATCGTTCCCGCAGATGATACCGAGGCACGCGCAGCCGTTCATGCGGCAGTTGATTACGTAGGACCTGTTTACTTAAGATTCGGACGTTCAGCCGTTCCCGTTATCAATGATCCCGCTACATACAAGTTTGAGATGGGCAAGGGCGTTGTTTTAAGAGAAGGCAAGGACGTCACCATCGTAGCAACAGGTATCATGGTAGCCAATGCTCTTGATGCGGCAGAAGCGCTTGCAGCAGAAGGCATCGATGCTGAAGTCATCAACATCCATACCATCAAGCCTCTTGATGAGGATCTGATCATCAAATCCGCAACCAAGACCGGCAAGGTCGTAACTGCTGAGGAGCATTCCGTTATCGGCGGACTCGGTTCTGCGGTATGTGATTGTCTGTCTGCAAAGCATCCCGTTCCGGTTTATAAGATCGGTATCAACGATCAGTTCGGCGAGTCCGGATCGGCCGGAGCACTTGTAGAAAAGTATGGCCTGGATGCAGCAGGCGTAGCAAAGAGTGTGAAAGGATTTTTGAATAAATAATGGCACACAATATACTTGCACCATCAATACTGGCGGCTGACTGCGCGGCTCTCCGTGATCAGATTGCTATCGTAGAGAAAGAAGGAGCCGAATACATCCATATCGATGTCATGGACGGCGTCTTCGTTCCCTCTCTCTCATTCGGGATACCGGTAGTAGCCTCCGTCAGAAAAGCAACAAACCTTAAGCTCGATGTTCATCTGATGATCATACATCCGCTTAAGTATATAAAGAGCTTTGCAGAGGCAGGCGCCGACAGCATCACATTCCATCTCGAATCCGAAGACGATCCGAATGCAGTGATAGATGCGATACGCGCCGAGGGCTTAAAGGTCGGTATCTCGATCAAGCCCGGCACTCCGGTTGATAAGGTTTATCCTTATCTGGACAAGGTCGACATGCTTCTCATCATGACCGTGGAGCCCGGATTCGGCGGACAGAGCTACATCCGCGAGTCGACGGGCCGTATAGCCGAGGCCAGATACTATATCAATTCCAATAATCTGAATGTCGATATAGAAGTGGACGGCGGAATGGTCGAGGAGACCGTACGCATGGTCATCGAGGTCGGAGCAAATGTCATCGTGGCCGGAAGCGCTGTTTTCCACGGAGATATCGAGACCAATACCCGAAGCCTCATGACGCTGATCAGAAATACAAAGCCCGGTGAGGTACTATGAAGATCGGGCGCAATGATCCCTGCTGGTGCGGCAGCGGCAAAAAATATAAAGTATGTCACGCCAGAATGGATGAGCGCATAGAAGCGATCAGGCTCGAAGGACATATCGTTCCGGGACATGCCCAGATCAAAAATGAAGCTCAGCTGCAGGGCATCAGAGAAAGCAGCAAGTTAAACATCGCGATCCTGGATGAGATAGCCGAAAAGATACAGGCCGGAATGAGTACTCAGGATATCGATGATATCGTATCTGCGCGTACCAAAGAGATGGGCGGTATTCCCGCCCCTCTCGGATATGAAGGCTTTCCCAAGAGCGTGTGCACTTCGCTGAACAATGAAGTGTGTCACGGGATCCCGTCCAAAGATATCATCTTAAAAGACGGGGATATCATTAATGTAGACTGCTCCACGATATACAACGGGTATTTCTCGGATTCGTCGAGAATGTTCTGCATAGGCGAAGTATCCGAAGAGAAAGCGCGTCTCGTGCGCATAGCGAAGGAGTGCATGCAGAAGGGCATAGAAGCTGTTCGGCCGTGGGCTTTTCTGGGGGATATGGCCGATGCCGTAAACTCCCATGCCAAAGCAAACGGCTGCACGATAGTGCGCGAGATAGGCGGACATGCCGTGGGACTCGAGTTCCACGAAGAGCCTTTCGTGAGCTATGTTACCAGACCGGGTACCGAGATGCTCATGGTACCGGGAATGGTCTTTACGATAGAACCGATGGTCAATCTGGGTAAGGCGGATATCTATACCGATGAAGAAAACGGATGGACCGTTTATACCGAGGACGGAAAACCTTCGGCTCAATGGGAAGTTACTCTGGCCGTAACGGAAGACGGCTACGAGATACTGACATATTAAGGGTTTTTGGGGTAAGGAAAACCGGGTTTTTAGGAGGTTACATGTTCAAGAGGAAGTCAGGAAACGATTCTCTTGGGAACAATCTGAACTATGATGTGTTACAGGCTCTGGCAAGAGACTATATGATCATCGTGGCGGTTGATGCGCAGTCCGGGGAATACAATGTCATCAGATGTGAACCGGAATCTGTCAAGGTACTTGAACGATATATATTTGCGAATCTGTCATTCAAGGAGATAGTAGACAGATATCTTGAAGATCATATTTATGTTGAGGACCGCGAATCCGTAAGGAACTGTTTTGAACTCGATAATATCCGCAACGAACTTTCTTCGAGAGAGAGCTTCTCGATGATCGTCCGCAAGATGGATGGCGATAAGATCAAATATGTCCGCGCGGAGATCCGCCGGTATGACCCTAAGTCCGATAAGAGGTTCCTGCTGGCTGTAAGAGATGTCGATCGTGAAGTCCAGTTGGACCAGATCAGACAGAATGAACTGAGTGAGGCTTATAAGGCAGCCGAACGCGCATCGCAGGCCAAGAACAGATTTATGTACAACATGTCGCATGATATCAGAAGTCCGCTTAATGCGATCATGGGTTATACCACCGTAGCCAACGACAACTGTGAAGATCCCAAGATGCTGAAGAAGTGTCTCGGAAGGATCGATGATGCCAGCCATCAGGTGCTCTCCATCATCAGTGAGATACTTGACCTGAACGAGCTTGAAGAAGGCGTGATCAATATCACCGAGCATACTCTCACCATGGCAGACCTGGAGAGACAGGTTATGCAGACCGTTCAGAGTCAGGTGAGAGACAAGAAGCTTGACTTCATCATCCACAACATGGATTCTGTCAATCCCGCACTCATCATGGATGATGCTCATATGGTCAGGATGCTCGTCAATCTTATCGGACACTCGTCCAGATTCACCGAGGCAGGCGGAAATATAACACTGACCATAACACCTTCGTCTTCACTCGATCCCGAATACCGCAGATATACATTCTGCGTTGAGGATAACGGCATCGGAGTATCGACGGAAAATGATTCGGGCGTAAAGATCCCGATAGTCAAAAATATCCTAAATGCCCTTGGCGGAATAATGAGGATCGATACCGAAGAAGGCAAGGGCAGCCGTTTCACGATAGATCTGGAATTCAAACTTGCCGCCGAAAACGCTCAGGAGCAGCCCGCAGCTGAGGAAGCGGCCGGTGATGATGTCGAGCGCCGCATCGCCGGCAAGCGGATCCTGGTTGTCGATGATTCACAGGTGAGCAATGATATCGCTGTCACGATACTGAGCAGTTTCAATGCAGAGGTTGAGTGTGCGATGGACGGAAGCACGGCCATTGACATGATATGCTCCAATGAGGTCGGATATTATGATCTTATACTGATGGATATCGAGATGCCTCAGATGGACGGACATGAGACCACCCGTGAGATCCGCGGGCTCCACAGACCGGATGCGAAGACTCTTCCCATAGTGGCTCTTACCGCCAATGTATTTGAAAGCACCAAGAGAGAGGCTTACGACGCGGGCATGAACGGCTTCCTTACGAAGCCCATAGATGTTGCGGAATTAAAAGATAAACTGCTCGAGATCTTTAAGTGATCAGATCTCGTCATCGTCATCATCTTCATAGGCTTCGGAGACCGGAAGAGAGAAGATGAATTCCGTTCCGACACCTTCCGTAGAGATGACATTTATGTGTTCATTATGGGCACGGATTATTTCTTTTGTGATAGAAAGACCTAATCCGGTGCCCTTTTTATCTTTACCCCTGGACAGATCGGATTTATAGAAGCGGTCCCAGATATTCTTGATATCATCCTTGGGGATACCTATTCCGGAATCCTTGACGCTGACGAAGACCTTATTGTGTTTTTCGGTGGTCTCGATCGTGATGGATGAATCGTGATGTGAGAACTTGACCGCATTGTCGCACAGGTTGTAAAGGACCTGCTCGATCTTGCCGCGGTCTGCGGAGACATACAGCGTCTCGCCTGTGAGTATCAGATCAAAAGTGATCCCCTTCTCCATGCAGGTGCCGCCGAATGTAGCGGTGACATTTCTGATAACGTCGTTTATATCGAAATCCTGGATATCCAGGAGCATTCCCGAAGTATTTAAGTTGTTGAGGGTAAGCAGAGAGTTGGTGAGCTTGGTCAGACGGTCAGTCTCGTTGAGCACGATCTTTAAGTATTTTTCGTGCATCTCCGGAGGGATCGTGCCGTCCACCATCGCCTCGAGATATCCGTGCATCGATGTAAGAGGCGAGCGGAAATCATGAGAGACGTTCGCTACAAACTTTTTCTGGTCATCCTCCGATCGGGCGATCTCACCGGCCATGTAACTGATCGTGGCCGCCAGATATCCCATCTCATCCTCACTGTCCACATTGAATTCATAGTGCATGTTACCGGATGCGTACTGCTCGGTCGCCTTGGTGATGGTCTTTAACGGGATATATACCATCTCGGTGAAGAAGATCAGGATGATCATCGAAAGCAGGAAAAGAATGATCAGCATGATATAGCAGATGTTGAGAAGCTCATTCGAAGATTTTTCCAGTTCACTCACCGGATAGTGGATCACCACATAACCGTTGATCTTAAACGAACTGGTGATCGGCGCGAGCACAGAGAGCATGTCGGTCCGGAAGGAACCGAAGAAATCTCCCTGCGTATAAAAAGATCCCGCCGTGATCGCCGGATCGAAATCCTCGACGATTACCTCGGAATCGGGTGAGAGTATCTTGGATGAATCGAGGATCATGCGCCCCGAAGGGTTGATGATCCATATGGTCGCATTGAGATATCTGGACAGGGCGCTTATCTGCGTGCTGACCGTGTCCAGAGAGGTCTGTGAATTGTAGAGATCGTTGGCGTATGTATTGGCGATGATGCTCGCCTCACGGTATAAGTCTTCGGATTTTTCGCGGGTTAAGTGGTCCTGGATCATGTTCGATACGAAGGAACCCACTACGATGAATCCGAAGAAACCGAAGATGATATATGCAAGAATGAATTTCAGATAGAGGGTCTTCCTCATCTGCGTACCTCGAATTTATAACCGATACCCCAGGTGGTGGAGATCTTCCACTCTTCGTGGTCGCCGAGCTTCTCACGGAGTCTCTTGACGTGAACGTCTACCGTACGCGTATCTCCCACATACTCATAGCCCCATATCTGATCGAGAAGCTGTTCTCTGGTGAAGACATGGTTGGGTGATGATGCCAGGAAATACAGGAGCTCAAGTTCCTTAGGAGGCATGTCGATGTTCTTGCCCTTGTAGATAACGGAATAATCCGTGCGGTTGACTTTGAGATCTGTATATTCGACGCATTCGGAGTCGTCCGTTGTAGTCTCGGCCGGCGCTGTCTTGAAGCGTCTGAGGACGGCTTTTACCCTGGCTACGAGTTCCTTGGAGTCAAAAGGCTTCTCCATATAGTCATCGGCACCTAATTCCAAACCGAGTACCTTGTCGAAGACTTCTCCCTTGGCGCTCAGCATGATGATGGGCAGGGAAGAACGGTTCCTGACCTCACGGCATACCTGATAGCCGTCCATGCCCGGGAGCATGATGTCGAGAAGCATCAGATCGGGGCCGAAGGAATCGATGGCGGTCAGGGCGCTTTCTCCGTCATGGACCATCATTGTCTCAAAGCATTCCTTGGTCAGATACAGCGAGATGAGCTCTGCGATGTTCTCATCATCGTCAACTATGAGGATCTTTTGTTTAGTAGCCATGTTAAACCTCTCGTATCATTTGAATTCGGCGATCGTAACACCTGCGTCGCCTTCTCCGTATTCTCCCAGCCTGAAAGAAGCAATATACTTGGTCTTCTTCAAGTGGCTTGCTACGGCATTCCTGAGCGTTCCCGTTCCCTTGCCGTGTACGATGCGCACACTGGGTAGGTGGGCAAGATAAGCATCGTCAAGATACTTATCCAGAGCATATATTGCCTCGTCGACCGTCATCCCCAGGAGATTGATCTCCGTGGATATGGTCTGCGTCTTGCTGATCCGTGACCGGTTTGAGGAAGCAGCCTTGCGGGTTGACGGCGATGATTTGATCCCGGGACCGGTGATATCTGCTTCGTCTAAAAGCTCAATGTCATCGAGACGGACCTGTGATTTTATGATACCACATTGCACCCAGAGTTTGCCCGATTTGTCGGGGAGAGAGGATATGGTTCCTTTCAGTCCCATTGATAATACGCGGACGCTGTCGCCTAATCTGAGCTTGTCGGCGTTGGGGACTTTTCCCTTTTTTTCGGTGCCGGCGAGTCCGCTCATGTCGGATATCGTAGCGTCGCTTTCTTTTATCTTTTCGCGGATGGCGCTCCTGGCCTTCTCAAGTTCGCTCATGGATACGCCGGGACCTGCGTTTCTGAATATCCTGATCGTGTTGTCGGCTTCGTCCTTGGCCTCCTGGAGGATGCGTCTTGCTTCCTCTCTGGCCTCTATGAGAATCTTGTCTCTGGAACTGTCGAGCTTCTCCTTAGTGACATCGAGCTGCTCCTTGTCGGTACGGATGCGCTCCTCGTCTTCGGCAAGTTCGAGCTCGCGCCTTTCCATGGACAGGCGCCTTCTGTCGAGGTCTGCCATGAGCTCCTCGAAGTGTTCCTGATCCTCGCTCATGTGAAGTCTGGCGGAAGATATGATGTCGTCCGAAAGACCGAGGCGTTTGGATATGGCAAAAGCATTACTGCGGCCGGGTACGCCGATCAGAAGCCTGTATGTGGGACATAGCTTATCTACATCAAATTCGCAGCAGGCGTTCTCAACGCCGGGAGTTGTGAGTGCATAGACCTTCAATTCGCTGTAGTGAGTGGTAGCCATAGTCCTGATCCCGCGCACATGGAGACTGTCGAGGATGGCTGTTGCGAGGGCTGCGCCCTCCGTCGGATCGGTACCTGCTCCGAGCTCATCGAAAAGGCACAGGCTCCTCTCGTTCGCGCTCTTTAATATGTCCACGATGTTGGTCATGTGGGAACTGAAGGTGGACAGGCTCTGCTCTATGCTCTGCTCGTCTCCGATATCGGCATATACTTCATTGAAAACAGACAGCTCGGACCTGTCGCCGGCGGGGATGAACAGTCCTGCCTGACCCATCAATGTGAGGAGTCCCGCGGTCTTAAGCGATACGGTCTTGCCACCGGTGTTCGGACCGGTGATGATCAGCATGTCGAATTCGTCTCCGAGCGTGATATCTATCGGCACGACTCTGTCAGGATCGATCAGAGGGTGTCTGCCTTTCATGATCCTGATCTTTCGCTCATCGTTAAATACAGGTCTGGAAGCTCGCATGTCGAGTGCGAGCTTGGCTTTTGCAAATACGAAATCGAGGTGAGTCATGTGCTTACAGTTGACGGATATGTCCTCAGCATGCTCGCCTACCTGAGCGGACAGCTCTGCTATGATGCGCTCGATCTCCTGCTTTTCTTCAAGAGCGAGAGTCTTGAGCTTGTTGTTGAGCTCGACCACAGCTGCGGGTTCTATGAAAAAAGTGGAACCGGTCGAAGACTGGTCATGAACCATTCCGGGAACCTGGCTCTTGTATTCTGCTTTGACAGGGATGCAGTAGCGGTCACCGCGCATCGTGATCACGGGATCCTGAAGATAGGTCCTGGCGGAACCGTTTATCATCGAATTTAGCTGCGAATGTATCTTGTCGCCCGTGAGTCTTATCTGTCTTCTGATAGAGGCCAGGGCGGGTGAAGCCTGGTCGGATATCTCATCTTCCGAGAGGATGATCCGGCGTATCTCATCTGATATTCTGGGGAGCGGAGTCAGTTCCTCGAATCTGGAAGCAAGTACATCCTGCTTATCCTCTTCTTCATCTTCATCAGATTTGCGGCGCGAATCTTCTAAGGCGCCGTAAGAGCGTACTCTGCTCACATTTTCCAGAAAAGATGCTATATGCAGAAGCTCGGGGATGGACAGCGACTGGCCTATCGACAGGCTTTTTAAGGCGAAGCCAAAGTCGCGGTTTGATCCGAATGAGATCGAACCCGATTTTAAGATGCGATCTACGGCAGCCTCCGTTTCGTCGAGGCTGCGGACGATCCAGTCCTTCTTGGCAGAGGGTTTTAAACCCTCGCACATATGCTTCGCAGGTTCGGACTCAGCGCTTGATACCAGCATGTCCGTAATGCGGTTATATTCAAGTATTTTCAATGCTTTGGCGTTCATAAGAATTAATATAGCAAAGTTGCGATTTCTTTACAATAACGGCATATTTTGAGTATAATTGCTCATAGAAATGCGTCCATGCATTTCTGAACATGAGCTTAATTAATCTGTTAATTGCACATATGGAAGAAGAAATCAAACAGGAACAGGCGAGCTTTGATCCGGCCCCCGATACCGCTTTTGTCAGGGAGAAGATCAAACAGAAGCCCATCAACAGAAGAAAACTCTTAAGAAGGACGCTGTTCACGGTGCTCGCGGCCGTCGTTTTTGCCGTGGTCGCATGCGTGACATTCCTGCTTCTTGAGCCTTTTATATCCGAACGTCTAAACTCCGGCAAGGAGGTTCAGACCGAGCCTGCCGTATCCGTCGTTGACTTCAGCGAGTCAACCGAGGATGAGATGCTGCCCGAGGATATGTATGCCACGGATAAGGAGATGATATCCGAAGCTTTGCAGGGCAATGTATCCGAGGTCAATCAGAACATCCGCGACATCGAGGAGATGATCTCGGGCATCGAATTCGGACTTGAAGACTATCAGAAACTCTACGGTGATCTTCGCTCTCTCGCGGAGGAAGTATCCAATTCTCTCGTGACCGTAAAAGGTGTGACCGAAGAGACCGATCTGCTCAACAATCCCTATGAGAACAGCGACCAGGTTTCGGGTGTGATCATAGCGGATAACGGGCCTTCGCTGCTCATACTGGTCAAAGATGCAGGCCTTACCGATGCCGATGAGATGTGGGTCAGATTTGTAGATGGAACGGGTGCAAGGTGCACCTTGATGGGGCGCGATGATGCAACAGAAATGCTGGTACTTGGCGTAAGCAAATCCTCTTTGTCGGACAGCACCCGTGCTCTGGCAGTGCCGGCAAGTCTCGGTACTTCCAGATCGACTACCCTGAAGGGAACACCGGTCATAGCACTCGGATCGCCTATAGGCATTGCAGATTCTTTTGCATACGGGATGGTAACTTCGGGGGCCCAGCAGCTGTATATGACCGATGCGGATTATACACTGATCACTACCGATATCCTCGGAACCGAATCTTCGAGCGGAGTGCTCGTAAGCCTCAGGGGCAATGTGATCGGGATCATAGATAACAGCTACGAATCCGATGCTGCGGGAAATGTGGTCAATGCGATCGGGATAACCGAACTCAAACCGCTGATCGAGGATCTGTCCAACGGCGAAGACCGTGCGTATCTGGGCATAAAGGCCATGGACATCACATATGAGCTGGAAGCCGAATACGGCCTGCCCGACGGATTCTATATACGATATATCGAGATAGATTCCCCTGCGATGAACGCCGGTCTTCAGAACGGAGATATACTGGTCAGCGTAAACGGAGAGAAGTTCAATACTTATCATGACTTCATATTGTGGCTGGCAAAAGAAGCGCCGGACACAACAGTTACGGTATCGCTGATGAGGCCGTCCGTGGACAGATACGTACCGATAGAAGCCGAAGTCACACTCGGATCCATATCATATATTCCGGAGGATGAATGATGAAATATATATCTGAACTCAAAGAGGGCGATCACATATCGGATATATACCTTTGCAAGAGCAGGAATTCCGCAGTCACGAGAAACGGCAAGCCTTATGATAATGTCGTGCTGCTTGATAAGACCGGAACGATAGATGCTAAAGTATGGGAGCCCAATTCCGCGGGGATCGAAGATTATGACCCGCTGGATTATATCGAAGTTAACGGTGATGTGACCACTTTTAACGGTGCGCTTCAGGTTAGCTTAAAGCGCATACGCAAGTGCAGGGAAGGGGAGTTTGATCCCGCCGATTACATGCCCGTCAGTCCTTATAATATCGATGATATGTGGAACGAATTGATGGGGCTGATCGAGTCTGTAGAAGAGCCGCACTTAAAAGCGCTGCTTGAGCATTTCTTTTTGGATGAAACTTTTGCAAAAACATTCAAACAGTCATCGGCGGCCAAATCGATCCATCACAGTTTCTCGGGAGGCCTTTTGCAGCATACGCTTGCAGTTGCAAGGATATGTGATTTTCTCGCGTCGAAATACTATAAGCTTAACAGGGATCTGCTGATCACCGCTGCTATCTGTCATGACATGGGCAAGATCAGGGAACTGAGTCTGTATCCTCAGAATGACTATACGGATGCCGGACAGTTCCTCGGTCATATAGTCATCGGCGTCGAGATGATCGGTGAAGCGATCAGAGGAATCGAAGGTTTCCCCGGCACGCTTGAGCAGGAACTTAAGCATTGCATACTCGCGCATCACGGTGAGTATGAGTTCGGTTCTCCCAAGAAGCCTGCGATCATCGAAGCCGTGGCACTCAATTATGCGGATAATACCGATGCCAAACTCGAGGCATTCACGGAACTGCTTGAAGGAAGCAATGATAGCGGATGGATGGGATTCAGCAGGATATTTGATTCCAATATACGCACGACTTAAGCCGGCAAGTCATTTCGTAGACCGGCGCTACTTGGATATATGACCACACATAAGAAGAACGAAGAATATGAACTGAAGATCACTGATATAGGTTCGGAAGGCGAGGGTATAGGACATCTGGAAGATGGCTATACCCTTTTTGTACAGGGGGCGCTTCCCGGGGATACCATACGTGCGCATATCATCAAGGCGCAGAAAAAATACGGAATCGCCAAGCCCGTGGAGATCCTCGAACCTTCTTCCGACCGCGTAGTACCTGCATGCCCTATCGCAGATAAGTGCGGCGGATGTCAGATAGCGGCCTTAAGTTACGATGCCCAGCTTCGGTATAAAGAGAATAAGGTACGCGAGCTCCTGGTCAGGGTCGGCGGATTTGAGGCCGGATATGTGGATGAGGTGTTCGAGGGGATTATCGGGTATGCTGATGATGCTCCGCGCAGATCAGATGACAGAACCGGTATGCCGGATCCAGCCAGGGGCGAAAAAAAGGCGCAGAATCCTGAAGCCACGGATATGGAAGGACAGACCTCTGCGCCGTCACGGTTTCGAAACAAAGCTCAGTATCCTGTGGGAGCGGGGACTGACGGACATGTGATCACCGGATTCTATGCACCCCGCTCGCATCGTATCGTTCCATGCGCAGACTGTCTGATCGGGGCTGAGTCTGATGCAGTGGTTCTGCGCGTGATCAGGGAGTATATGTCTGAATTCGGTATCAGTGCATATGATGAGACGACAGGCAAGGGGCTTGTCCGTCACATATTGATCCGCACAGGATATACGACCGGTGAGATACAGGTATGTATCGTGATCAATGGAAAAAAACTTCCCCGGGCGGAAGCGTTGATTGAACGGTTTAGGTCAGCAGGGCTCAATATTGTCAGCATATGCACGAGTACGAATACCGATGCGACCAATGTGATCCTCGGCGATAACTTCTCCGTAATATACGGTCAGGAATATGTGACTGATAAGATCGGTGATCTGAGTTTCAGGATATCCCCGCTGTCGTTCTATCAGGTCAATCCCGTGCAGACCCGGAAACTGTACGGTAAGGCTCTGGAATATGCCGGCCTTACCGGTGGCGAGACTGTATGGGATCTTTACTGCGGGATCGGCACGATATCACTTTTCCTCGCAAGATCGGCAGGCAAAGTTTATGGAGTGGAAGTTGTTCCCGAAGCAATCGAGGATGCCCGCGAGAATGCCCGCCTCAACGGAATCGACAATGCCGAGTTCATGGTAGGCCGAGCAGAAGAAGTGCTGCCGAACTTTTATGCGGATAATGTTCGGGTGAAGTCGGATGAGTCCTCATCTCACCTCGGCGTCATCGACGATGTATCAGATTTCGGATCGGCGCTTCATCCGGATGTCATCGTAGTGGATCCGCCGCGCAAGGGGTGCGACGAAGCGTGCTTGCAGACGATGCTCAAGATGCAGCCAGGCCGCATCGTATATGTCAGCTGCGATCCTGCAACTCTCGCCCGCGACTTAAAGTACCTGTGCGCCTCCGGAGACTATGAACTTAAGAAGGTTTCGTGTACCGACATGTTCTCAAATTCAGTGCATGTTGAGACCGTCTGTCTGCTCGAAAGAAAATAGCGTATTTACGGGCTTTACAGGCATTTTTGAAGGAAATATATCGACAAAAAATATGGCATAAAAAATGTACTTTTGAGGCAGAATAAGCCGAGGGGGTAAAGAATAAATACATAATGGCGAACAGGTACATTTGTCCGCCGAGAAATATAAAACAAATATGTGCGCAGAATGGTAAGTCTGCACTCCGCCGATGAGTATAAATATAGTTTGGCGGACATAGGGTTAAGTCCTTAATATTGGACACAAACCGAGTATAATGGATTATAGGGGCTCCGGATCATTGCCCCAAAAGATAAATCGGAGGTTTAGAAATGGCTGATAAGACTAATGCGAATATCGGATTCGAGAAACAACTCTGGGATGCGGCCTGCGTTTTGTGGGGACATATTCCGTCAGCAGAGTACAGGAAAGTAATAATCGGATTGATATTCCTTCGCTATATTTCTGCGGCTTTTGATAAAAGATATCAGGAACTTGTAGATGAGGGTGACGGATTTGAGGATGACAGAGATGCGTACTCCATGGAGAATGTGTTTTTTGTACCTCAGGAAGCGAGATGGAGTACTATAGCCTCTGCGGCACATACACCGGAGATCGGTACCGTAATCGATAATGCTATGAGAGCAATCGAGAACGAGAATAAAACTCTTAAGAACGTTCTTCCGAAGAACTATGCCAGCCCGGATCTTGATAAGAGAGTCCTTGGTGAGGTGGTTGATATCTTTACAAACAATATTGATATGAGCGACACCGAGGCAAGCGAGGATCTGCTCGGCAGAACTTACGAGTACTGCATTGCTCAGTTTGCCGAAAAAGAAGGTGTAGGCGGTGGAGAATTCTATACTCCTTCAAGTGTTGTTAAGACGCTCGTATCTGTTTTAAAGCCTTTTGATAACTGTCGTGTATATGACTGCTGTTGCGGTTCCGGCGGTATGTTTGTCCAGAGTGCAAAGTTCATACAGGCCCATTCCGGTAAGAGAGGAGCAATTGCTGTTTACGGTCAGGAGGCTAATGCAGACACATGGAAGATGGCTAAGATGAATATGGCCATCCGAGGTATCGATGCAGACTTTGGACCTTATCAGGCTGATACATTCACAAATGATCTCCATCCGACATTAAAGGCCGACTTCATCTTGGCGAATCCTCCGTTCAACTATCACCCTTGGAACCAGGAGAAGCTCCTTGATGATGTCAGATGGAAATATGGTATTCCTCCGGCAGGCAATGCCAACTATGCGTGGATTCAGCACATGATCCACCATCTTGCTCCGAACGGAAAGATTGGATTGGTATTGGCGAATGGTGCCCTTTCCACTCAGTCAAGCGGCGAGGGAGAAATCCGCAAGAAAATCATAGAGGATGACCTTATCGAGGGAATCATAGCTATGCCTACACAGCTTTTCTATAGCGTTACCATTCCGGTTACCCTGTGGTTTATCACAAAGGGTAAGAAGTAGAAAGGTAAGACCCTCTTCATCGATGCTCGCAAGATGGGACACATGGTTGATCGTAAGCATCGTGATTTTACGGAGGAAGATATACAGAAACTTGCAGATACTTTCGAGGCTTTCCAGAACGGAACGCTTGAAGATGTAAAGGGATTCTGCTCTGTGACAACACTCCAGGATATCGAGAAGCAGGATTATATCCTCACTCCCGGAAGATATGTGGGTATCGAGGAACAGGAAGATGATGGTGAGCCCTTCGAGGAGAAGATGGGAAGACTAACATCGGAGCTTTCGAATATGTTTGCAAAGTCACATGAGTTGGAAGATGAGATCCGCAAGAAGTTAGGAGCGATTGGATATGAAATATAATCTATTGACTCTGGGCGAACTTGTAAAAATCAAATATGGAAAGAATCAAAAGAAGGTTGAATCGGTAGACGGTGCATTTCCCATATATGGTACTGGCGGACTTATGGGATATGCTACGGATGCGTTATATGATAAGCCTTCTGTCCTGATAGGAAGAAAAGGAACCATTAATAAGGTTCGCTATGTGGATCATCCATTTTGGACGGTGGATACTCTGTTTTATACAGAGGTCAATGAGGAACTGGTAATCCCGAAGTATCTCTATTATCTAATGTCCTTGCTTGATTTGGATTCCTATAACGAAGGAACAACGATTCCGAGCCTGCGGACAGAAACACTCAATCGGCTGGAGCTTGACATTCCTGATCTTGATTATCAAAAGCAGGTTCTGTCTGTGCTTGATCCTATTGATGAAAAAATCAAACTCAATGAGGAGGTAAACGATAATTTAGAGGAGCAAGCGTTAGCGCTTTTTCGCCATTACTTCATGGATTTTGCACCATATGGCGGTGTTGCTCCTTCTGACTGGACAGAAGTATCGCTAGATGATGTATGTACCCGGATAACTGACGGATCGCACTATAGTCCCGCTGATGCTCCTGAATCGCCATACCCTATGTATTCCGTCAAGGATATGGAAACTTATGGTTTCAATGCCTCGTCCTGCAAGCACATTTCAGAGGAAGATTTCCGAAAAATGCAAAAAGGCGACTGTGTTCCTCTGATTAATGACATCTTGGTCGCAAAGGATGGAAGTTATCTGAAAGAGATATTCATCTGTTCCGAAGAGAAAGATGAAGCAATACTTTCATCCATCGCTATTTTTAGACCTGATACAAATATTATAATTCCGGAGATTCTCCTGTACCTCCTTAAACAACCTTCCGTTCGAAAGGACGTAGGCGATAACTATGTTTCTGGTTCGGCATTACCAAGAATAGTCCTTAAGGACTTCAAAAAATACCGTTTTATGCTTCCACCAATGGATGAACAGAGGAAAATTGGTTCTGTACTTCATTCAATTAGGATGCAAACCAAGTCAAATATCGATGAAATACAGCGCTTATCATCCACTAGAGATGCATTATTACCGAAATTAATGTCCGGTGAACTGGATGTCTCTAGCATTGACATCTAAGCCGCTAAATTATCGTTTATTGCATCATTGACCTCTATCTTCTCGTCAATCATTGAAAGAAATCTTGCTACCTTACTCTGACTTTCTTTACTCTCTGGAATATCAATTTCCAGTCCATTAATATCATTGCGATTAACTGAGCCAAATACGGTTCCGCTCTCTTTATTTATCAGTTGTGGCATATAGTATTTCAATAAGTAAAACAGAAACTCTTGATTACCATTTTTCATACGTATCCCACAAACACCCCTTCCAAGGCACATATCAACTGGGGTGATATTTAAATCACCAACAGGCGCTCTGACGCTCATGATTACATCCCCAGCTTTTGCCGTCTTAGTTGGCATAGTAGTATAAGTATCAAAAACAGGATACCTTTTTCCAAAAGTTCTATTGCCCTGCAAGAATGGCATCCCCTGGCCATCCGAGTTATAGTATTCAGACTTTGGAGACTGCCCCATCGTCACATCCGCAATATCACTTAATAAGTGTTTCATTGTATTCCCTTCCTATCCAATATATTTCCTATGAGCCGATTTT
Source organism: Lachnospiraceae bacterium (assembly GCA_017620155.1). Lineage (GTDB taxonomy): Bacteria > Bacillota > Clostridia > Lachnospirales > Lachnospiraceae > XBB2008. Next base: position 15,057 of record JAFZQY010000041.1, on the reverse strand, counting down.
ACATTACTCTGTTTAACCATTGCATATTGCAAAGTCGTATCTATCCGCTGATGTCCTAGTAGTCGTTGCAGTTGCTCTATAGGCATTCCTTTATCTATCGCCATCGTCGCTAATGTCCTACGAAATTTATGTGGATGAACCTTCTGTATATTCAATCGCATGCCCATTTCGCGTAATCTATGCTCAATACCACCGATATGTATACGATCATGCGGTGCCCTTAATGATACGAAAAGAGCCGGATTATCATCTGTTCTGCTATCAAGATATTCCTGCAAATGCAGTTTCGCTCTTGCATCAAAGTAAACAATTCGTTCTTTATCGCCCTTTCCAAATACCACACACTCACGTTCAACAAAATCAATATCATCACGATTCAGCAGAACCAGCTCTCCAACGCGCATACCTGTTGAGGCAAGCATATCGATCATAGCCAAATCGCGTATTTCATTACAGTTGTCGCGCATTTGCTCAAGGTCTTCATCAGAATATGTTTCCTTGATACTACTTATCGTTTTAACCTTATGTATACGGCGTACCGGACTTTTTATTATGTAGTCCTCATCTTCCAACCAGGAAAAGAAACTGGAAAGTATACGGCGGATATTATCTATTGTCACGCGACTCGACTTATTCTTATCTTGATACTCTGTAAGATATGTCCTTAAATCCTCTGTTAGAATATGCCGGACATTCTTTCCGAGCGATACCATCATAGCTTCTATTGTTGCCTGATAATATTTCAGTGTTTTTTCTGAACAACCCTCTACGCGTTTGGCAGCTATAAACATCAATACAAGATCTTTGCTATCATCCTCCTGCGTGAATCTCGAAGCACTTATCTCATAGTGAAAAAGCACATGCTCCATAACCTTTTCAAGCTGCTTAATCTGAGCATTATCGAGGTAACGTAGCATTTGTTGGATTACCTCTGTTTTCAATTTCTTTTTCATGTCGTTTCTCCTTTGTATTATTTCCAGAGAACGACATCAACGGCAGTTCCGTTGGTATTACTCTCGCCGTTGGTAAGAGTATGTCTCATATAAACGATAATTTAGCGGCCTAAAGACTAAGTTCAGAAACATCGAGTTCGCCGGACATCAATTGCGAAAGTAATGTGTCACGTATGCTCGCAAGCCGTTGGTTTTCTATATCATTAGTCATGATCATTGTAAGTAGTGGCTCTGTAAGTGAATTGAATTCCTTGTTTACTGCATCGGTCGCTATCCATACTGGAGAAGCTTTTATCTCCGTTGATGATAGATTTACTTGTACACCGCTATTAGCTCGACTTCTTAAATCTTTTAAGAAATCGAAACTATTTGTTAGTAGGTAAATGTAAGCATAGGATGTACTTTTGTACCCATTGCTCCGTAAAAGGCCTACACGTTGATTAACAATGTACTGATTATCTACAGTCATAAGGGCTGTGTTACCAAGGATAGCAACGTTATCCTTCATATCAGTCATTGCCATCAGAATATCACCTTTGCGGAGAATGTATTTAGAAAGGCTTGCGCACTTGCTAATGGGATACCAGCTCTTTGTGCCGTTAGAGTTAAACCCGCCACCACGATTTATATGGCCTTGCTTAAATACATGAAAGCAATCGGGAGCAGGTGCATCGAGCAATTCCTTGCTTTTAAAAGCGTAGCCATTTGAAAAATCGGCAATGTCTTGTAAGGTCCCCTGTTCCCAATCGGCTGGGACTTGTCCGCCAAAATGGCTGAAGTCGATAAAGAACGCAGTCAATATGGCCTGAGCTTGCTGAAGTAAATTATCGTTTATATGAATATAAGGAATTAAATGCAAAGGAGTAAAAGTTTATGCCAGGATTTTACACTGAAGCAGATTACGAAAATTCCATAATAGAATTGTTCCAAAACATGGGCTACCGACACGTGTATGCACCGGATTTGGAACGAGACTTTACAAGTCCTCTTTATGAGCAGGAACTGGATGATGCATTAAGACGTATCAATCCTGATATGCCGAATGATGCCATCGCAGACGCATTGTTCAAATTAAAGAACTTTGAGAATGCGGATCTTGTTCAGAAGAATTCTGTTTTTATGGATTATCTTCAACATGGTGTGGAGGTTCGATACCTTGTAAAAGGGGAAGAACGATCCGGACTTGTATATCTTGTTGATTATAAAAATGTAGATAACAACTCTTTTGTGGTAGCGAATCAGTGGACATATATCGAAAACAGCAATAAACGCCCGGATGTATTGTTATTCCTTAATGGGCTCCCGGTTGTTCTCGTGGAATTGAAATCTCCTTCAAGAGAAGAGACGGATGCTTCAGAGGCATATACGCAGATCCGCAATTACATGCATGAGATTCCGTCTATGTTCATATATAACTGCATCTGTGTTATGAGTGACCACCTTACTTCGAAAGCCGGAACAATAACTTCCGGCGAAGACCGTTACATGGAGTGGAAAACGAAGGACGGTAACTACGAGAATACGCAGTATGCTCAGTTTGATACATTTTTCGAAGGCATATTTGAAAAAGAAAGACTGCTTGATATCATAAAGAACTTCATATGCTTTTCGAATGAAGGGTTAAGGCAATATAAGATCCTTGCCGGGTATCATCAGTACTTTGCGGTTAATAAAGCCATAGCATCTACAAAGCATGCGACAGAGACAGACGGAAAGGGCGGAGTGTTCTGGCATACACAAGGCTCCGGTAAGTCATTGTCGATGGTTTTCTACGCTCATAGATTGCAGGAGGCATTGGACAGCCCCACCATAGTTGTTCTGACAGACCGTAATGACCTTGATGATCAGCTATTCTCTCAATTTGCAAAGTGTAAAGATTTCCTTCGTCAGGAACCTTTACACGCGGAGAGCAGGGAGCATCTTAAGTCGTTATTGGACGGCAGACAGGCAAACGGAATCATATTCACAACGATGCAGAAGTTCGAAGAATCTGATGAGCCTCTTTCAGAGCGCCGCAATATCGTTGTGATGGCTGATGAGGCGCACCGTGGTCAGTATGGTCTTAAAGAAAAGGTAGATCCCGAAACCGGTAAGATCAAAATAGGTACGGCGCGTGTTATCAGAAATACCTTACCGAATGCAACATATATCGGTTTCACCGGAACACCTATTTCATTAAAGGATAGAAGCACTCGCGAAGTATTCGGTGATTACATCGATGTTTATGATATGACACAGGCGGTTGAGGACGGAGCAACACGCCCTGTTTATTATGAAAGCCGTGTTATCAAGCTTAATCTTGATCAGGATACTCTTAAGCTGATTGACCAGGAATACGACATTATGGCAAATAACGCCGATCCCGAGGTTGTTGCTAAGAGTAAGAGAGAACTTGGGCAGATGGAAGCTATTCTCGGCAACGAGCAGACCATCAACTCTCTTGTAAACGATATTCTCGATCATTATGAGAATTACAGAGCCGATCTTCTTACCGGAAAGGCTATGATAGTTGCGTACAGCAGAGCTATCGCCATGAAGATATATGATCAAATTTTAAAGGTCAGACCTTCATGGACAGATAAGGTTGCTGTTGTAATGACAGAAAGCAATAAGGACCCGGAAGAATGGCATTCAATTATAGGAAACAAGCGTCATAAAGAAGAACTCGCAAAGCGCTTTAAGGATAATGATGATCCGTTGAAGATAGCCATCGTTGTAGATATGTGGCTTACCGGATTCGATGTTCCCTCACTTGCCACCATGTATGTTTATAAGCCTATGCAGGGATATAACCTTATGCAGGCCATCGCCAGAGTCAACAGAGTATTCGGCGATAAAGAAGGTGGATTGGTTGTAGATTACGTTGGTATTGCATCTGCTCTTAAGCAAGCAATGAACGATTACACATCTCGTGATAAGAAGAACTATGGTGATACCGATGTTGCCAAGGTTGCTTATCCTAAGTTCCTTGAGAAGTTATCGGTATGCCGTGATCTGTTCCACGGATGTGATTATTCTAAGTTTATGACCGGAACTGACCTTGAAAGGTCAAGAGCCATTAGCGGCGCCGTGAACTTTATTGTCGATGTTGATAAAGCGACCGAAAGAGATGACTTCCTTAAGGAAGCACTCCTTATGAGGCAGGCACTATCATTGTGTTCGTCTCTTGTAGAAGAAAAACTCAGAGTGGAGGCAGCATTCTTTGAATCTGTACGAGTTCTTGTTGGACGCCTTATCAATCAGGGAGAAGGCAAGAAAATATCACTCCCGGAAATGAATGAGCGAATCAACGCACTTCTCGAGCAGAGTATAAAGAGCACCGGTGTAATAAATCTGTTCTCGGATGTAAACGGAGACTTCTCACTTTTCGATCCTAAGTTTCTCGAAGAGATCGGAAAGATGAAGGAGAAGAACCTTGCAGTTGAGCTGTTAAAGAAGCTGATATCCGAGCAGGTAATCATATATAAGAGAACTAACGTTGTTAAGTCTGAAAAGTTTAGTGAGATTATCCAGCAGGCGATGAACCGCTACCTTAACGGCATGCTTACAAATGAGCAGGTTATTGAGGAACTGCTTAATCTGGCTAAGCAGATACAGGCTGCACAAAAAGAAGGTGAGGAACTCGGCCTTACCGCCGATGAGCTTGCTTTCTATGATGCCCTTACCAAGCCACAGGCGATAAAGGACTTCTATGAAAATGAAGAACTGATTGCTATCACAAAGGAACTTGCTGATGCACTCCGTAATAACCGGACTATCGACTGGCAGAAGCGAGAGTCCGCACGTGCGAGCATGCGTATGATGATCAAGAAACTCCTTAAGAAGCATAAATATCCGCCGGAAGGTATGGATGATGCAGTACAGACCGTTATGCTTCAGTGTGAGCTTTGGACTGATAACAACAATATGGAAGAGCGTGTCGGCGCTTATGCCAGCAGGCTTTCACAGTATGTTAGTGCGGTTACTGAATAGTATCAAAGCGGAAGGATTATAGAAAAGAAAGATTAGGTTTCATTATGACAAAGGAAGTTAAAGAGATTCTTTGTAAAGCAATTTCAGATTGTGGTTACTGGATGTGGTGGGACTTGTCCGAAGACTGTGCTCAGGCTGAATTCGGTGGAGTTCTCCTATATGATGAGGCAAAAGAAGGAAAAGAGCCCAGGTCCGGTCATATCGCTATAAGATTCGTGGATAATGCATTTATTGCATTCCTCGATAACGGTCCTGCGGAGGATTTGCCGGAAGACTGGTATGACAGACTATATAATGACGAGCTGGAACCATTCACAATGGATCCTGACGAGCTTGTATTCGATGATGCCGAATACGCAGTAAAAATTCTGAAAGAATACAAAAATGTCAATGGTAAGGACTGCACTGTTGATGAGGATGTCGTAAGACGTGCAAAACATATTCTTGCAGGAAGATGCGGATATGTCGGATTTATTCTTGGCGGAGATGCGATTCAGGTTATCGGAAATAAGGGTGAATATGAACCCGCTGAAATAAAAAGTGCCTGTGAGAAATGGTGGGAGTATTGGAAAGAGTACTGGAAGGTGCGTGGAACAAAGGAAGCGTATGAGCAGGATTACGCCTGTGAAGTGACAATCCCTTGCAGATAGAAAACGGAGGTGTCTATGGCCAGATTAGAGATAGGGGCTTGTGCCGAGGTTATTGCGACAGGAAGAATTGGAGTAGTTGAAGATAGAGAACGAACAAAGGTAACGCTTTGCTTTTATGATAAAGAATACATAGAGCCGGAATATATCACGTTTAAAGATCATGAACTTAAGCCAGCAGAAACTCCAGCTATAAAAACATCGCAGTTAGGACCTTTTGTTAGGGGTGAACTGACCCTGGATGCAGTGAGTAATGGGATAAATTATCTTTCCGAATATGTAAAGACCGATTCCAAGGCATATAAAGTATCTGCGGCAGACCTTCTTGCAGGAGTGAACGCTTATGACGGAATGCCGCCCGAGGATGTTCTTAAATGGATTGATACAATCATGCAGTTTGAGGAAGATCTGTCATTCCCGGAGTCGCCTTGGGAAGATATAGTCGATGAGGTAAAAGAGAAAGATATCCTTAGTCTTGCATACAATGAACTCGAAGAAATAAGATGGGATATTCTTGAAGAAAACCCTGTGGAATTGCTGCCCGAGGACTTTAAAAACCTAAGGGAATGTCTGGAGGTCTGGGTAAAGTCGAAAGGAAAAGAGTACCCTGAGAGTCTTACAATTCGAATTGCCCAGCAGTTTGACAGTGACAGTATAGATAAGCAGTCGGAAAAGACTCAACAGCTTTTTAAGAAATGTCTTGATAGTCTTTGTGATAAAAAAGACCCGAAGGCTATACAGAGAAGAGGTTACTGTTATTATTGCGGAACGAAGATTTATCCGAATGATTGGATCAAGGCAAGAGATGCATTTTTAGAGTATTACCAGTTGACCGGTGATGCATCAGCTGCGAATACATTGGGATACATATATTACTACGGTAGATGTAACGGCGGTGTGCCGGAATATGAGGAAGCATTTAAATACTTTAGTATCGGTCATGCATACACATATTTTGAAAGCACCTATAAGCTTGCCGATATGTTTGCTCATGGTTACGGCGTAGTAAAGGATGGTGAAACGGCAAACCATCTGTATTGGAGTGTTTACAAGCAAAATATAAAGAGATTCGTAAAAGAAGACTATGAATGTAAATTCGCCGATGCTGCGCTCCGTATGGGTAACTGTTTCCGTGATGAAATAGGAGCTCAGAAAGATCTGGAGACGGCATATTATTACTATCTTCAGGCTGATTTTGCGATAAGAAAAAGAACGGCGGTTGCCAATCACTACGGGGACACCGTTGTATTTAACGGCGTTCAGAAGGCACTTGAAGAAGTCAGAAAAGAGTATACGAAAAAGGGCCGTACAGAACAGTTCTTTTATCCGGGATGGACAAAATGGGCGCTGATAAAACACAGAAGATGCAGATTGAAGGTTAAAGGGTTGAAAGATGGAGTTCTTTCCCTTTCTGCTTCACCGATAAAACGCTTTGACGAAGATAAAGCGCCTTTGATGCTTATCACTATTCCAAAGGCAGACTATTGCGAGTTGAGGGATAAGATAACCATCAAAACAGCCAAGAACAGTACATTTGAAATTGCTGATGGTTCATCGGAAATCATTTTTGATCATGTAGAGTTTGATTACGGAAAGCGTACTACAAAATTCTACTTATATGATAAGTGCGTGGGGGAAATTTGCACCGATGGTTATTCTTTCACTGCTCCGGCAGTAAAAAAGGAATTATCCGGTAAGGTATATCATTTCGTCAGTGTATGCTTTGAAGAAAGCGGAAGGTGCTACGATTATCTTTGCGATGATAAATCTGTAAAAGTCGGAGATGAGGTAATCGTTAAAGGATATGATGGAGAAAAGGCAGTAAAGGTAGTCGCTGTTACTGATAAATATGAAAGCCAGCTCGGTCTTCCGATAGAAAGATTTAAGAAGATCATTAAAAAGCTGTAAATGCAATAGGTGTTGTATGGGAAAGATAGCGTGGCACGACAGTGAAAATATAGATCAGATATTTAAGCCTTTTGTAGAAGGAAGGCCTGAATACCCGGTTGTATGCCCTGATTGCGGAGCGAAAAGAGCGCATATCTATATTAACCGATATGAAGATACCAATCGTGGCGGTGCGTGGGCATGGTGCAGTAATTGCCATTCATACGGCCATTATAGTTATCTTGTCCCGGTATGGTGGCACAATCATTCCTGTGTAGATCAAAGCAAGTTGTGCGCGGCAAATCCTGATGAGCTTGCGCAATACGAAACCACATTGGATGATCTGGTAAACGAAGGGTTAATGCGATATTGCATGTCTGACGATATCTGCCGGTATTGTATTCGTAAGGAGTATGAAAACCCTAAGATAGGCAAATGCCCTGAATGCGGAAATGAAACCCTTCTCTGTAGCTTAGATGGTGCCTGTATGGCACTTAAGTGTAGCAACTGCGGGTTTGATGTTATCGGAGCAAGTTTTTTCCCGCCTTGTATGAATGATGATTTGGATTATACCATCACGGTGAGTAATGTTGAAAAAGTGAAGAAGATCAAGGTATCTAAAGTATTCGAACTTAATGTCATGGACTTATTAAAAATACTAGATGAAAAAGGAATGGTCCAGACTACAGTCAAGCATTACGAAGCGGTACAGATAATCAAAAGACTTACCGAGCTTGAGGTTGAATACAATATATCCCCTGATATAACCAAGAAGTATCCCGATTTAATGGATTGTAAGTATTTGTAGTATGAGGATATGCTGCCATGAAATACGAAGAGTTATATGATGAATTTAAGAAGCTGTTTCCGGAATATGCGGATTATTTCAAAGCAAAAGAGGAAGAAACAGGAGCAGAAGTCGAGATAGGAATGCATGTGGTTTTCGGTATGGTGGTTTGTCCGTTTATAATAAAGATGGCCGAGGAAGATCCCAAGAAAGCACAGATGGCATTTGACTTTGTTGAACAAATGGTAACTTCGGAAAATAGTGAAATTGCTAATGTTGCCGAAGTTACTGTCCTTGAAGATTTGATGACAGAAGATAATGGTGGTTTCAGAAAGCTGGGAAGATACCTTGGGGAAGAGTCCTTAAAATCAGTTAGGCACTTGTCTCAATTCTTCGATATACAAATGAAATAATCCATACAAAGAGGTTTTGTATTTATGGATGGAAAAAACGTAACTAAGATGACTTGGCAGCAGTTCTGTAAATATCAGAGATGGGATGAATTCCCGGAGCGAAAGGATAATCCGCCGATGACAGTAGATTTTTCCTTTTGGATAGACGGGGCAATGTATTATTGTACCGGCGAAGATCACGGTTATATTATTGCTGATAAAGACTGGAATAGAATCGGATACAATAAGAATTTTCTTATGCTTCTTGAAACACCGTTTTGGAACGAGAAGTCTTTTCATGACCGAATTGACGATATTCTTTTTGAGGAATGAACTACATGATGTCACCAATTAATTAGGCAGAGGAGTAATCCCCTGCCTTATATATTATTCAGGTGATTTCAATAATGGGTTGACAAATTCCAGTAATGGAATTATTATATAATCAACATTACGTCAATGTTTGTAGAGAGGAAGGTGTGCGTATGGAATGGAGCCAGAAAGTTCACGAATTAATGAAGAAGAAAGGAGTAAACCAAAAGCAGCTTTCAAAACTCAGCGGAATAGCTGAGAGTTCTTTATCGCGATATTTAAAGGGTGATATTGTTCCCAGGATGGACGTAATTGTTAATATCGCGAAAGCGTTACAGGTGGAAACGGATTATTTCCTTGATGAGGATGAGCGGGGACAATCTGCTTATAATGCAATTGCAACTGCAATAGCCCGAAAAGGCGATGAACTGTCTTCTGAGGAGAAGAATAAACTGATTGCTCTTTTGCTTGGAGGCGGCAAGAATGTATAGGGACTCAGATACTTACGATGAGATAAAGAAAGTCATAATACAGATTTATTTAGATTATGACATTCGGGAATTTCCGATAGACGAGGAAGTGGTATGTAAGAAACTAGGTGTATCACTTGTCCCGTATTCGGAATACGATCGAGATACAAGGGTTTTACTAAGAAAAAGATCAAAGTGCGGATTCTTTGTCAAAGGTACAAAAGGCCGGACGCCTACAATTTATTACAATGATAGATATGAATCCGAGGGTGCCAGGAGACTTACAATATTTCATGAGGTAAAGCATTATGTATATAATGAGGATACCGATGATGATGAATTTGATGACCTGGCGGATTTTTTCGGAAGATACTTTATGTGTCCAATCCCGTACTTATTGATAAAGGGAATAGAGATGGAGGAAGAGATAGTTTCCGCTTGTCATGTCAGTATGGAGGCCGCAGGGAACGCAGCATCCAACATTCGAAATCGTAAGCGTAAACACGGTAATAGGATTTTTGATTATGAGATTCCTTTACTGGAGCATCTCGATAAAGATGCATATGAGATTTTTATCAGGGATCAAGGAAATGAAATTTAAAGAAAGTGAGGTGGTTAAAATTGAATGTATTAATCTTTTCAAAAGGAAAAGCACCCTTTAAACATACTATTGGCGTAGTATGAAGAGTGCTTTCAGGATATGATACATATCCGTTTCTGTAGATTGAATTGTATCATATCTCCTTTTGAATGTCCAATGAAATCAGCATTTAAAGCGACATCATTTGAGGGATTACTATATCCCGGAAAGGAATTAAAATGTTACAATTTAATCTTTTAACATGGTGCGATGAGCATATTTCGTACCTCAAAGACAATGGCATTCCATTCAAAAAAGGAATCCCACAGCTACCTGAGGAATATCTCTATAAAGAGAAACCTTCTGCAGTTTCTACTTATGCATACCGAAATGATATTCCTATCGAGTCAAGACAAACAGCGCTTCTTACGTATTACATGTATGAAGATAAGCTGTGGCCGAGATTGAATAAGATTAATGCAGATATTGAAGAGCTGAAGAAATATGGGGGAGTATCTGGTTTTGATCTTAGCCCGTGTGTCGGAATGCTTCGGATTAGGCAAAGACTCAGTATTTTGGTCAATGCTATTCATGCATGCTACATAGGCACAAAAGGGATAAAAGTTCTTCCGAATTATCGCGCCGGAGATTTTGGAACAATTTGTGCTGCTGATTATTTCCCGGATGATTGTTCATTTATTGTTGGAAATCTTGGCTGCTCAAATAACGGATTCAAGCGGTACGGAGAGTATCAGTTAGAAATAGTGCTAAGCAAAAAGAAACCTCCGGTACTATTTGTATATGGATCCATATCTAAGGCGACGGCAACACATCTTATACAACGACACGGATTTGAAATAATTGCATTTCCTGATCGTAGAAACCGCGTAAGAAATAATAGTAAGAGCTACCGTTATTATATGATAGGAAGTAAGGTCACAAAGGTTCCGTATGCGGATGCCGCTAAAGGAGGTGCTGCATAATGGGAGCAAAAGCAATTTATACTGATACACGCAAAAAGATCATACACCAGCTAATTTTGTCGAGAGATATAGGTACGATCAAGGGTGTTCTTAAGGACAGAGATGAGTACAAAAAGTTCGCTAGCGGATGGCAAGCGGTGAATCTTGACGAGTATGTGGCAAAATTCAATATTACCAGTGATACCTACAACATGGAGCACAATCAAAGAAAAATATCATTTTTTAAAGATGGTAGAGAGTATGCTATTGTAGCTGCGGTTGGAGGAAAGTATTTTCGCATTCAGGAGAAAAGACCGGATGGAACTGACGGAAGATACGTGAATCTTGATCTTAAAGATCCAAGTATTCCAGGGACCTTTCAGGGAAGGGCGCGGAAAGACGAATGGTTACGATTAACTCATTTCCGAATGACGTATAAGAAAGGAACGGTGTAATATGGCTGATAACAATAATAAAATACCGGGCTATGTCGAATACCTAAATCCTAAGCACCGCTATTATATTGTGATAGCATTGAATAAAGATCTAGAAAACAACATTTATGATTGTCACTTTTTCGATGATAACGGTGATATTAAGGACGGGTATCAAGGTTTTTGGTTCGATGAAAGAATATTTTTGTTGATGGAAAAGTATCTGTTCAATTTTATAGATGCAGAATGTGGTTTACTCATCAACATGTATGAGGAGGAGTATGCTGAGCCCGATATTCTCCCTCAGATTTTGGAAATAACAAATCGAACAATAAATAATTGCGACAATGAGGAAGTTCTGAAACTGGCTAAGGAATTCCGTTCTCTTGTAGAAAAGGCTATCGAATTGAAAGCAGTAGTAGGGTTTTGCTTCTGATGAGTAAGGAAAAGTGCTTTTATCAGGATTATTTGTTTGAAGATATGCCAGTAGACGAGCAAGATAATCCTATGGTTGATATTTCGCTATCATTAGATAATAACGACACTGGATACGTGGTTATTTCTTTTGATAAAATGCTTCGTATGAACAAAAAAGAAGAGTGGGATAAACTATTCGGAAGCATTACAGATAAGAACGTATTTATTCGGGATGACGTTGATTTGAAAAACGAAGAAATGGCGGAGTATAAGAATTTTTATTTACAGACTTACTTTTATAATTTATCCAAGCGATGCAAGAGTTGTTGCGTTGGAAAGTGAGTAAAAGGCAGAGGAATATTAATCCCCTGCCTTTTAATGTGCTTGTTCTAGTTCGGATTTAATGTGAGTGATTTCTGTTTCGGATAGTTCTGTAAGAATGATTCCGGCGATAATGTTTTCTTTAGTAAAAGAAAAGATGATATGTCCGGACCTAAAGTAGTGGTCGGCAGGTTCGGAGGAAAGTAAAATATTCATTCCGTTTCTATATACTATGGCCTTGAAAATTTCACACTCGAGTCGATCGGGACCGCTAATGGAAACAGTCCCCTCATCGCATTTGGGTATATCAAGGGAAGAATCTTTTATTTCATAATGATTACAGAGAGTCAGCATAAAACGCTTTAGGGTGTGGGTCACAGGGTGAACAGAGAACTCTAGCATATCCGTATCTTTATAACAGAATTCAATAAAATGATTATTGAGTTCCTCAGACGAAAACTCAACGATAGCAGGAAAGTATTCTTCCTGGACAAAACGGGATGTTACTTTGTGTTCTTTATCGAATGAAAAAATCATGTCTATGTTCCTTTTTATAATTCGAGATCTTCAAGGTAGCCTCGTTTCTTAAGCTGAGAGTATACGAAAAACTCGATATCTTTCATGAGCGTCCATTTGGAGTAACCGACCATGTTGACACCGGGATAGCGTTTATGCAGTTCTTCTGTGTCAAGGCTTTGGAGTTCTTTAAGCCTGGCAGCATGGAAATCCACATCTTCTATAAACTCATAAAAATCCCTGTCTGATAAAATGCTGTTTAATATCTCATAAATATCGTTGGCCTCATTGTTTGTATTATGAGCGTTTACAAGCATCTCAATGGCTTCGTTCGATAGACCAGTATCTTTATGCATGTCTATATTCTTAGTATCAATCCCGAACAGAAGGAAATCTGCAGAAACATCGAAGAACTTGCATAGGGTGACTATGTTATCAAATATCGGTTTGCGCTTTCCATTTATATAGTAGCTTATGGTTTGCGCGGATGTTCCGAGGACCTCTGCCAGTTCGTTAGGCGTGACAGGTTTTCCTGTAGCGGGGCTCTTTTCCATAAGCTTTCTTAACGAAGTAGGGAATGGATCAAAGTAAGGATCGGTCTGTTTATTATCCATCAGTTTTCCTCTCTTATAAACATCAAGTTTAAATTGCTCCAAAAACACAACTTCTTGTTTAAGGAGCCTTGACTCTAAACTATATGTTGATATAATGACAATATAAACAATGTTTATAAGTACGACAACATCAACAACAAGTTTATTATAGCACCGGACGAAAAGACCGTCAATAGGCAAAATTGCTGATGAAATCGGGAAAGGAGGCGCCTATGAATGAGGACATAAAAGCATATGCCAGGCTACACAAAGTGAAGCTTTGGCAGGTAGCTGAAGCGTTAGGCATAACGGATTCAGCACTCAGTCGTAAGATGCGACATGAGCTGGAACCGGAGACCAAGCGCAGAATTATGAAACTAGTCGAGAAGATTGCATTCGAAAAGCAATCAGCACAGTAACAACAGGAGGATTTTATTATGAAAAATGAAATGAACATTTCCTTAAAGGAAAGAGTTGATGCCCTCGAAAGAGAAATCAACGGAGAAAAGTTGCAGGCGGAGATGCTCCGTAAGGCAAAGCAGTATCGCAAGGACTACAGAGGATATCTTAGAAACGCTGAGATTACTGATTCACTGAAAGTTGGGAAAGAGTCTGAGGGAGGATATCTTGTACCGGACGAGATGGAAGAAGGACTTGTTGAGGCGCTGGAACAGAACAATGTAATCCGTAAGCTTTCAACTGTAGTTAGCACAAATGCGCCTCGCAAGGTTGATACCTATGTAAAAGGACCTACCGGTTATTGGGTTGATGAAGGAGGCCCTATTACATTCTCTGATGCAGAGTTTTACCAGGTTGTATTAGATGCCCATAAATGTGGCGCGATGATGGGAGTAACCGAAGAGCTCCTTGAGGATTCCGGGTTTGATATCGAGAAGTATATCATCGAAGAGCTCGGGGAGTGTGTAGGAGATAAAGAAGAAGAGGCTTTTGTAAATGGTAATGGTACGACCATGCCTCGTGGATTTCTTTTAGATGCGGAAGTTGGAGCAGAGGCAAATGAACTTTCCGGAGATGCACTCATTACACTTCAGAGCAGTGTTAGAGGGAAGATTGGAATGAATGCCGTATGGGTTATGAGCGAAGAAGCCGAGCAACAGCTTCGTAAGATAAAGAATTTTAATGGCCGTCCGTTATGGCAGCCCGACATGACAAAGGGTGCTCCCGATAGGATTTTTGGAAAGCCTGTGTATGTATGCAAAGCAATGCCGAAAGTTCTCCCTGGGAATTGTCCGATTGCATATGGTGATTTCTCGTATTACTGGATCGGGGAGAGAGGCAAGAGATCCATCAAGCGTCTTGGAGAAAGATATGCTGACAGAGGTATTGTTGCGTATCGCTATTTCCACAGGGTTGACGGAAAGCTTATCTTACCCGATGCAATCAAGACCCTCAAGATCGCAGCATAGGAGGTGCCTATGCAAACAGAAATAAAGGCAGCATGCCTTGGAAAGGAGAAACCGGATGGACAAGTTAAAGCAAATGCCCGTATGGCTCATGTGGAAATATGAGATCGTCAAAGGCAATAATACAAAGGTTCCGTATAGTGCAAAAACCATGTGTCGTTGCGGAGTGGATGAAAAATACAAGGATCAGCTGGTTTCTTTTGAACAGGCATACGATATGGCGAGAGCTAATCGCTTTCAAGGGGTCGGGTTTGTAATCCCCGATGGTTATGGCGTAATAGATCTTGACCATGCCTCTGAAGAGTATATCAACGAGATTCATTCGCTTATTCCTTCCTATATGGAAGTCTCGCCAAGCGGGAGTGGTAGACACATCATCTTTGAGGTGAA
>JAFZQY010000040.1 GCA_017620155.1 Lachnospiraceae bacterium | reverse complement strand
GAAGATGTTTGTATTAGAGAAACTCTACGGAGGCAATATCCATGCATATCAGCCGTTGATCCCCGAAGTGCTCCAGAGATGGGCGGTCGAGGAGAACAGATGGATGTTCTACGGTATCAATGCGGATATGGAGGCTGTCGGGATCATCGCTCTGTCTGCGGTGGATGACACCGCCGTGATCAGGTATATCTATCTGCTCCCGGAAAGCAGGGAACAGGGCATCATGGAGAGAGCTTTCTCGGAGCTGATGTTTGAACTCAGAGATGAAGGATATTCGGGGATTGAGATGAATTATATCCCGTCCGAGTACCCCGCTGTCAGAGAGATCGCGAACAGATTTGATTTCACTGAGCATCAGACTGACAGAGCCTACTTCAGATTCAGGGCATCCGATATCAGAAACTGCAAGGCGGCCTCTTTTGCTCCTCAGAACATAATGCGTCTCGGGGTTCTTCCTCCCGAACATCAGGAGACGATCATCAGGATGATTAGAGAAAACGGATATGACATACCGAATCCGGGAGGATTCAGGGTCCGGGCGGAAGAAAACATGAGTCTCATGGAGTATTCGCTGGTCTATATGGAGAATAACAGACCCAAAGGCGCGCTGCTCGTGCAGGATACTTCGAACAATAAGATGCCGGAAGGAGCGGCGGCGTTCGGCAAGATATATCCCGAACCGGCCGCAGCGAACCTGATGCTCATATATGTGGGCACTCTGCAGACCAAGGCTCCGCTTTATCTTCTGAGCGGTCTGTGCAGGAACGTGATAAAGGATTTTGATGATAAGGCGCTTCTGACCGGTTATTTCTCACTCGGTCACGTAACCAACCTGTTCGAGGGAGCGCTCGGAGTCAAGGGGAACAGAGAAGTTACCGCTTCGCTTAGTTTTGATACTCTCGATCGTTTTTACATTGACGAAGGATCTGATGATGTCATGAATTTGGCATAACCGGAGGTACGGATATGGATTTTAAGAAAAAGATAGAAAAAAATATTCAGAGCAGAGAAAACAATCTGAATGCCACATTAAGCAAAACCTTCGGACAGGACGAGCATTATAAAGAGCATGAAGCAGGTGCTCCGATGGCTCTTGAACGTGATTTCATCCAGAAGGAAGTATCTGCGCAGGAAAGCTTCCGCAAGATGTATCCCACTGATGCGGAGGGAATAGAGTATCAGCCTGTTCAGGCACCTGAGACATATCATGCTCAGGAGGTCGCTGTCCAGAGCAGGAATATAAAATACTTCCAGGGGAAGACCAGGAAACAGTCCGTGCAGTCGGCCAAGACAGCCTGGCTGGAGGTCATGAACAAGACCTATGCCGGTGAACTGGATGAAAAATACTCATACACACTCGATAAGGATAAAGTCAGCGAGACCACCGGAGAAATGATGCTGTCGACGGTCCGACTTATGGAGATCGAGAAGAAGAAACTCGAACTTAAAAACGAGTTTCTGAATAAAGATAACTTAGATAAGATCAGCCCGGAGAAGGCACAGCTTATCAGGGATTACGAGGAAGTCATCATGGCGCTCGGGCCTACCATAGTAGCTGATATGGATAATAATGCCACGGTGAAGTCCAAAGTCGGTTTGAGAAAAGACAGTGTGGAGGCATACAGGGCGTATCTCAGACAGGTGCTCGAAGATCCTGTGACCGCTGTTCAGAACGCTGTCCAGGATGCGATGCATAACATAATGCATCTGTCGGAGAACACTTTCGGTGCAGATTCCATAACCGTCAGATATGACAAGATCATGCAGATGCGTGACAGATACGACGCTATCGTCAAACTCCATTCGAGCAGATACGATCCTGATAATCCGCCCTCAGACGCAGACGCGCTTCGTACCATGATCTCCAGGATGGATCCCAGGGTAAATATCGCCAAGGACAAGAAGAAAAAAGAAAATGAAAAAGACAGTGAAGAGAAGAAAGATCAGGAGCATCATGCACCGGATGAAGTAGAGCACAGGCATTATCATACGGATTCCTTCAAGTTCTTCTCTAACATGACCCAGATGCTTAATGCCGACATCACAGCCTGCCTGGCCAAAGCAAAGATGTCGGTTGATCCCGGAAGGCTGTCTTACAAGGGTAAGGCCGCTTCACCTGCCGATACATTAAAGTCTGACGGTAATCTGTCCCTTAAGGGATTACGTGCGCTTAAGAACAATACATTGAGGCTTAACAAAGCGAATAATAACCGCAATCTCAAAGAAAACAGGCTCTACTGGGAGGAGCGGGAAGAGGCTGTATATTCCGCGCTCGAAGACAAACTGCGTACCGAAGAAGAAAAGAAAAAGATCGAAGAAGACGGAAAAGAAGTTAAGGACCGTTACAATATCCGAAACGCCGCAAACGAACTGAAAGCACAGGCTGTAAAGAACGGAAAGGCCGTAGAATACAAAGCGTTCGTTGACCTTCTTATCTTAAAGAACCGCCAGATGTCCCAGGCGATCGAGGATGTCGATCGGAAGATAGAACTGGCAGAGGCAGCGCTTAAGACTGATGAGGTGATCTCGTCACCTCAGCTTAAGGACATCATGAGCGATGATCTGAAGAGGTACCGCTATCAGAAGGCTGTACTTCTGGATCGTGCAGCCGGCTATATCAATGCCCTGGATCATGTCGTAAACGGCGCCGAACTGACCGGAATGGGCGAATCCATCATGGATACCGTTACGAATGCTCTGGTCGACAAGGCCATAGAAGAGGAGAAACAGAAAAAAGAGCAGGGAGGTAAGGATGAAGAGGAAGATGATTTTGTTGTAGATAAAGCTTCCCTGCGGATGGCCGAAAGATCCAGACTGGCTTCTTCCACAACCCTGCTCAAACGTCTTAATAATATCGCGGATGAAGGAAATGCACCGGCTGAGAAAATGTCTGTGGATGAAGGCAGGGAAGAACTGCTCACTCTGGCTAAAGAAGCGGAAGATATCGTTAACTATCTTAAGGATGACAGGAACGATGTTTCGGACAGGGTGATCGACAGGATGGCTGCGTACCGTTCGCGGGCCGTCACTCTGTTCAGACAGATGAAGGATTCGGGCAAGACGGCTGGATTAAAGAAAGAGATAAGGAACTCACTTACTGGGGATGCTCAGGCAAGGTTTGATACCCTTATGAACGAGTTTTCCGTGAAGAATGACTGCATAGATGCTTTCCTGACCAAGTACCGTGCCGATTCACTGAAGAAGAGAATCGACTCCGGAAAAGATATAAGCGGTGTCAGGCTGACTCCTGCCGAACAACTTGAGCTGAAGAAACTGTACGGTAAAACCGATGCAGCAAGTCTGGGCAAATACCTTGATAAGAAGCTTCCCTCCTACAGAATGAGACTTGAGAGGGCCTCGGATAAGGTGCTGGCCCCGCAGAAACTCGGACTTATGGGCGAGAGAAATAAGCAGACCGATGCCCGAAGTCTCGAGCAGCTCCTCTTAACCGAAGATCAGATCAAAGAGCGTAATCTCAAGATCGAAGAGAATAAGAAGAAAGCCGAGATCGAGCGTTTAAAGCAGATCAAGGACAATGAGGAGGCCGTAAAGAAACAGCTCGAGGAAGAACAGCGTAAATTAGAAGAACTCGAGAATAAGCGAAAAGAGCGCGAAGAACAGCGTAAGAAGCAGCGCGAGGAAGAGGAGAAGGCACGTAAAGAACGCGAAGAATTAAACAAAAAAAACCGCGAAGAACGTGAGAAACAGGATCGCGAAAGAGCAGAACGCGAAAGGCAGGAGCGCGAACGACAGGAAAATGAGATAAAACAGCGACAGGCAGCGGTATTAAAGCAGAAAAAAGATAAGTTCGATAAGCTCCCGAACAACAAAACAAATGTCTGGATGAGAATGCTCGAGCTTAATTCGCTGAACATTACGAAGGAGTTTGAGGATACCTTCGGCAAGGTTTCCGAAAATGATGACCTGGCAGAATACAAAAAAGAGTTTATCAGGAACTATCAGGATAAACTGTCGCGTAATATGCGTACTTATGCAAGGGATTGTGCCAAGGTCAGATATGGAAAGGGAAATCCTTCGGAGGCTGAGATCAGAAGCTTTGTTCCGAAGGAGTTGGCTCCTGTCGAGCAGGGGGATATAGATTATCTTGAACAGTATAGACAGAAATTTAACGTAGAAAATCCGGATTACCGCAAGATAGACAGTGAGCGCGCCGATGCCGATGACCATAGACAGATCTCTAAACTCATGAGCTTCCGCCTGGCTGCATTGGTGGATGCCATCAAGGATACCGAGGCGATATTCGCTCTGAGGGAGAAACTGGGCGCCGAGGACGAAGCGAACAAACAGCTGGCCGAAGAAAAAATCGAATACAATACCAATGGCTATGACGTAAGGCAGACGGAGCGCAATTCATGCTGGGCCTGCTCAGGAATATTCATGTCCAATCACTATATTGACAGACATCAGGATGTGGCAAAGAACAATTTCAGGTTCGACAAAACAAAAAAGAAGGAGTTTCTCAGTCAGAAAAACGCTGTTCTTAACAAAGAAGTTGAGCAGTACATGAAGACAGATCCGGCAGTTCAGAAAACTGTTGATGATGAAACCGCAGATGTCAAACAGTTCCTGACCGGAAAAGTTCAGGGCAACAGTTACGTTATGGCGGACGTGTTCTTAAAGAATATGTCAAATACGGCGGTCAGACATACGACATTCACATTTGATATGGACAGCGCTGTCATGAAGGATGAGGCGACAAGAACACTGATAGGAAACGCTTTGTTAGCCCGGATAAACAAGGAACTCAAAGCGTGCGGAGGTCCCATATCATTATTCAGACCGGGCCACTATCTGACCATAACCGGTATGCAGGGCAATATGGTGATAGTTCACAGTTCGACCGAAGGTGTACTCGATCAGGATATTCCCATGACTGCTGAAGATCTCATGAACTATGGCAGTATCGAACTGGTAGGTCTCCAGCATCTGGATGAAAACTCCATAAACGAACTAGACCGGGAATATGACATCAAGGGTGAAGCCGAGCGGATCTATGATGAGAATGGCAATCTGGTCGCAGATCCCCGTTATCAGAATGAAAACGAACGCAAGGAAGCCCTTATGGAGAATGATAATTTTTATCACAACCTCGGTAAGACCTTCAAAAAAACCGATGAAAAAGTTGGCCCTCTGGCCGGAATGGAACGGCAGCGTATCTACATGCCCAAGAACCTTGACGCTGTAAAGAACGTCGATGATAACATGCCTGATCCCGCTAAGGAAGCCCGCAAGAAGAAAGAGGCTGAGCAGGCAAAGAAAAAGGCCGAGCTTAAGAAGCAGCAGGAAGAACTCAAGAATCGCCGGGCGAAGGCAACAGAAGTCCATGAAAAGATCATGCAAGCGAAAACGGAAAAAGACTTTAAGAAAGCCTTGGAAGAAGACGGCGGCTTCGTATTTGTTGAAAGTGAGAAGAAAAAGGGCCCGTTTGACGATTACGAGGAAGTCGTAAAGAACGATCTTCAGAGCAAGGTCGCAACATATAATCAGGCTTTGCAGAAACTTCCGAAGAAAACCCAGACTGCCGAGGCAAAGAAGCAGCCTGCCGCTCTCGATGTGCTTAATGCCGATTATGCGGCCAAAGAAGAACAGTTCAAAAACGAGGGAAAGACTGCCGAGGATAAAGGCTTCTGGCTTATCGGCGCCAATGATTCGAAGACCATCGGTGCTGTCCTCGCAGATGAAAAGTCACAATTTGCAAGCAAAATGAGCGAAACGAAGGAAACAAAACTGAAGGACAGAAATACCGCTCTCGGATATGCCAAAAAAGGCAATATGATCGGTTATGAAGTCCTGCCCGCATTCCTTAAAGAGTATTACGGCAAGGCGGCTCTTGACGATTTCTTCAAAGACGATAATTCGTATAAGCAGGGCAAGCTCCCGGATATTTCGTATGATCTTAAGAGTCAGGAAAGAAAGGATTTCCGAAAGAAGGTGGCGGACATGAAGAACAATGCTGCTTTTGTCGGCGGAATACGCATACTTTACGCGAGGGTTACAGCTCTTAAGAGAAAGGCAAGAAATGATAAGAAACGCGCAGCAGAGCTTGAGGCCATAAGGCTGAATCTGCACTCTTACCTTAGCGTGATGGGACTTGAAAAATGATCCGGCAGCAGATCTGATCGGACAGAAAGAAAGATTTTTACTGCTTGTTGGAATTGTGTTGGAAAACGTTGCTTATCATATGAAGAAGTATGATAAGATAACTGTATATGTGTTTACATAAGTTGCGCATATCAATATTTTTACGGGGGAAAATAAAAAATGCCAAACAGTCAGTTGTATCCATTTGAGAGAAACCGCTACTATCCGGGTAAGATGCTTACCACAGCGGATTTTCAGGCGGAACAGAGCTACCACATCAACAAGATGCGGTTCATGAACAGCCTCATGTACGGATCCGGCATTGTGTGCGGATGCGGGGTGTTCAATCTTGATGACCTCTCCATTCTGGTAGAGAGCGGAGTGGTCATAGACTCCACGGGACGGGAGATCATCATAGACTCTTCAGTGGTCAAGAAACTGTCCACGATAGAGGGCTTCGATCAGATAAACTCCGAGATCGTGAGTCTGTGCGTACGCTTCAAGGAGACGGATATACACTCGGTGTACGCGGTAGGTCATACGGATGCGGATCAGGATTATGAATTCAACCGTATCAGTGAGGGCTTCGAACTTTTCCTGGTCAACAAGGATGAATATGATGAAGGAATAGATCTGAACTCCGAATTCCTGTCCAGAGAGCAGGTTTTCAAAGGAGCGGATTTTGAGGGCTCTCTTGTGATGCCCACCATAGCCTGCAAGGGCAGGAATGTCAGAGTACGCCTTGAGATTCGTAAGACTACGGATGCAGAGGCGCGTCTTTCGTTTAAGGGCATCCTCGATATTCCCGGTTTCACGGCTCCCGACGGCAGCCAGCAGATAGAGATCGGAGTGGACGACCTCGAGCTCATGGAAGGAGAGGTTACCTACAGGGATTACTGGATGAATGTCCAGAATATGCCCGGCATCGAATCCAATGTGATCTTAAGGAGCGGAAGTGCTGCTGCATTTATCAATGATGCCGCGATCCCTGCCCAGAGCAGTGTCACCTTGAGGGTCAGACTCGCTGATGAATCCCCCGCATCGCTTGTCGGACGTGAACTGGGCCGATTAAATCTCGAGATGCGCCAGGGCATGGGTGATGATTCCATCAAACTCTGCGATATCAGACTCATGCGTACCGATTCCGCATATGTTATCGAAGAGATCCTGGATCTGAAGAAAAACGAATATATCGATCTGCCTGCGCAGAACGCTATCCGAAATGAATACATGGAATACTATGTCAAGGAAGCGGAGATCACTCCCCCCGTAGCGGTCGCTGCTCCCGAGACCAAAGGTACTCCCGAAGCTGCGATAACCGCCACCGAACTTAAGAATGTGGCTACCGGTGTACTCGAGATACCGCTTGGCAAGGATGCCAAGGCCGGTGATATCAGATACTCCGGTGAGATTACACACGGACTGGGCAGCGGCAATGTATATGTCTCCATCGGATACGAATATCTTTCGGCTGATCAGGCACTGGGCGCCAACGCCAAGAGTACCGTATACGGCAATCCCGAACTGTTCAGCAGACAGAGCCAGCAGCTCGTGGATACCGAGACTGCCGTCAGGGTCTTAAACGACAAGGGCAGCTTCGTAGTGGCAGCCAGACTCCTGCATGATGTTGAGTATCTTGTTCTCACATACAGATGGGTAGCCATCAAATTCCCTTCAGGCAATGATGTTGAGGCTGCCGATTACTATGGCAAGTCCATCACTGCCAAGACTCCTACCGTGGTCATGAGACCTCGCGAGAATTATTATTTCGGAGTTCAGTTTAACAACATGGATCCCGTGAGCATCACCTATGAACTCACGGCTTCGGGCAGCGGTGAAGTTACCACCGACGGTGTATATACCGCTCCTGCCAAGGAGGGCGTATACGAGATCAGGATCTATTGCTCCGATATGCCTATGGTATGTACCTATGCGTATGCGATAGTCAAATCCGCACCCAATGAGAACGATACCGGTGTGATCGAGGAGCAGGAGAAAGAGCCCATGATCCAGATTCCGGAGATCAAACTGTGAGACTATAGGAGAATCGATTTATGATCTATGAGTCTGACAGGATGAAACTGCTTACTGTCAGCACCAGATCCATCGGTGAGGTGAGCGATTGCTATATATGCAGGGATGTTAATTCCCCGGGCGGTATCATGTATACCGTTATTGTCGTGCATGAACACGAGGTTGTAAGACGCATTCTCGAGATGTTCAAGATGTCTGACAGGACCGGAGAGGGCGTTCTCGTCGACAATTTTGCCGACGGAGAGAATCAGGTACTCGTATTCCCGTATCATCGTGAGAGACCTCTGAAGGATTTCTACAGCGGAGATTCTCTGACTCTTGCTCAGTGTGAGGAGATATGTACCAATACGATTCTCGCATGTATCACATCGGATCTTCCCTACCCGATACTGTATCTTCTGTTAAACGGAGGACAGCTGAACTTAGCATCCGACAGATCCGTATTTTTCTCATATGAGATGGATCTGGCTGACATGGATCCCGAGATAGGTGAGAGCGAGTGCACGGATGTATGTGCGCGCATCCTTCTGGATATACTTGAGCCCAAGGCTTCACAAAAGGCCACAAGCTACTATCTGCTCAGCAAGAAGACTGCAAACGGCAGTTATGACAGGTTCACCGATCTGTACAGGGATATAACCATTGCAGCCACATCCTCCGAAAAGGTCAGCATCTTCAAGAGGATAAAGATCTGGTTTCGCAGATATACCGATAACATCATCGGCGTATTGTTCTGGCTCAGCATCATACTCGGACTCATCGCCTTGAGTCTGCTGGTGTCCAGACTTTTCCTGGGAGGCAATTCCTGGTTCAGGCTTTTGTTCAACACATTCAAGACGATCGGAACTGAGAGTCTTCTTCAATAGAGGTTAATATGAGTTTACGTACAAGAGTCATACTGGTTTTATATATCGTGAGCATCGTCGTATCCGTGTTCATCTTCTCTGCTTGCATGAGAAATGTGACCATGGATGCCGAGTACACGGCTTATTCCAAGGCCGAGGACGGCGGTGACCGCATCTTCTATGCTCAGAACATGG
>JAFZQY010000039.1 GCA_017620155.1 Lachnospiraceae bacterium | reverse complement strand
CCTCATCCCGGCTTCCTTGAAAAGTTTGCGGGCCTCTTCCATGGCATTTGCAGACAGAGCTATGATGACGGGTCTCTCGGAATCTCCCCTTGCCTCTCTTATCGCGCGGGTAGCATCTACGCCGTCAACTCCGGGCATCATATGGTCCATGAGAACTATGTCATAGTCATTTGCCGCAACCATATCGATGGCTTCCTGTCCACCGTTAGCCTTATCCAGGTGAACCTTCAGCGGTGCGAGCAGACCTTCGGCTATGGTCAGATTGATCGCATTGTCGTCCACTACCAGAAGTCTGGCATCCGGTGCGGTAAAATCGATCATGAATGATTTATTCTCATCTGCTTCGTGAAGCTCTGTGAATCGGTCATTCAGGGTATTCACCATGGCCATCGTGGATTCGGGTCTGCGCATCACATGAAGGTTGGGCAGATCGGTTTCAAATTCCGATGACATGGCAGCAAGAATGATACCGTTTACATCCGGGTTAGACTTAAGGAATTCCTCAAGTTCACCATCCAGTCTGCTTTCTACGAAGAACAGATAGTCTCTTGTTTCGCCGGGTACATATTCGTCAAGAGATTTAAGAGCCTGAGACGCCAGTCCCAGACGCTTCATCTCGTCGTTGAACAATCCGATGACGGTATCATCCACACAGAGCATATATGCTTTCTTGTCTGATGCTTTTTCAATGGTCAGATCGTTCGTATGATCCGTAACGGTCTGCGGGATCGTAAAGTAGAATTCCGAGCCCTCGCCGTACACGCTTTTGACTCCGATCGTACCGTTCATTGCTTCGACAAGTCTCTGGGATATGGCAAGTCCCAGGCCTGTACCTTCAACCGAACGGTTGCGTTTCGAATCAACCTGCTGGAAGCTGACGAAAAGTTTATCCAGATCCTCTTCCTTGATACCTATACCTGTATCGATGACTCTGAAATTCATGTTGACCGTATCGTCAGATACCGGTTCGCACTTGATATGCACGCGGACCATTCCCTCGGGGGTGAACTTGATCGCATTGTTTGCCAGATTGATGAGTACCTGACGGATGCGCATCGCATCTCCGTGAAGCATGTGAGGGAGTTCGGATTCTATAAGAACGAACATCTCGAGATCCTTGGTTCCGATATTGGCCCCCAGGATTTTTGCTATATCCATGTATTCTGCAAAAGGCTCATAATCTTCTTCGATTATCTCCATTTTGCCGGATTCGATCTTTGAATAATCCAGAATGTCGTTGATGATATTTAACAGATTGCGGCCGGAGCCCTGAATCTGCTGCAGGTAATCCTGAGTCGAAGCGGGATTGTCTTCCCTGAGGGCGATCTCCGCCATGCCGAGCACGGCGTTCATGGGAGTACGGATCTCATGGCTCATGTTGGCCAGGAAGTCAGACTTCATGCGGTTGGCACGCTCGAGTTCCTCATTGGCTTCCTGCATCGCCTTGATCCTGGTGATGGAATCGGTGGTATCGTGAAGAATATACAGGGTTCCGATGGGGGATTTTCTGTCGCCTAAGTTTCTGACATTGATCTTTATATATATATCGCGGTTGCTGCCTTTATAGAGCAGGACTCCATCCGCACTTTCATCGTGCTGCATCGAACCTGATATCCATTCCTCCAGCCGGCTTCTGTCCTTAAAACCTTCTACCAGTTCTTCGTCCAGGCTCTCTCTGATCATGTCGTTGATATGTATCAGGTCGTCATGCTTGTCATACAGGATCAGACCGTCACTCATGTCATTGGCGAAACTGTCCAGAGACCACTCCCTGAGCGCATTGTCTGAATACGCGCAGGTCAGGTACAGACAGAGCAGCGGAATAACGCTGTATCCGATACAAGGGATCCATACCGGAAGCGCAAAATGCACGGTCAGGCCTTCCAATACGCTGTAAAGAAGAACCATAATGATAAGTGCGATATATCTGGTCCTGAATACCTTATGCGAATACCAGATACATATCGCGGCAACTATCAGAAGGATCAGCATATTCGTATATACCATGATCCTGTATGAGCGGAAACTCATAAAGAATCCGGTATTCTTGGTATCCGTTGCGACCCACCAGGCCTTGCGGAAATATACTCTCTTCTGGAATGAAAAGATGCGTTCGCCTCTGTACTGGACGATAACGAGATATGTCTGATATAAGCAGACTATGGCGGAAATGATCAGAGCTACTAAGAACTGCCTGTATCTGTCGATCAGGATCAGCATGATCAGCATCGCGAACAAGAGCCATGCGTGCAGGATATAATACGGCAAAAGCACATTGCCTGCCTGCTTGGCATTGGCCACGCCGACCAGAAAAGCGCACAGCATATCGCAGGCCGCGATTATGCCGGCGGTCAGAAGAAAACCTATATTCTTACGCTTGTATTTTGCTCCATAGGCTATACATGCAACCGAAGCAAAAGCCAAAACTATATATAAAGCCCTCAAAACATACATATACCTATTATATATATGTTCGAGGGCTTTTTCAATCAATATGAGGTGGTTTGAATGTGGTTTGGATGTGGTTTGAAGGTGGTTTGAAGGCGGTTTGCACTATGGCTTAGTTACATGGATTTCAGAGTTTTTCGCACCTTTTCATCAGGGATGCTGATGTCATATCTTCTCAGTATCTCCCGGCATGAACGGCCGGAATGCCAGTCGCTGATACTTAATTCAAACGGCTCTGCGCTGCCGCATCTGTTCAGCACGAGAGTGAGTCTGACGCCGGTTTCATACATGTCGAACTCTATGTCGTCTATCTGCTGTCTTCCGGCATATTCGCGGTATTTCTTCACATCACGGATCGTGCAGGCCGTATCTTTGTACAGGATTAGTCTCTCGGGGATCGAAGCAAAGAGGTCTTCGAGATCGTTAAAGCCTTTCCCGCTGAGCGTGCTCCACTGTTCCTGCGAGTCTTCAAATATCCGGTCGGTTAACATAATGTATTCGTGATAGGCTTCCGTTCCTTCCAGATATGATCTTACCTCATCCGCCAATGTCCTGATGCGATCCTCGCATTCTTCCCTCGTTCCGCCTGCTTTGGGGCCCCACCAGATTGAACCGGTCCTCTTATATGAAGCCTTGTCCCTGACTCCGACCAGGGTCTCGGCGAATGTAAACATCAGGTCTGTCATATCATTGTCGTATGCCATGGCCGCAATTTCCGGACTTATGAAACGGCTGATCTCACTTCTTGAGTATCTCCAGAGAGGATTCTGCGACATGTAATGGATGATCATGGCGCTGTAAAGGGTCCAGCGGTCTATGTTTAAGGCCGTCCCGTCTCCTGTCGCTTCGGCCGTATCGGTTCCTCCTGCTCCGATCATATTATTTGAGATCTCATCCACGATCATATTATTCGAGATTTCATCTATGATCTCTCGCAGTTCGCGCAGTCTCCTGCTGTCAACCTTCGGTACGCCCAGCGCGGTCTTGATCACCCAGTTCAGACTGTTTTCCGTCTCGCTCATCTGCTCGAAGACTCTGTCTTCCGGATAATACGGTATCAGTTCTCTGATCATATTCTGTTCATTGTTGTTCTGTGATGTATTATTCATGATTTGTACCTCCGTCATGTATCAGTGCTCAGCTATCAAGCGTTACACCAATAATATGTACGGAGGTATCCCCAATTATTTGGGGATAGAAAAAAACATCACCCGCTCTAACTAAATTGCCCCGGGCAGAAAGCCCGGGGCAATTAGTTAGAGCGGGTGATGGGAATCGAATGAGGTCA
Organism: Lachnospiraceae bacterium; assembly: GCA_017620155.1. Lineage (GTDB taxonomy): Bacteria > Bacillota > Clostridia > Lachnospirales > Lachnospiraceae > XBB2008. The sequence goes on along the minus strand of JAFZQY010000039.1, from coordinate 51,584 downwards.
GGTTCAAGAAACCCAGTAAATATGAAAGGAAAACGCAACTGTCCGCCCTAATGTACGACCTCCGTACGAGATTTCGCACAACATATCTTTTGCGAAGTAGTTTATATAAAAAAATCTTAAGAGCCTGTCATAGCGGCAAGCCCTTAAATGTCTGGTCAGGTGATATCGTCAGCATTCAGTAGATTGAAGTTTTCATCATAGAGAACCATGATATAGCTGTCTCCGCGATTCTGACCAGAGCTGAACTCGGTCTTGCATTCATCATAGGGCTTGTAGCTGTATGTAAATGTCTCGTTTACGAAGTCATCAACTTCCTTTATCACATGAAGTGTATTGCTGATGGCGTGATCGCCGCGAGCGTTCTTGGGAAACTCGTTGTCGTAGAGTTCAAACAGTATCTCGTTTGAGTTGTTGGGATTTACTGTGTAACCTACGATGTTTAATGCGTGACCACAGGTTTTTGTATAAAAGCCTACATCGATGATCTTTCCCTGGTCGAGGAACTCCATCATTGTTTCTACGGTCTTCCAACTGTAGTTCGGGTCGATACCTCTTCTCTGATACTTTATGTTATAAGCACGATCCTTATCGTTTGATTCAGCGAAGTATGCACCGACCATGTTTACGAACTGCTGCTCTCCTAACGAAAGGTTCTGATTGAGAACTCTGCCGGAGTCGGAATGCTCGCTGACAAAAGCTGACGTCTTGTAATCGTACAGACCTGAGTTTGATAAAGTTTCATTCTCGGGATCTTCACTTATATCCCATGATATCGTTGTGCTTCCGTCTGCTCTTGTGTATTCACCGGTCTTAGGATTCTCACCTGTGTTATATATCAGAGCTGTCAGATGTGATATTCCTGCACAGTTACCGCCCTCGCTTATGTATGAACCGAAGTTCGGAAAAGGAAGTGCATCCTGCATTACATCAAATCTTCTTGTACTCTTTCCGTTTTCATCTACGCCGTCAACAGTTGCGGTTGCGGTGAACTTTCCTGCGATGTCGTCATATTCAAAGAACTGGTAGAAGAAACCATCGTGTCCAGGCTCATCACCACAAAACTCTGCGGTTCTTACATGCCATGACATGAATTTTTCTTTTGTGGTCTCTGTCTTTAATCTCTCATTATATTCGGTCATTGTAACCTTGGTGAATACTACAGGTCTTTCCTCGTGGTTTCTGAACCAGGGCTTATCGGTTATATCATAGATATGAGTCTGGATATGCTTGCAGAGGGCCTGATCCTCGGCATCGTTGCCGGATGTTGTGTAGTACACATGAGGCGTTGCATTCGGACCACCTACGGTATATGCGGCGTATGACATTCTTATCAAAGCCTGAAAGTGATTTACCTCTGCCTTGCCGTCTTCCGAACCAAGTTTGGAGCCGAACAGTCCGGAATTTCCGTTCTTCTTTGCTATTATGACCACATAGTTCTTACCGTACTCAAAGTCATACTTTACATCTATGACGCCGTTTTCTACCTTTGAGTGGGTATTCTTGAGGTCATCGCCTGTCCAGTTGCCTACAAAAACGATCACATCGCCGGTTTCATCAGTCTTGATGGATAAGTTTCCGTTGTAGTTATATACGTTGTATACCTTGAGGAAGTCGTACTTATCATATTCTGAACCTATCCTCATTCTCAAGAACTCTTCGCTCATGGGAGTTACTGTTGCGAACAGGTCTGTATATGTCTTTGCGGTGAGTATCACTTCGGGGCATTCATTCCTGTCGAACGTGATCTCTTTGTCGTAGTCGTAGTAGGTATGTACATCCATTCCGTTCTCGACCTTGTACTTATCAGAGTACATATCGTCTGCGGTGGATGCCTTGTGTGGATCTGAGCCATATACTTCGATCTCTTCCTTATCGGTAAGACCGTCCATATCGGTATCAGAACCATCTTCGATGGCCAGATCCATTGCGTACTTGTCGTACTGTGACATTCCTTCGATATCAGAAGGCTTGTCTTTGAGGGTTTCCTCGTATTCGTCTACGGTATACGTCCTTCCGTTAAGAGGATAGTCGTACATTAGGGCCATTCTATTGCAAACAAAGAGAAATCCGATGACACTTACTATCAAGACCAGTAGAATAAACAAGCCTTTATGCTTTTTCTTTGGCGCTTTCGCCGCTTTTTCTTCTATAGTATCCGTCATATTATCCATAAGAACTCTCTATCTGAGTAATGCATTAATCTTCGTAAACGATCTCATAATAATCGTTACAAGTCATATCTATATACTTGTCAATCTTTGTATTCTCATCAGGTTTTCCCTCTTCTTCTATGTCGATCCAGAGATATAGATTAGTATTTAAAATCGGTTTTTCATAGATATACATTGTAGTATGATCATCCCTATCATAGATATATGCAGTTATGCTGTCGCCGTCTTTATTTGTCATGTTTTCTCTGGAGTATTCCGTGTAACTCGGACCATCAATAGACAGAAGAAAGCAATCCTCTATACGGGTATCCGGGCATAAGTAATAGTATAAATCCATGTTTTCACCCACATACCACACCGAACAGGACGGCTCTGCCTCCACCTCTATATCAGAATTATCATCTTTGTTAGTCATGTCCAGAAGATCTGTATTCTTTATATGTATTGTCACATCATCATCGGTACTTAACCAGTTGCCTCCTATCCATCCTTTTGAAGATACGTAGCCAACAATCTCCTCCGAATGGGTGATATCTGATGAATCTTCATCATTCGACCTTATATCGGTACCGTCAATAACATACTCTTCAAATGTATAGCCATCATCTTCAGCAACTATAGCATCCTGCTCTTCCACGGACATATTTACTTCTATTCTCTTGGGGCTTCCAACTTCTATCCCTCCGTTTGAATGCAGCATATTATCAGTAAAGGATATTAGGGCATAAGCATCTCCCTGCCCGGCGATATCTCCTACATTTACTGTTTTGCTCTCGTAATTATCGCTGATAGTAATCTTATACGGAACCGAATACAAAGCATATATTCTGTTACCTTCTCCGCCATTCTTGTTACCCAGATAGAGTTTTACAAGTTCGGGTTCGCCTTCCCCGGTGAATTCCAAAGTCCATAGAATATCTACGTGCTCCATCACGTTAATAAGATCGCGGTTTAATAACGATCCCTTTATAACAAATTCCTCCGCTTCATTGGCGCCCACCGTGTTTATCTCATCAATAATAGCTTCCGTAATATCTGCACGGGTAATCGTATAGGTATCAACAGTTTCAATTGGAGTTGTCTCCTCTGTTGAAGTTGTCTCTTCTGTTGCAGGTGGCGACGAAATCGTCTCGGTGTGCGCGATGTCGTTTATCTCAGGAGTATCACCCGCTTGCTCTACGACCTTATCAGAACCTGCCGCATTTTCGGTCCTGTGTCCATTATTGTTGTCACCGGAAAAGGCATGGTAAATCAACATACATAGTATTACCACTATTATTGCTGAGAGAACTGGAACAGCCTTATCCAGTGTTTTACACAGAGATTCCTTACCTTCAAGTTTATTTCTCTTTTCGAATCCGCTCATGATTCCAAGGTATAAGAGATTTAGGAGGTATGAAACTGCCATGAATAGACCAATAGGAATCATGATTAAAATTCCGATAAAGAACTTCAGAATGCCGATAATCAGAAGGAGCCCTCCTAAACCACCTCCCAAAAGTGAACCAAAAAAGAGGTGTTTAATGCCACTCCAGATCTTAGTTATAGCACCATTCATAAACCCCTTAACACCGGATCTTGAACAGATGACTATAGAAATAAGGGAACCGACTATGATCGTTATCACGATAACTCCACCGATGAATTCACCGATTCCGTTATAGCCAATAACCATCACAAGTATGACTGATAATACTAACCCTATACCATATCCTATTCCTGAATACTTTAACAATTCTTTGAAACGTTCTTGATACATATTCATACACTCCTTTTTCAAACAAGAATCTTTGCGTCAGTCTACGATCATAGAGACGTCAACTATTCATTGGATAATTATAATCATTACCATAAATACATTCAACCTGTGGGCGATATCTCGCCCGCGGGTTGCGTTAGTACTTGTATTTTATTATGAGAATATCCACGGGGTGCAATATGCAGTATTTTGGCGAAAAGCTAAAAGAAATACGAATAAAAAAGGGATTATCCCAGAAAGATTTTGCTTCAAGAATCGGGGTTGTTGGAGCAACTGTATCTGCATACGAGAACGGAAAGAAGTATCCATCTGTAGATATTCTTATAAAGATATGTTCTGTGTATGATGTATCTGCTGATTACCTGCTAGGATTATCTGATCAAATGGAACTGCTAAAAACAGATTTAAATGATTATCAGTTGAGTTTGATTCGTCAACTTATCCATGAGTTAGAACACTATGAATAGGCTGCGGTAGCTGGCCAAGAATCTTTTTGTCCACCCTAGTATCATCATTCTTGAATGATTATAATGTCATATCATCATCATTTTTGGGGGAAATTCTTTCCCTAAGATCCCGTCCATCGGTTCTTGCATTTTCTAAATACTTTTTATAAGGCGGATTATTTTTTTTCAGAAAAGATATGATTTCGCACATGGCAAAAGCCTGGGCAAGCTTGACATCCAGAAATCTATGTGAGGCAATCACATCTGCGGGATACTTGTCTGCCTGCATATTACTGAGCCATCTTTCTGCATTATTCTGGATAAATCGGCCAAAACCCGTATCATTCAACAACAGATCATTAAAAAAATCCTTGTCTAAAGCATGAAACTTTACATAGTTATCCATAAAAGGTTTTTCTAGTTTTAAGAATTGTATAGCTCTATAATTCATGTCTTCATCCCTCTACATAATCAATTAATGAACCCATATGAAAAAGTATGACCGATAACCACCCATATGACATTTTTTTCTTATTTTCTCTTTTGATATTCATTCTTTATTTAGCGTCATATACGAAAGGTAAGGTGATCAAATGAACAATGAATATCTATCATCGGATGAACTCGCGACGCTAAAAGCCCTTCAGGCCAAAGCGAAGCGGATACAACGCGCTAAGAAGGTGGACGAACGTTTTTATCGAGATGCAGATAAACGGAAGTACGAGCTTCTTAAGCGTTGGGGACTGTCGTACAGTTCTACATCTGACATATCACCATCGGATACACTTATCGATGATGATGCGGAGATCGTGGAACTCGACTTTACTACTGATCCTTGATGGAACCGTAGCAAACGTCTGACGACAGTACCTAGGGTGCAGGGGCTTAGCCCTTGCCTCAATACCTTGTGGGGTTTCCCCGCAAGTAGTATTGAGTTACCAGTAGTGCCGACTGGAGCGGCTGGCAGGCCATATGCTGTGAACCTAAGGCGAACAGTATATCGGTCTGCACGAGCCGAATGTCATGAGCCGTTTGGCGAATGATATACAGGATCGTATCAGCCGAGAAAGGAGAAACGGATGGGATACACTATATCTACTCACAACGGACATCGGGTATCGCGAGAACACAATCGTCGCAACAGGAAGATAACCGATAAGGAATCTCATATCAGAAGAGATGGTCATCACGAGACTTGGATAGACATAAAACCCCAGGATGCCTACAATGAACTGTTCGGACAGGCCGTCAGTGAATACAACCTAAAACAGGTCGAGACCGGTCACCCGGAACGACAAATAAAAGACTATTATAAAAAAATCTGCGATGACAAAAAGAAGCATCCTGTCTACGAAATGATCGTAGGGATCGGTAATAAGGATAACCATCCTCCGGTATGGCTCGGCAAGACCATACTTAAAGAATTTATCGACACATGGCCGGAACGGAATCCTAACCTTGTGTTAATAGGCGCCTATTACCACGCTGACGAGGAAGGCTCAGGACATGTGCATTGTGATTATATCCCGGTGGCATATAACAGCACAAAAGGTCCCTCTATACAGACTGCACTTGTGCGCGCTCTTACCCAACAGGGGATCATGCCCGGGGAGACAATGAAAGAAACGGCTCAGATACTATGGGAAAAGCAAGAGAATTCGACGCTTGAGAGGATATGTGTCGAATATGGCCTTGATATAGAGCACCCGCTCCTTGAGCATGCAAAGCATATGGATATGCGAGAGTTCAAATATCTTAAGCGTATTAGTGAACTTAAAGAGGAAAATAACAAAATGATAGATAGGGTTAATGATCTGATTGACGAGTATAACCAACTCATTTCTGATAACACAAAACTATTGGAAGAAAACTATGAACTCGCGCAAGATATCGTAGATGAGTACCATGTTGACAGAGGACTTCTGATACGATGATGGCAGGATGATTTGTTGTTTTTGACCAATACCCCTTGAATGTTTTCTGTACAGTTTTTTCTGTACAGGGATTTTCTGTAGAGGTATTTTTCTGTACAGGATTTTTCAGTACAGGAATTCTTTGTACAAGATTTTTTCTGTACAGGGATTCTTCTGTACAGCATTTTTTTGTACAGGAATTTTGTTCTGTACAGGAATTCCACTTCCTTAATGCTTGATATTGGCATATAGTTTTTCGTACTCATTTTCAGTATATGGATGATATATACTGTTTTCTCTTGATTTTTCGTTCTTGGCGGGTTTATTCTTATACCCACGCTCAATTGCACTAATTAGCCAACCAACTGCGTTTTCAACATTTCTGTTTTTAAGCATAGATACGTATTCTTCTATGGTATGGCTAGATGCTTTTTTCTCTATAGCTTTATTCTTTACTGCCTCAACATCCTTCTCATTGAAGCCCAGACTGTATAATTCATCTATCACATTACTAATGGGATCATGCCCAAGAGCATCAACAGCAACATATGTTGTTGATTGTTCTATTTCTATATTATTGAGTTTTTTATTACTTGATTTATTTAATTGTCCGCGATTATCAACAAGAGGCATTTCCTCTTGTTGATTACCCATATGCGGTTTTTTCTCACATGGGGTGGACTCAGAACATTCGCAATTTTGCGATATTTTTTCCGGTTCTTCGTTTATATATATTATTTCGTCTATGAATTGGCCTTTTTCATTTCTTATCCTCTCTCGGGTTATATAACCTCTTTGTTCTAAGCGTGAAAGGCTAGCTCTTATTGCGGCTTCGCCATCAGGGAGTATACTTGCCATGCCTTTCGTGAAAAAACCCCAATCCGGCTTGAGAGTCAACATAGTTGTTAGTATACCTCGGTCTATCGCACGCAGTTCTTCATCTTGATACGGGCTATTAGAAATGATTGTAAAATTTTTATTGTATTTTTTACAGATTCGCTTTAACTTTGCCATTTTATCACCTCCAAGCATGGCGCATATAATTGTTTTCACATAAAGAATGAAATAGTAAGCACCAAAAATCCCATTTTGGATCATTTGAAGTTCATCTTTTTATTATGATGAACAATGCAGATAATTATGACCTTGATGAACTCCTATATAGATACCGCAATCCCATTTCTGATATAATGGGCTCGGACAGTTGCGCGTATGAATTAATGTCTAAAGATCTTGAACAACGACTTGAGGCAAAACTTAAGGGGGTGCATAAGAATCAGATATATTTGATAAAAGATGGACGATATAAAACCTGTAACCCACAGATCTGCAGGGCTACACGGTTAGAGGTACTTATAGCGCTGTATGAATTTTATTTTAAGGAAACGCCTTTACCTCGGCGTAAGAAAAACACAATTAAAAACATCTATCCCCAATGGATACATACATTAGAACTCAGAGTTGAACAAGGCCACAGAGGATACGGAACACTTAAACACTATCAGAGTGATTATCGTACTTATCTTATGGGTACGGATATCGAGAATAGGGATATATCTAAAATCACATACTCTGATATTAAGCTATTCTATGAGGCTATAACATCAAAGCAAGCTATAACCCGTAAATGTCTTAATAATGTTAAGACGTTAATCAATCAGATCTTCGATTATGCCAGGGATCATGATATACGTGTTATAGACACTCATGATATCAGAACAACGGATCTAATTTGTAAGGAATCCGATAATTCTGACCTTGTTTATACGGATCATGAGCGTGATCGTATTATAGCAACGTGTAAAGCTCATGATGATGTGTATGCTCGATGCATCGGTCTTATGTTTTGTCAATGTGTCCGTATCGGAGAAATTAAGGCTCTCAAGTGGTCTGATATAGATTTCATTAACAGAAGAATCTATATCCACAGATCATTCGTCGAGACTGCTAATGGTGAGACATGCGTTAACCGCACAAAAGGCAAAAAAAAGGAGTGTAATCGGTATCAGAGTATGTCTGACCTCGCGTTATCGTTTTTATCTGCGCAGAAAAATGATAACCCCGATAGTGAGTATGTTTTTATGTCTAACGGACATCCTCTCACAACAAACATGATAAATAAAAAACTACATCATATATGTGATGATGCAGGTGTTGATTATTTATCTACTCACAAAATCCGCTTTTGGGCCATCACTAAGATGTTTACCGAAGACGTTAACGATAGTCTGATCCAATACACAGCCGGACATTCTGACATGGCTACCACGATCCATTATAAGCGTGTTGCACGTTCTAACATGACGGTTGATTCTGATGTGTGGGATAGTATGTTTGGCTGAAAAGCCAGTAAAATCAAGGGCTGTACGACTTCTGTACGACCTAAAATCCAGTATTTTAGGGCATAAAAAGAGCGGGTGATGGGAATCGAACCCACGTGTCCAGCTTGGAAGGCTGGTGTTCTACCATTGAACTACACCCGCAAAAAAATCGCTTATTTCGTTGTCACCTTGCCTATTTTATAGATGATCCCTTAGTTTGTCAAGAGATTTATGTTCAAGTTTACGCATGAGGAGGCGCGTCAGAAGATACATCACGAGCGATACTCCGTAGACCGAGTATTCCGCGGTATAGTACACCGAATACCACTCTCCGGTCTCATATATCCCGAGGAAGATCAGCACCGTAAACACGGCCCACTGATACAGGTAGATCTCATATGTAAAGTCGAATCTGCTGAACAGCCCGAACATGCCGGCCAGCCCCTTATCTCCGATCTTCTCCGGTGACCAGGAACCGATCCCGACAGCGGCCAGAGATGTAAGCAGCCCCCTGACGATACCCGTATAATATCCGTAATCCGGAAGCCTGAGCTTATGATATATGAGAAGTACGATGACCGCCGCAGCGCCTATCAGATGAAGTTTGTTCCCAAGTTCCCTGCGATAGAGATATGCTGCCATTCCCAGAAAGTAGAATACCGCAAACGGAATAAAAGTCCTCTCAAGAAGCTTAGCCGCTATACCGCCGCGCTGATCCAGAAACTCAGATCCGACATTGGCCAAAGCAAGCAGCGGAAGAATCACCAGCCACATGCCGGCCGAGATCTTCTTAATATATTTCCACAGAAGTCCGGAGATCACATACAGTTCGATGAGCACCGTGATCGTCCAAAGCACGCCGTTGGCCGAACCCGTAACAAAATCAGCCAGACAGGAAGGCGTATACGCAATACCGACCAGGCTGGTCAACAGCCATAGGATGATCGAACCGTCAATCCTGTCTCGCGCGATTATCAGATACATGATCAGATATGCTATGGTACTGATCCACAGCGGGATGTATATTCTTTTGATCCTCTTGGAGAAGAACTCTCTGACAGAGCCGCTCCTGTCAAGAGAACCGGCTGTCAGGAATCCGCTTATGGCTAAGAAGATGATGACCGGCGGAAAGAAAGTGACCTTCTCATAGTGCCACTCCACATAGAGAAGGTATCCCCGGTAAATTCGCCAGAATCCTCCGTAGTGCAGCATGAATACGGAGAATGCAGCCCAGTATTTTAATATTCCGAATAAATTGTTTTTAGTATCGTATTCCTTCACCATCGTTCAGTTTCTATGTGTTCATCCGGCGATTCCATGCATAGGCCATAATCACTGCCCGGCGGGCACATTCAGCACCAGATATATCTCTCCCGGCGTATCATCCCCGGAAGAAGGCGCAACCGGAGTCCCTCCTGTCGGAGCACTCTGAGTATCCACTGCCGGGTCACTCTCCAGATTGCGGTATTTCGTACCGTTACAGGGAGGCAAGTATACCGACAGATCCCTGCGGATATGAGTCGTTCCGTAATCGTCGTCCGTCTTGTTAAACCATTGATAATTATACGCAGGTGATGAGTCCGTGTCATCCCATGTCACATCCACATTGTAGAAATCACCGTCAAGACAGATGATATTCCAGGCGTGATTCTCTCCGGCATATCCCGAGCAGTAATAGCACGGGATCCCAGCCAGCTGGCATGCATACTGAAATGCTCTGGAGTAACCCGCACACACGGTAGATCCGTTCACGAGTGCGCTGTATCCGCTTTGGTTATACGGTGCTCCGAGCGAGTAGATGTTATTGTTTGCAAGCGCCTGATGGATCGCTTTTTCAGTCTCATAGGGAGAGCCGCCTGCGGAGCTTATGCCTGCTGCCGCCGCTTCAAACTGCGCCTTGGTGCTATCGATATCATTGGCCAGAGAATTAAAGAAAAGTTTCAGTTCCAGGCAGTCGCCGTTCCCGCGGTATCTCGCGCCGAACTTGGTATCCAGCCAAAAGAGCTCCGGATGATCGTTGAACACCGCAGTAAACGCATTGTCCAGTTGCCCCTTGGTCACATTGCTCTCCACTGCTCTGAAGTCATCGTTTAGAGCGCAGGCATTGGCATAGATCTGGCGATAGAGATGCTTGGACTGATCGTCGAGCATGGAATAATACGGATACATCAGCGGATCGAAATCGAGTCCGTCTCCGGTCTCCCCATAGCCGAGTTCCTGCTCCAGCCTATCGGCATCTTCATCCGACAGGACGCCGATATCAAGAGTCAGAGGTTCGAACCCGCCTATCCTGGTAAGAAGTTCGTTCGGTATCATGATCTGACTTATGTCGGGCGCCACATAATCCGTATCAACATCTCCCGACAGGAAGCGCGTGATGTCATCATCCATATATGCGGGAACGCCGCTCCCGCCATACGTTATAGGCTCGGAATAAGACTGACCGGGAACAGACGCTTCACCATAGCTTCCGGCATCAATACCGGTACCGGATGAGCCTGCCGATCCCGGCTCTATATTATATGATCCATCCGTCGTCACGACAGGAGCGTGCGTAACTTTGACCTTCGGGACGTGGGAATTGACCCACTCCTTGAAATCAGGGTCGGCTATATATATTCCCGTAAGTATGATGATCAGCGTCAGTAATAACAGCAGTATTACCGCGATCCAGTTAAATACTTTTTTCATGCCGAAAACTCTACTCTATGTATCCCCAGTCCCCGGTCAAGGTATCAACCCAGGCCAGTTCCTCGTTACCTATCTTCCTTCCTGTGCTGGAAGTCGAAAAAACGTCTACCGTAAGGACTTTTTCCATCATGAACACTTTCGATACAGGCGTATGCCCGACTACCTGGAAAAGGCCGTGATCATACATTCCTTCGGCCAGGGTACCGTACTGCGGGCGGACCCAGATCGGAGAGTTATTCTCCCATAATTCCTCCACGCCGTATCCGTTGATGATATCGATCATGCAGTCTATATCATCCATCATATCAGAAAGGTTCGATTCCACAAACTCATTTGAAAGTCCCGCATGAGAAAACAGGACATTGTCGATCCTGTGGATGATCCCGGCCTGTTCGGGCGATCCTAAGCTGTCACTTAATTCCTCAAACATATCTACCACCATGTCGGCAGCAAATATCGAATACCCCGGATGATCATACTGATCCCAAAGATAGGACAGGTCATGATTGCCCCAGCACCATACTGTCTCGGAAAACTTTCTCACAAAATCTATCGCACGCTGAAGCGTCTCCTCGTAGAGTTCCACGTTCTTTTCGCAATTCCAGTCATCGACCAGATCGCCTATGAAAACCGCAAACTCACAATCGGTGTTGATCAGTACCTCTTCTGCCTGATCGAATATCCACGGCTTCAGATGTATATCGGGTATCACTAAAACCTTACTCATAAAAAACCTCCATCGTCTCCAGACAGAGCGCGGCGAGATGACCTCCCATCACACACCCGCAATCGATGTTGATCAGATTGCCGTTTCTGAAGACCATATTATCTTTACAATCGAGGAACCATGTGGGCGTATGACCGATCACAAAGATCTCCTCCTGATCCCATACCCCGTCAAAATCAGGACGCGAGATAAGAAAAGCGCCAAGGTCATAGATATCGGCATTCTCAAGGTCACTTAAGCTGTGAATATCCTCGTTGATCGTATGCACCATCACGAAGTGCCTGTCATTCACAACTATATCTTCATATACGGAGAATTCTTTAACATAATCGAGCAGAGCCTCTCTCCGGTATTCGGGCAGACTCCTGAACGCCTCGGCTGTGATCCTGCCGCCGTTATCGCTCAAGAACCACAGATTGGAATCCACGAGAAAATCATATGTCAGGGTCTTCTCGATTTCTTCCTCGGAATCCACTTTCTTAAGTCCGGGAAGCAGGACCCGCATCATCATGTATTCGTGATTGCCGATGATCGGTATCACATTGTGCCTGCCCATCATCCATGTAAGAACCTCGACAGGCTTGGGGCCGCGGTCGATCGTATCGCCGATCACGTAAAGCGTATCTTCATCGGAGAAGCCGATCTTCTCCATAAGCCTCATCAGTTCATCAAAACATCCGTGAATATCGGATACTGCGTAGTGCATCTGAACCCTCCTTACAATACACTCTAGTATACTCCAAACCCTATCGTCCTGCCTGTCTGTTTTTTGATACCGATCATCTCAAAATCCTCCGGGAGCAGCTCTCCCGCCATCTCTTTGGTAAGTTCGGTATTTCCGGTCTTACGAAGGACCCTGTCGGCCTGATGCATGATCGCATGTTCAAGCGTATTGCGGACAAATCGCCCGTTACCGAAGTTTTCGTTCCCGGAGGCATCCGCAAATAACCCGTAACACTTATCTCGCACGTCTTCGTCAATGCTGTATCCGAGTTTTCCGACCATCAGATCCATGATCGACACGAGTTCATCCGGTGTATAATCCGGGAAATTTATGTGAAACGCGATCCTGCTCGCCAACCCCTCATTCTGTTCAAGAAACTCTTCCATCTTCTCCGGATATCCCGCGAATATCACGATCGTATCTTCACGGTAGTTTTCCATCTGCTGGACTATGGTATTGATAGCCTCCGCCCCGTAAGTGCGTCCATCCTCCACGAGCGAATACGCCTCGTCTATGAAGAGGATCCCGCCTCGTGCGGCCCGGAACTTTTCCTCAACGATCTTCGCTGTCCAGCCGACATATTTGCCCACAAGATCCTGCCTGCCGCATTCCACGATATGCCCGTTTGACAATACGTCCTCCTCTTTGAGAATCTGTGCTAAGAGCCGCGCAACCGTAGTCTTGGCGGTACCCGGATTCCCGGAAAAGAGCATGTGCATCGACGCTTTTGTATCGGTAAGGCCCATGTCCTTCCTCATCTTCTGCATCTTCGCTACCGAAAGTATCTCATCCGTGACCTTTTTAACATCGGCCAGACCTATCATTTTCTGCAGTTGTTCATAGGGCTTGTCGACCTTTTTCTTAAGATCGATCCGGATCATGTCCTTTTCCTTATAGGCCTTGTATATATGAGTTTTCAGGCCGCTTCCGTACCACTTGTTGTAGGCGGCATATATCTCGGAAACCGAATACGAATCTTTATCCTGCGGAAGATATCTTGTCAGGTCTTCGAGCCGATAATCATGATACTCGGTTTTTGCGGCAAGCCTTTTTAAGTACGCGGACGCCCTCTTCAGATCACCCTGGCCTTCGTTTAACTGGATCATATCCGCATTGCTTAAGATAGATATGATCGTCTCGTTAGTGATGGCTCTTTTGCCTGATATATCAACGAATATGAAAAGCGTATCATTTCCGTATTCTCCGAGTTTCCTGCCCAGTCGCTCCGCCAGTTCATGATATCCGGTAGCATACATTCCATCATCGGTTTCCCCGGTCAGATTGATCACGACCGTGCCTCCGCGCATGGCAGGGAAAATGTTGAAAAAGTTCTCCTCCCTGTACGCTTTGGATTTCAGATCTGTAATGGAACATACTCGTCCCGACTCGAGTCTTTTGTTAGCCATGAGTGCCGGGATCAGGATATCGAGCATATCGTCAGCCGCGCCTTTATCGCCAGCGCTGATCAGGTAATGCACTGGATGACCGAGGAATCGTTTTTCATTCTCGTTCGAATAGATCCGGCTGATCTCCTCGATAAAACCTTCAGAGGCAAGAATGTCCCTAAGGCGCTGCTTAACACTTCTTTTGGCGGTCCCGTCGGCTGTATAGATTTTTTCCTCAAGCCGGTAAGGAGGACCATCAAAAAAACTGAAACCCTCCGGTTCAACGTTCAGGCCGAGGTCCGTGATTATGGTCCTGCGCCCTCTCTCTGTCCAGTTGTTCCTCTCAGCTCTTGTGATCTCCTGACAGAAAACTTCCAGAGTGATCTCCTCCGACTTCATGATCTTAACACCGGGAAGTTTGGCTCTGATGCACCCCTCCACCTGACCGGGATTCACTTCAAAATCGTGCGCGGCTACGATGGTCATACGCCCGCGCAGTATATCCGTTACGGCTATCATGTATTTCTTATCAATACTGTATTCGGTGTAAAAAGCGCTGTTTATCTCGGTGATATCACTTCTGCGGGAAAACAGTTCTTCCTGCTTTTTCTTATTCATCTTCACTTCGTTATATTCCGTGGCCGAACAGTCAGCCGTATACTTGTACAGGATCATATCTTTCTCCTCCAATCCGCTCTTCAGACCGCTTCAGCCGTCATCCCGTGGCTTAGCACCCACTGTCTCTCCGCGAGAAAACCGATCATATACTCAAGCGCCGCATATATCTCGTCTTCATCCGTTAGCCATCTCGCCTCATACGGATCCGCTCCCGGTATGAGCGGACGGACACGTTCGCGCGCGATGCATCCGTCTTCAAAGCCCATTTCCAAGTGCTCACGCTTAACCCATGAGACAACCGCTTCTTCATCGACTTCTCCGTCATCCCCGAGGAAAAATCTTCCGAGGCTGTCCTTATCAAATATGTGGGAAAGAGTCGCGGGAACCTCGTCGCAGAGCCACACTTCCTCTCCGTTTATCACGCTTTTGTATCTCGCGCAGTTCATTTCCCTCACGGGCAAAAGAATGAAGTTACACCTGAGCTCTGCAAGTTCAAGAAACTCATCAAGAAGGCCGGTAAGTCTGTGTTTACGCGGAAGATATGCATCCCTGTCCGTTGCGAGGAGTTTCAGATAATGATCGGGATATTCACGGTCTTTGGCTCTCTTATAAAACTTCATGCCCGTATCTTTGTTCAGGCAGTCCGCAACCCACTTGACCGGCGTCCATGCGCTCATGAGCGTGTCGGCCCTCAGGTCTCCGTCGAAGCAGATACAGTCGAGATCATTCCCCTTTCTCCACTCATCACCGCTTCCGTCATACGCTTTCATCCAATAGAGACAAAAGTTTCTTAAGTGATCCTTGCCATAGTCATTTCCAAGGTACTGCTGCATATAGTTTTTCATATAAAAATCCTCCATTTTATAGGTGAATCGGTTACGCCTATAATATGGAGGAAGGTATCTTTAAATATTTGAGGATAAGGCGGGTTTTAACCGCTTATGGAAAACATAAATTTCAAAATGCTGTGATCGGATGGCCAGTCATTGAAAAAATCTGTGTTTCCATCAAATAATAAGGGCGAATATGTTTTTTTGATCCCGCTTACAGCCTTGGTATTCCACATCACTCTGTCCGGATTACTGAGTATGTATGTATTATGGTTTCTCGTTTTAGCACTAAAGATGCCACTATCAGTATGCGGCCAGATTCCATATTCAACCGTATCGTCATCAATCACATGGTTTATTAATGTACACAGTTTGTCCTCGCCGGAATATTCTTTTGGAATAACAAGTTCTTTATCGCCAAGGATCTTCCTTAATATTTTCTTACTATGCTCTATATTCTCTTTCTTCCTTTCACCAGATCCCAAAATCTTGTTTATGTATTTTCCGATTGTTGTTGACCAGTTAAAATCACCGATAATAATATCCGGCTTTGAATCAATGACATCTGAAACAAACATTCCTGTCTGATTTTTAAATTCCCTTCCGGTACATATCGTCTGTAACCGGACACCTTTGATCACGAATTCTTTTCTATTATCTTTTAGAACGGTACTTATCCCGATAGTACTTATTCTGGAATCTACTGGTAATTCATCATTGTCATCAAGAAAAGCGATTGTATCAAACTTGTCCTTTGAAACGACAGCGATCATATACTCCGTTTTGCCTATTCTCCTAATATTATAAATGTATAGCTCAGTGCTCAGTGATTTAAGCCATCTGTTTTCCAGGGTTGTCTTGGCCTTCCCACATACTTCTGTCAAAAACAGAATATCATTATTTTCCATTATCTCATTTATCCGCAAGATTAATGAGTCATCTGCTGTTGTTTTCCGATCTATATTCCATTCTGCGATACTATACATATTATTCATACAGTACTCTCAATTCCTCCAGCCTCTCGCGGATCTTCTCCCGAATCTCCTCGTCCAGGATCTCGACGGTGGTGCCGTACTGCATTGCCCAGCTGACGATCATGAACGGCGAAGTCCTAACAACTATGATGTCGTATCCGGTCTCATTGCCGGCTTCATCTGTTTCCGTGATGCTGTCGACCTTACGGAAATGACTGCCAAACCAGGTGTGGATAAGAGTATATTCCGTATCCGGGATTTTGATCTTTATATCACGCGGTTCGTCGAAGGCCATGTTCAGATGTTCAGCCATATACTTCCCGGGATCCCAGTCCACGTTGCTTATCGGAAGACCGGTAAAATCACACACTTTGATCGGGATCATTTCGCCTGCTTCGTCGCGTGCGATCTCAATATCCGACATCAGATCCACGCGGTAGTGAAGCACCCTGTTATCGCCCCATTCCTGATTTAATCCGATCACATAATAGTTGTCGTGAAAAACGACCAGGTGATACGGGCTCAGCGCATGTGCAAAGTCCTGTTTGGGAATAAGTTTGTGATCGGCAGTATAGTGGTTGAACCTGAATCTGATCTGAACCAGATTGTTGATTGCAAACTGTATCGTCCTAAGATTGTTAACGACCAGTTCCCTGTCTGCCCCGTTTCTCCCAGAAAACCTGCCGTGTATGGCTTTAGGATTGAACTTAAGATCATTACCGTCCATGAATGGCGTGTCATAATGTACGCTGGCAGTTCCGACCAGTTTTTTTATCAGTCTTATCTTCTCCTCTTCGGAGAACATGTCAGAGAGACTGATGAGCGCTATGATACGGTCAAGAGTTTCCTTATCAAAGAGATGATTATACGAAAAATCGGTTATGGGGCCGGATTTTTGCCCTTTGGTCTTATTGATCTTTTTGTACAGGCGGTCTTCTTCATAACCGGAATATCTGATCAGATAATCATCATCGTTATCGCCTGTGTGCAGAAGCGGGTCAAGTTCCGCGAGCATCTCGTCGAGTTCTTTGGTATATGTACCGTCATCGGTCTTGAGTATCTTCTCCCCTTTTTCTTCTTTGAGAGTGCAGTCGGTTCCATAGGTACCCAGACGGAAGTAGTGAAGCTGCTTAAGTAGTTCAGCCTTACTTAAACTGTGGTCCTCATCCGTTAGCATTTTGAGTACCTTGAGGATCTGAAGAACGCTTCGCGCCTGCCCGAATGATTCGTGATTAGTCGGTTCGGGGATCGTCATGCCGATCGTCGCCTTCTCAGCCATGGCAGGGCCTGTCATCTTCGCTTCAAAAGTTCTCTGCTCCATTTCGGTATTACCACTCGCATGTTCGACTACTACAGTCAATCCTTTAGGTTTGTCCGCTATACCGTTATCGAACTCGAATTTAAGCTGGTCAGATATAGCCCCTTCGATATCTTTTCTTGCATAAGTCAGGAACCCGGCTTTTCCACCGGGTACATATCTCTTAAGTGCACTTGCAAAGCCGACCCACCCAGCCTGAAACAGTTCCCGTTCAATCTCTTCGGGCCTCTTAAGGTTCATCCCTTTTATCCTGCCCCAGGCCAGATAGTGGATAAAGCCCTTGCATGCTTCAAGAAGCATACTCCAGGCTTCATCATCACCCGCTTTTGCCTTTAAAACCAGTCCGTCAAGTTCATCTTTATCCGGGTATATATACTCGTTTTCCATTCTATCATCCTGTCCGTCCGGCTAAGCCGGCACATTCTATCATCCTGTCCCCGGCCGGGGCCGGCCCTTTTTACATGCTGGCTCTGTAGATCGCAAGCATTGCCTCTTCGTTAAGCACTTTGGCGGATCCCATCTCGCCGCCTACTCCGATCGCGCACTTTTTCGCCATGAGAACAAGGTCCTCATCTGTCGCCTCGATGCCCAGTTCACGAAGATTAGTAGGCATGTTGATGCTCCTGTAGAAATCTTCCATCGCTTCTATTCCGCGAAGCGCTATCTCTTCATCTGTGCCCTTATCCTCAACTCCCATGACATTGATCGCGAACTTCTTAAAGCGAGGCAGGCAGTCCTTATAGACATATCTGGCCCAGCTGCCCCAAATTGCCGCAAGGCCGGCGCCGTGTGCCACATCATACAGGCCTCCTAACTCATGCTCGAGCTTATGAGTCATCCAGTCGCCGCCGTCGTTTCCGCACCCGGTCAGTCCGTTATGCGCTAAGCTTCCCGCCCACATGACTTCGGCGCGGGCTTCATAGTTCTTCGGATCCTTGCAGAGGATCAGCGCGTTATCCTTCACTGTCCTTAAGAGTCCTTCAGCCAGAGCATCCGTAATATCCATGTTTCCGCCGTTGGTAAAATACCTCTCCATCGTATGCATCATGATATCGGTGCATCCGCATGCAGTCTGATAATCGGGGAGAGTCATGGTGAGCTCGGGATTCATGATCGCGAATTTCGGACGGCAGTAATCGCTGCTGTATCCGCGCTTAACCAGTCCCTCTTCTTTGGTGATGACAGAGGAATCGCTCATCTCGCTTCCTGTCGCTGCGATCGTAAGTATCACGCCTAAAGGGAGGCATCCGGTCGCTTTGCGCTTATAATCATAGAAGTCCCAGACATCTCCTTCGTTGGCTACGCCGTATCCGATCGCCTTGGCAGAATCTATCGCGCTGCCGCCGCCTACGCCCAGAAGGAAATCCACTCCCTCTTTCTTACAGAGTTCTATTCCTTCATATACAAGTCCCAGATGAGGATTGGGAACGGCGCCGCCAAGCGTAACGAAACTTATGCCCGCAGCATCGAGGCAGTCCGTCACACGCTGAAGCAGTCCCGAACGGACCACGCTTCCGCCGCCGTAATGTATAAGGACCTTCGTTCCGCCGAACTCTTTGATAAGCTCCGCCACACGGCTCTCCGTGTTTTTACCGAAAACCACTTTGGTCGGGGTATAATACTGAAAATCAAACATAAAGTACTCCTTTCCAAATCATGATCTCACATTTTCGCTCATATCATTTCCCGTCGAGCATCCTGTACAGATGCTCTGACAGGTCATCAAACTGAACCGGTTTGGGCAGGAATCCATCCATTCCCGCTTCTTTAAACTCTTCTTCAACGCCCTTGATGACGTTGGCCGTACATGCCGATATCCTCACGCTCCTTGCCCACGGCACTTCAAGTTTTCTTATGATCCCGGTCGCTTCGACGCCGTCCATGCCGGGCATCATATGGTCCATGAGGATCAGATCGTACTCTTTGTTCTTAACCGCTTCGATCGCTTCTTCTCCGCCCATCGCGACATCGGCGGCTATATCAAACTTCTTCAGGTATGCGCTGAGCACCTTGACATTGACCTTGTTGTCATCAACGACAAGCACCCGCGCATTGGGATACTTCTTTTCTCCGACCTTCTGCTGCTTGGCGATGAGTTTCCTGGTCTCAGCAGACTCTCGTTTTCCATAGAGGTGAAATGTCTGATACTTGGCAGCCGTATATATCTTACGCTCCTTATCTCCTGCAAAAGGTTCAGGATCAACGATTTCTTCGTAAACCTCAAAAGAGAATGTACTCCCTTCACCATAGGTACTCTTCACGGAGTACGACCCGTCCATCAGATCGATAAGTTTGGCTGCTATGTTAAGACCGAGCCCGGTTCCCGTGATTCCCCTGTTCTTAAGGGTATCAACCTGTGAGAACGGCTTAAACAGCTGGTCTATGTCGTCTTCTTTTATGCCGCGCCCGGTATCTTTGACCGATACGGTCAGTTTGACGCGTTTGCCCTCTACATGCCCGTCCACAGTAAGCTTGATGCGCCCGGTATCCGTGTATTTCTCGGCATTTCCCAGGAAGTTCATGAACACCTGTCTTAACCTCACATCATCACCGTAAAGCCTGCGGGGAATAGTGGGATCCACATCGATCAGGAACTCAACGGGCTTATCACCGATACGCATGTTGGTGATGTTGATCACGGAATTAAAGAACTCGACCACATCATATTCCACCATGGTAAGTTCGAGTTTGCCCGACTCAGCCTTGGAGATGTCAAGCACGTTCGATACTATATCAACCAGCACCTTGCCTGCTGCCTTGATCTGCGCAACGTAATCATGAACGACTTCTGTGGATTCTTCTTTTTCGGAAAGTTCGCTCATGCCGATGATCGCATTCAGAGGCGTGCGGATCTCGTGACTCATGTTCGCTAAGAACCGGCTCTTAGCATCGTTGGCAGCATCTGCCTCTTCCTTGAGTTTTCGCATTTCCTCAACACGCTGACGGATCTCCGATACATCGTTTATCGAGATGATGTAACCGATGTTGTTGCCTGCTTCAAACAGCCTGACGCAGGTACTTACATACATTCTTCCCTCGAGCTCGAAATAGTGCTCTCCAAGACCCTGGAAAAGAGGAAGCTCCGGAAGATGCAGCGCTGTTCCGGGAACCATTTCCTTAAGAACGGGAAGATAAGTCTGTGCGGTAAAGTTACTGTCGAGATAATTCTTTGAAGCATCAGCGATGATTATACCCATGCCGACGTTACGGTACAGGTTCGCATATGCAACCTCGCGGACGTCCGCCATTTTTCCGCTGGTCAGAGTAAACGTGATCAGAACCGCCATAATGCTCACGACCGCACTCGATGGTTCGAATCCGTGAAGCAGATCCAGGATATTTAACATCGTTCCCAGGATGGGAAGAAGTGATTCAAAGAACAGTGCCAGCAAGAGAGCACGCATCCTGTTGTTCCGGCTTAAGCGCAGTTTAACCGCAAAAAGGATCGCACTGGCCAGAAGGAACGCCGTCTCCACGATCAGATATGCCCAGTAAACAGGAGTTTTCTGCGTAACAAGATGGGGATAAAGACCGGTATCAACAAACTCATAACCGCCGTAATAGAGGTTTGCATACGGGGCGAGCGCAACAAGCGAAAAGATAAAGGCTCCTATTCCGAAGAACAGCCACTTAAGGACGGTATTGAGCTTTACGTTAAGATAATCGCAGGTAAAGCAGAAATACCCAACCGGCAAAAATGCGAGGCCGAAATACTGGATCACATAACTTACCAGTGCGGCGTCCGGCGTACGTGCGAGCATCTCCTCCAGATAGCCCATGGAATAGAGCATCGTGAAGATGACCGTGAGCACGAGGTATCTCGAGCTTACGGAATTTCGCACCGATAGGACTCTTCCTATCGAAACGAAAGAAAGACATACGCAGATTATCTGAATTGTCAAAAGAATATTAAATGCATTCATCATTTACTAAACCATGACCCCGAAATAATTCACGTTGCTCCTCGGGATCCTGCCCTGATCACGGACCTGGAATCCCGCAGCTCTCATAAAGTTTACGCCGAGTTCCGAAGTAACCTCGCTATAGCAGGATTCTCCGGTTTCCCAGCCGTATTTGGTCATCGGTCGCAGGAGTTTCTGACTGAACTCGTTGTAATCAAGCCCCGGCTTAACAGCATAGGAAAACAGATACCAGTCTCCTTTTCCCGTGATGCTCTTATGCATCCTGGATGCATACCCCTGGTAAGTTAGGAGTTTGTAGGCTATCCCTAAGCCGTTCTGCTTATAGAGCTCGATGCCTCCGTTCTTGAGATACGGAATGACGGGTAGATTCTTATTTCCGGGAGGGATCCATGCGGCAACAGCGTTAACTTCCGGAGAATCGGCGTAGATAATGAAATTGGGCATCGAATAAAGACCGGCCCGCATGATATTCCGGGTAGTCGTCTCATCATACTCACCGCCGCAGAACCAGATGAACAGATCATCATCTCTGTAAAACTCCGTCATGACATCAAGCGCCTCTTCCATCTCATCTCTGTTCTTGATGATATACATGCCTTCCCGCCTGAGCATGACCTTAACTTCATCTATGTTTACGGATATTCTTGCCATTATCTGTCACCCAATATCTCTTCGGCCACCTTGAGCAGATCTTTCTGCTCAACCGGCTTACTTAAGTACTCATCAAATCCTTCTTCCAGATACGACGAACGCATGCCGACGATCGCATTGGCGGTAAGTACCACGACCGGCGTGTCACGGTTTATATTGCCCTCGTCATCACGTATCATATGGAATGCCTCGATGCCGTCCATTCCGGGCATCAGATGATCCATGAAGATTATGTCGTATTTGGTATTCTTAGTCATCTCGATAGCCGCCGGTCCGGAGAGTGCGCTGTCGATGGTCATCTCCGTACCGCGAAGAAGACCGGTGAATACCAAAATGTTCATCTTCACGTCATCGACAACGAGAACCTTTTTGCCGGGAGCTTTGAATGTGCTCGTTCCGATAATATCGGAATTCACGCGCTCCTTCTGCCTTGTATCAAAGTCGCCCATGCGTTTGTGGCTTACGACCTTCTGAGGGATCTTAACGGTAAATACCGATCCCTTGCCGTATTCGCTGGTCACTTCGATCGTACCGTTCATCATGCTGACCAGGTTCTGTGTGATGTTAAGACCAAGCCCTGTTCCCTCGATATGACGGTTGCGGCTTTCTTCAAGTCTGGTGAAGCTCTTGAAAAGATTATCTAAATCCTCTTCTTTGATGCCAATGCCGGTATCCGACACTGCGATCAAAAGCGCTCCCTGTTCACCTCTGTCCGGATCGTAGACCTTATCATCTTCCGAAAAAGAGACCGACACGGTGACCGAACCCTCTTTGGTATATTTAATGCCGTTTGATATGAGGTTGTTCATGATCTGACGGATCGTGACCTCATCGCCGTAGTACTGCGCCGGCATGTTCGGATCGTTTTCCATGATGAAATCCAGTCCCTTTTCGCTCGCACGCATCCTGTTCATCTGATAGCAATCGTTCATTATCGAAAACAGTTCATAATTTGCGGGCAGGATCTCCATCCGGCCTGACTCGATCTTACTAAGGTCCAGGATATCATTGATTATGGACAGAAGCCCGTTGCCGGCGATACGGATATTCTCGGCATATTCGACCACCTGAGGATCGTCGCAGTCCCTTAATATCATCGTGTTCATTCCGAGTATTCCGTTAATCGGAGTCCTGATCTCATGGGACATGTTCGCTAAGAAGTCACTCTTGGCGCGGCTTGCGATGTTGGCCTCTTCCCTGGCTATCTCGAGTTCATTCATCGTCTTCATGAGTGCGCGGTAATCGGGAGTCTCCAATGCAAAGAGCATGATGAGAGCAGAGAATGCCTCCCCGAATGCGATGAGAAGGATCGAACTGAAGATCATCTGGATCACGGTGAAGATCGTCGGCAGGAAAAGGAAAAGAATGATGATCCTGGTTATCGTGGCAGGCCTGTCGGCCCTGTTTTTTACAACGACAACAAGCATGTGGAAGACTACGAGGAGCGAAAGAACATAAGCGATGTAATAGATTTTTCCGTGAATATATACGCCGTCCTCGAATGTAAAGAGCCACCCTGTGAACAGGTTGAGCGTAACAAAAGCAGCCTGCGCATAAAGAAGCGTTCTGTTGATGATTATCGATGTCCGCGACGCGCTCGGATAATAATTCAGGATAGTCCGCATCGCCACAGCAACGCAGAAAACGGATGCATATTGATAAATGGTGTTCAGAATGATATTAAGGGGATCCGGAACCATGGATCCGTAACAGATCGTGTATGCGGTGATGATATCGACGATGGCGCAGATGATCACAGAGTACACATATCTGCGCACAAGCTTATGACCGCTCGTATCAGTATACAGAACGGTGCTCATTCCGATCGCAATCACTGCCAGAACAAGTATTGCGGCTATATCAAACGAGATATTGTAATACATATAATTACTCTCAAAAATACAACCGGAGACTTATACACTATTTTACCTCGAAATTGTAGACATTGCGACACTACACATTTACAATTTTGTATATATAGGGTTCTTTTTCATCAAAAAAGGGTTAAAAGAAATGCGCAGAAAGAACATCGCACTCTTTACGGCACAGCCGGAGGCATCTCACGGGATAAGGATAATAAACGGGATCGCTACCCAATGCAGGAAATACGGATATCATTTTTCCGTTTTTTCACCCCTGACCCACCTGGAATTCCAACGCGAGACATATGTGGAGGCGGAGTCTAATATCTTCCGTCTCATGAATTTTGACAGCATCGACGGACTGATCCTCGATTCGGTGAATCTCGTTCTGGGCGAGGGTGGGCGCATATTACCCGAACTGCTCGAATGCCTTAAAGCGCATCCCGATCTTCCTGTCGTAACCCTTGAAATGTCGATCGGCGACCTGCCGATGATAAAAAGCGATAACGAAATGGCCCTTCGCGAGATGTGCAGACACATGATCGAAGTCCACGGCAAAAAGAACCTGTGCATACTTACGGGCCCCAAGGGAAACGAGGTTGCGGAAGAAAGGCTGAATGTGTGCCTTGATGAGATAGAAAAGGCAGGCTATAGCGTCAGCAAGGAGCATATCGTATATGGAGATTTCTGGTATTCCAGCGGCGATACGCTGGCCAGACAGCTGGCGGACGGAGAGATCTCCATGCCGGAAGCCGTACTTTGTACCAGCACTCACATGGCTTTGGGACTGATCTACAGGTTAAGGCAGCTCGGGATCAATGTTCCCGAAGATATCACCGTCATAGGTTTCGATACCACCATGGAAGGATGCTGCAACGACGTCATCCTTTCGGCATATGATGCGGCGGACACTTTTTCCGCATCGCAGACCGTCGACTATCTGAGGAAGATCATCGATCCCGGAAAAGAGATACTGCCGTATGAATCGGAAGTCAAAGAGATGTTCTTCCCCGGCATAAGCTGCGGCTGCGCTCCCCGTATCGAGAGGTCTCTGAGTGCTTTCCGACGTATCTCGTATCTGGTGGCATACAACAGTTCTTCGGATAACGAGCTTGACGAAATCAGTTTCGGACGGCTCATGGAGAGCTATTGCATGGAAGAATTCACCGCCTCGGGCTCACCCGAAGCATGCCTTGAGAAGATCGGCGAGCTCATCTATCTGCTAAAGCCCTTCAGAGATTATCAGCTCTGTCTGAAGGAAAACTGGCTGAGCGACGACCTGGATGACCGCAAGGACTATCCGGAAAAGATGACCGTCGCGCTTTCCGCCCATCTGCTTCCGAACAGAGAGTTTGATGTCAGCACGGCGCCGGTCACATTCGACACAGGGATCATGACTCCCCTTTTAAGCGATGAAACGATCGAGCCGAGCATCTTTTATTTTTCTCCTCTCCACTTTGAAAAGATAACATTCGGATATGCCGTCATCAGAAGATCTCTGGAAGATCCCTGCACACTGACGCTTGTATATCGTACATGGCTGCGGTTCGTTAACAACGCTCTGGAAATGTCCAGAACCAAAAGACAGTTGTTATTAATGTCGATCCGCGACAGTATGACCGGTCTGTATAACCGCAGGGGAATGACCCATCAGCTGGAAAAAATATCCCTTGAGAATCATCACGGCGAAAAACTCTTCGTGGCCGTGATCGACATGAACGGGCTTAAGAATATAAACGACACCTATGGGCATCTGGAGGGCGACTACGGTATCAAGGTCCTAAGTACGGCCGTAATGCAGAGTACGCTTCCCGGAGAGATCTGTGTAAGAGCCGGCGGGGATGAATTTTATATCATCGGGGTCGGGTATTATGGCGATGAGATCTTAAGCGCACGCGCAGAGAGCTTCCACAGAACATTAAAGGACCTCCAGACCAAATCTTCGAAAGAGTATGTACTCTCGGCCAGCATAGGCATAGTTACGGAAACGATAGACGATAATACAAATATCGACGCGGTCATCAACCGCGCCGATAAGGAAATGTATAAAGAAAAAACGAAAGTGTCGGGGTGACAGGATTCGAACCTGCGACCCCCTGGTCCCAAACCAGGTGCTCTAGCCAAACTGAGCCACACCCCGATGTCATATGTACGGATCGGTCATCCGTCACTGATTATCTTATCATATCTGCGATTTCTTTACAGATACCTTATTTCGAAAGAAGGCGCTCTTCCTTCTTCTGCTTCCATCACTATATATGAAGGCCGGCGGCCGTTCTGTCTGGGATAGGTAAGGGACCCCGGATTGATCGCGATGACGGGACCCGACTCATCAATGAGCGGCTTATGGGTATGTCCGAACATCACTATGTCCATCCCGCGGTCATATGCCTCGCTCTTTAAGATGCTCGGATCCATGGACACATAATAATTGTGGCCGTGAGTGACCAATATCTTAAGCCCTGCTATCTTCAGCACCCTTTCTCTGGGAAGTGTACAGAAAAAGTCGTTGTTGCCGGGAACCATCACACATGCGCAGGTAGGGCCCGTCAGTCTGTCGATCTGATCCTCTTCACCCTCTAAGTCTCCGCAATGGATCAGCAGATCAAAAGGCCCGTCGTTCTTGAGGATCCCCTCGAGCGGCTCATGGTATCTGTGTGTATCACTTATTATCAGTATTCGCATATATCTTCTTCAATTCATCACGCATGGCCCTTAAGGCTTTGCCCCTGTGGCTCCTTGCGTGTTTTTCCTCATCCGTCAGTTCAGCGGAATAGCATCCCGCATCAGGAAGATAGAAGACGGGATCATAACCGAAACCGTTTTCTCCTTTTTCCTCATATCCGATCATGCCCTCGTAGGTTCCGTGAGTGGTGATCTCGCGGCCGCCGGGGAGCACGGCTGCTATCGCGCATACGAACCTGGCGGTTCTTTTTTCATCGGGAACTCCCTCGAGGAGTTTGATGAAGTGCATGTTCTTCTCATGGTAGGGGGTATCGTGCCCCAAGTATCTGGCCGAGTAGATGCCGGGCTCGCCGCCGAGATAATCGATCTCAAGCCCCGAATCGTCAGCCATCACGATATCATCGGGGAGCTTGGCCGCAACAGCGCGGGCCTTGATGAGAGCATTTTCCTCAAAAGTGGTGCCGTCTTCCTCGACATCGATATCTATTCCGGCCTCCGCCATCGACACGATCTCAAATCCGGTATCGGATAGGATCTGGTGGATCTCTTTTAACTTGCCCTGATTAGCCGTCGCAAAAACTATCCTGTTCATGTCTTACCTCTGCCCGTCCCCGTCGTAGGCCTGCTCGATCGCCGCCGTGATGCCGTCAGCGATCCTGGTCCTGTAGTCATCTCTGTTAAGCAGTATGTTTTCCTGCGTATTGGTATAGTATCCGATCTTGATGGTAGCAGCCGGAACAGTCGCCCTGCGGATGATCTCGTCGTTTTCTCCGGCTTCGGCAAGCCCCATGGCTTTTCCGCCTATGGCCGTCGTCACATTGGCCTCTAAAAGATCCGCCAGCTCGACCGATCCGAATCCCGGGATAAAATACGTACCGTTATATATCGTCTCCGTCCCGTATACTTTGGAGTCTTCATCATATGAAGTCTCTATGCGGATATACATGTCCGGCTTAACCTCTGTAAGGAGCGACAGGCTGTCTTCATTGGCGGCAACCCTCTCATCCAGGCTCGTCACATATACGCGGATGCCTTTGGATTCAAGTGCCGTCAGCAGCTTGGACGAGATATCCTGGCAGATCCGTGCGGCGGAAAGCGAATCGGCATTGGCATACTCGATCGGTACCACGCCTGCCGGGTCGATGATCACGATCCTGTCATACACCTCTCTGGGACGGAGCTTTCCGATATAAAGAACCCCGTCTTCGTAGATAGTGTTGTATTCATAAACCTGATCCATATCGAATTTCAGGACCGTACGGTCATTGTCGGCCACAGCCTGGCCGTACGATACGCCGTTTAAGTTGCCCGAAATGTAATTGTCATTATAGTACTCTGCATCTCCGCCGGCTATGCATACCCAGAGCTGCCTGTCCATGTAGTGGTTCTCGATCGTGATGTCGGAGCTGGCGATACCGTCGGGAATGGGTACCCACAGATACTCCGAATCGGATGATGCGGCATTCAGGAAAAGAGATGTGCCGTCAGAGTCGGCTGCGGATTGGGCCGCATAAGACGAACTCTGTGACATGCCCACAGAACCCACGCTCGCATGGGTCGCGTCCTGGACTCCGCGGGAAGCCGTAAGACTCACCGGATGCATCAGCGCAACATAGGCAAAAGAGCCGCCCAGCAGGAATACGGCGCATATAAGGGCCGCTATCAATGTTTTCTTATATACGGAATAAATATCTCCGGCAGCGCTCACGCCTTAATCCCTTCCCGTTCCGGGGCTCTGCGCGGAGGCTTCGGCCCCATATACTGATAAAAATATGTTTTGATCATACCGTTGTAGATCTTGCGGTTTTTGGTTGCTTTGTGACCTATGTCATATTCTGCATTTTCGTACGCGGTGATCAGGTACATCGACCAGGAATCCAGAGCTTTGTATCTTTCTCCGATGGTCCGGTAGAGTTCCTTTAATTCGCCGTCTTTCATCATCCTCTCGCCGTAAGGAGGATTCGTGATGATGAAGCCGTATTTCTTCGGATGAGACAGGTCTTTGACGTCCCGCCTCTGGAAGTGTATCAGATGATCAACGCCTGCCGCTCTCGCATTCTCCCGGGATATTGTGACACAGGCATCGTCTATGTCATATCCCTGGATGTCTGTCTCGATATCATGCCGGATCAGGTCTCTTGCTTCATCGCCGGCCTCATACCATGCCTTCCTGGGGATGATATGTGTCCAGTCCTCGGCCGTGAACTCTCTGTTCATTCCGGGGGCGATGTTCGCAGCCATCATGGCGGCCTCTATCGGGAATGTGCCGCTCCCGCAGAAAGGATCGACCAGGATGCGGTCTCCGTGCCAGGGGGTCAGCATGATCAGGCCTGCTGCCAGGTTCTCGGCTATCGGAGCCTGATTGTTCAGCTTCCGGTATCCCCTCTTGTGAAGGCTCTCACCGCTCGAATCCAGGCCGACTGTCACATTATCCTTATACAGGAAGACTCTTACGGGATAATCGTCGCCGTCTTCGGCAAACACATCCCGCCGGTAAGTCTTTTTCATGCGTTCGACCATCGCCTTTTTCATGACGGACTGAATGTCCCTCGGAGAAAAAAGTGCGGACTTGACCGTCGCGACCTTGGTCACCCAGAATCGCCCGTTCTCGGGGATAAATTCCTCCCAGGCAAGCGCCTTGGTCCCCTGGAAAAGCTCTTCATATGTGGTCGCATCGAACTCCCCTATCTTGATGAGCACTCTTTCGGCCGTGCGAAGGAAGATATTTGCCCGCGCAAGGGCCTCCGGTCCGCCCTTAAAGCAGATGCGGCCATCCTGCGAATTCGTTATCTCATATCCCAGGTCGGATATTTCTCTTTTAAGCACCGCCTCCATGCCGAAATGGCACACGGCTATATACTCATACATATCGGATTTGAGGGGCTGTTTTCAGCGATATAGTGCAAAAAAAGTGTACTTATAACAGACAATTTGATATAATTATCTCTGCACTGCACTACGCAGCAGCAGTCTGTTTTCAGGGTATAAATAATACAACTATGACAACCCTGATGTCAAGAAACTACTATTGGAGGTATAGCATGAAATTCGGTTATTTTGATGACCCGAACAAGGAGTATGTGATCACCACACCCAAGACTCCTTTGCCCTGGATCAACTATCTGGGCAGCAACAGTTATTTTACACTTATATCCAACACGATGGGCGGTTATTCTTTCTATAAGGATGCCAAGCTTCTGCGTATCACCCGTTATCGTTACAATGATGTCCCCGCTGATATAAACGGTAAATATTTCTATATCAAGGACGGCGACAGCGTATGGAATCCCGGCTGGCAGCCCACCAAGACCGAGCTCGACTCTTATGAGTGCCGTCACGGTATCGGATACAGCAAGTGGAATTCATCCAAGAACGGCGTTAAGGCATCGGTTCTTTCTTTCGTTCCCACAGATGATAACTGCGAGATCCATCAGGTCAAGCTGACCAACGATTCATCCGCGGATAAGTCCATCAAACTCTTCTCATATGTTGAGTGGTGTCTGTGGAACGCAGATGACGATTCCAGAAACTTCCAGCGTAACTTCTCTACCGGTGAAGTTGAAGTGATCGGATCTACGATCTATCACAAGACCGAGTACAGAGAGCGCCGCAATCACTACGCAGTATTCTCCGTAAATGCACCCGTTGACGGATTCGATACATCCAGAGATGCATTCCTTGGAGCATATCACGACAACAGCAATCCCGAAGTTGTATGCGAAAAGGGCGCATGCACAGGCTCCATCGCACACGGCTGGGCACCTGTAGGCGTTCATCAGCTCAATGTAGACTTAAAGTCCGGTGAGACCAAGTCATTCGTATTCGTTCTCGGCTACTGCGAGAATCCCGATGATGACAAGTGGGAATCCAAGGGCGTTATCAAGAAAGATCCCGCAAACAAGCTTCTTGCAAAGTATCAGACTGATGCCGACGTAGAAGCTGCTTTTGCCAAGTTAAGCGAGTACTGGAACAACCTGCTCTCCATCTACACTCTGGAATCCTCCAATGACAAAGTTAACCGTATGGTCAACATCTGGAACCAGTATCAGTGTATGGTAACCTTCAACATGAGCCGTTCCGCTTCCTACTTCGAGTCAGGTATCGGCCGCGGAATGGGCTTCAGAGATTCCAACCAGGATCTCCTCGGTTTTGTACATCTGATCCCCGAGCGTGCAAGAGAGCGTATCATCGACATCGCTTCGACACAGTTCCAGAACGGTAGCGCATATCACCAGTATCAGCCTCTTACCAAGAGAGGTAACTCCGACATCGGTTCCGGATTCAATGACGATCCGCTGTGGCTGATCGCAGGCGTGTCCGCATATGTAAGAGAGACAGGCGATACTTCCATCCTTAATGAGATGGTTCCTTACGACAATGACATGAGCGTAGCTACCACTCTTATGGAGCACTTAAAGAGATCCTTCGACTTCACAGTCAATAACAAAGGACCTCATAACCTTCCTCTGATCGGTCGTGCAGACTGGAATGACTGCTTAAACCTCAACTGCTTCTCAGAGCATCCCGGTGAGTCTTTCCAGTGCTTCGGACCTTCAGAAGGCCCCGTTGCAGAGTCGGTATTCATTGCAGGCATGTTCGTTAAGTACGGCGAGGAATACGCTCAGTTATGCGAACTTCTCGGCGACACCGCTGAGGCTGAGAGAGCCCGCAAGGAAGTTCAGATCATGTACGATGCAGTCCTCAAGGACGGCTGGGACGGCGACTGGTTCGTCAGAGCATATGACGCATACAGCCACAAGATCGGTTCAAAGGAATGCGAAGAGGGCAAGATCTTCATCGAAAGTAACGGTTTCTGCTCACTCGCAGGCATCGGTGTTAAGGAAGGCCTCGCACAGAAAGCTCTTGATTCCGTAAAAGAGCACCTCGACTGCGAATACGGCGTAATGATCCTTCAGCCCGCATATACCGTATATCACTTAGAGCTCGGTGAGATCTCATCATATCCGCCCGGATACAAAGAGAATGCCGGTATCTTCTGCCACAACAACCCTTGGGTTTCCATAGCAGAGACAGTCATCGGCCGCGGCGACAGAGCATTCGAGATCTATAAGAAGACCTGCCCTGCATACACCGAAGAGATCTCCGAGATCCACAAGACCGAGCCTTATGTATACTGCCAGATGGTAGCAGGTAACGATGCATACATCCCCGGCGAAGGCAAGAACAGCTGGCTGACTGGTACCGCTGCGTGGACATTCTGCAATATCTCACAGTACATCCTCGGCGTATATCCTACACACAAGGGACTTCAGGTAGACCCTTGCGTACCTCACGGCTTCGGCGATTTCAAGGTAACACGTAAGTTCCGCGGCGCTACCTACAATATCACCGTTAAGAATCCTTCCGATGTTGAGAAGGGCGTAAAGAGCATGACAGTAGACGGCCAGGCCGTAGACGGATGCATCATTCCTTTCGATCCTTCCAAGAAAGAAGTTAATGTAGAAGTTGTGATGGGTTAAAGCCTGTCGGCGCAAGCCAATGATATCATTACAAAACATATGCCCCCGATGCCTCATAGAAGCTTCGGGGGCTGATTTTAACCTAAACGAATATATGGAGCGCATCGCGCCCGAGTTACGGACTCCTGACGATCTCTACGCCGAGCGGCTGGCGATCTGTCAGGAATGCGAGCGCCTGCATGACGGGCTGTGCCGCGGCTGCGGATGCTTCGTACAACTTCGTGCTCTCACTGCGGCGAATCGGTGTCCGTACGAGAAGTGGTGAAATGATACGCCACAGCGAAAACAATTCACCGCAGGCACGCTCTCGCTACGGTGGCGGTGTAAAGGTTACGCCGCCTCGAAAACAGTTCAACGCAGGCACGCTTTCGCTGCTGTTGCCTCGTTGCGTTACTAGGCTCGAAAAAACCTCGCCAAGTAACGACGGGCTTCCAAGCACCTGCTCTTGAACCTGTTTTCGAGGCGGCTGTTTTTTTTACTTCTCGACCTTCGCTACCAGCGTATCGCCTTCAAGATCGATTGCAATGGTGTCGCCTTCATCAACCTCACCTGAAAGGATCAGTTTAGCTGATAAGGTTTCAACATACTTCTGAATATACCTACGCAACGGGCGTGCGCCGTATATCGGATCATAGGCAGCCTCGACGATGTGATCGCGGGCGGCGTCTGTCAGTTTCACATGGAGTGATCTGTCGGAGAGTCTCTCGTTCAAATCATCCACGATCAGACCTACGATGCCGGTGATGTTTTCTTTGGTCAGAGGCTTGAACATTATGGTCTCATCCAGGCGGTTCAGGAACTCAGGTCTGAAATGAGCCCTCAGATCTTCAGTTACCATGGAAGTGGCTTCATCATCGATCGTGCCATCGTCCCTGATGCCGTCAAGCAGATA
Organism: Lachnospiraceae bacterium; assembly: GCA_017620155.1. Classification (GTDB taxonomy): domain Bacteria; phylum Bacillota; class Clostridia; order Lachnospirales; family Lachnospiraceae; genus XBB2008. Next base: position 18,214 of record JAFZQY010000039.1, on the reverse strand, counting down.
CTGAGCACCGATGTTGCTGGTCATGATCAGGATCGTATTCTTGAAGTCCACAGTTCTGCCCTGTGAGTCTGTGATACGTCCGTCATCGAGAACCTGAAGCAGGACATTAAATACATCGGGATGTGCTTTTTCAATCTCATCGAAGAGTACAACCGAATAAGGTTTTCTTCTGACCGCTTCGGTCAATTGTCCGCCTTCTTCATATCCTACATATCCGGGAGGTGCTCCGATCAGCCTTGATACGGAGAATTTCTCCATGTATTCACTCATATCGATGCGGACCATGTTGTTCTCATCATCGAAAAGTGCGGCCGCTAAGCTCTTGGCAAGTTCTGTCTTACCTACGCCCGTAGGTCCGAGGAACAGGAACGAACCGATAGGTTTGGTCGGATCCTTGATCCCGGCTTTGGATCTCATGATGGCTTCGCTAACTTTGGTGACAGCCTCATCCTGACCGATCACTCTCTTATGGAGTTCTTCATCAAGGTGCAGCGTCTTGGATCTTTCACTTTCTGTAAGTTTTGCAACGGGGATGCCCGTCCATCTGGAGATGATCTTCGCTATCTCCTCGTCGGTAACTGCCTCATGAACAAGTGACATGTCGCGGTTCTGAATGGATGCCTCTTCGGCTTCCAGTTCTTTCTTAAGAGCGGGTAATTCGCCGTAGGTAAGTTTTGCGGCGGTCTCATAATCGCCGTCTCTCTGCGCTACCTGGATCTGAGAGTTAATGGCGTCTATCTGTTCACGAAGGGTGCTCAGTTTATCTACGGAAGCTTTCTCGTTATCCCACTGAGCCTTCATGGAATTGAACTTATCTTTAAGCTCCGCAAGTTCCTTTTGCAGGTCTTCCAGACGCTCACGGCTTAAGTTATCATCCTCTTTCTTAAGAGCGGTCTCTTCTATTTGAAGCTGCATGATACGGCGGTTTAGTTCATCCATCTCGGTAGGCATGGAATCGAGTTCCGTCTTGATCAGAGCGCAGGCTTCATCAACCAGGTCGATGGCCTTATCGGGAAGAAATCTGTCAGATATGTAACGGTCAGACAGGACAGCGGCCGAAACAAGCGCATTATCCTGGATCTTAACGCCGTGATATACTTCGTATCTGTCTTTAAGACCGCGCAGTATGGAAATGGTATCTTCAACAGTAGGTTCATCTACCATTACAGGCTGGAAACGTCTCTCAAGCGCCGAGTCTTTCTCGATATACTGTCTGTATTCATTGAGCGTCGTGGCGCCGATACAATGGAGTTCGCCTCTGGCGAGCATGGGCTTAAGCATGTTTCCGGCATCGAGGGCACCGTCGGTCTTGCCTGCTCCTACGATGGTATGAAGTTCATCTATGAAGAGAATGATCTGGCCGTTGGATGCTTTTACCTCATCCAATACGGCTTTAAGACGCTCCTCGAACTCACCGCGGTATTTTGCGCCCGCAACAAGAGCGCCCATATCGAGTGCAAACAATTTCTTATCCTTTAGTCCCTCAGGAACATCGCCGCGTACTATACGCTGTGCAAGGCCTTCCACTACGGCGGTCTTACCTACACCGGGTTCACCGATGAGCACCGGGTTATTCTTGGTCTTACGGGAAAGGATACGGATCACGTTACGGATCTCGGAGTCACGGCCTATGACAGGATCGAGCTTCTGACTTGCAGCCTGTGCAACCAGATCCTGGGCATATTTAGCCAGAGTATCGTATGTGGCTTCCGGATTGTCGGATACCACTTTCTGATTGCCTCTCACGGTCGAAAGAACTGAAAGGAAGCGATCTCTGGTAATCCCCACATCCTTGAAAAGGGCATCGACGGCCTTGTTGGGAGTCTTAAGCATCGACAGGAAGATATGCTCCACGGAGACATAGTCATCTCCCATCGCTTTGGCTTCATCCTCTGCTCCCAGCAGGACCCTGTTTAAGTCCTGGCTCATATATATGTTGGATGCGCCGGATACTTTGACACGCCTGGCCACGGCATCCTCGGCCTTGCCGACGAAATAATCCGTGTTGATATCCATCTTCTCTATGAGTTTTAAGATCAGGGAATCATCTATGGTCAGAAGGCTGTAGAGGAGATGTTCTTCATCGATCTCCTGATTGCCGTATTCATATGCGAGCTTCTCGCATTCATTGATCGCTTCCACTGATTTCTGCGTGAATTTCTGTATGTTCATATCCTCACCTCCCTTGTAAAAAAGTGGTTTATATCGTCTTCTGTATCATTTATAACATCATTGTTAGCACTCGTCAACGATGAGTGCTAATTCTTTATAGAATGTTTATTTATATATAAATTGAGCGGCCGCTTACGCGACCGCTCCTGTATCTCGTGCGAGATCATTAATTTTGTTTGCTGTTTAGTTTGCTGTTTAGTCTTCGTGCTTCTTACGTCTGCCGAATACATACGCTCCGCCGACTCCTGTTGCTACTCCCATAAGCATTAAGTACATTGCCATCTGGTTTGCATCGGACGTCACTGCGTCACGTCTTGCACCGAGAACTCCTGCTTCTGCAGCTTCTCTTCTCTGTCCAAGTACAGATGAGTGATCAGCTTCTATGCCTCTGGATGCTCCGAGCACGCCTGCAACAGGAACCTCCTCGGCAGGTATCTCTGCGACAAGCGCAGGGACGAGTGCAGGCTCATCGGGAGTCGGATTGTCAGGTGCAGGGATGAGCGTAGGTTGAGCCGGTGTCAGATTGAAAAGTGTAGTGATAAGTGTAGTCCAGTCTGGTGTCGGATTGTTAGGCGTCGGGTTATCCGGGGTCGGATTATCGGGTGTCGGATTATCGGGTGTCGGGTTATCCGGCGTCGGATTATCCGGGGTCGGATCGTCGGGTGTCGGATCGTCGGGTGTCGGGTTATCCGGTTCGGAACCGTCGGTTATGATCAGCCAGCCCAGAGTATCATATACCCTGTAGTTATTCCAACTTGCGTCGCCCCACTCGATCCTGTAGGTATTCCGGCTTCTTCCGACCTCTAACTGTCTTCCGGTGATGACCAGTTTTACATCTTTTTTATCTTTTTCAACCACGCCTTCCATCTTACCGCCTGCGGTAAGAACTTCACCGTTATATACCTTGGAGTTACTGTATGTGGTTACATTAATGGGTGCCGGATTAACCTTAAGCGCAGCACCGAGAAAGGAAGTACCATCAGCTACATATTCGATATTAAGATTGTTGGTTACATCATCGCCGTTTGCATTTACCACCGTGATCTTGGTGCGTGCTACCACGGTTTCAGACTCTATATATTCCACATTCTGAACCGAAGAGGTCATAACCTTTGTAACTGAATATCCTGTGGGAAGGGACTGTGAATTTATCTCACCGTTTTCAATGATACGTTTACGTCTCCGGCTCGTCTGTTCCGATACACTACGAGCGGGTTCAGCAGAGGATATGCTGACCGACGCAGCATGCTCTTTGCCGTCATATGTCCATTCGCCGCCGTATACTGTAACCGTGATTTTTCCGGCATACTCATTAACCATAAGAGTTCCGGGTACAAAATTGATATTCTTAAACTTGCCGGTAACCTTTCCATCAGCATCTTTGCTGCCGATTACCGCCCCGGTAGAATCTTTGATAACCGCTGATGCGATCACATTGGAAACACTTCCGGGGTTCGTGATCGTACTTTCTTCGGTCATCGTAAGCTCTATTGTCAGGTCGCTTGTGTTGATCTTATTACTTGTACATACGACGTCAGCTACTGAATTATCGGTAAGGGGAGTACCGTCATAAGTTTTTTCTTTGCTGGATGCAGTTATCGTAATGCTGTCAATCAAACCTGCATCTTCAGGTACATATCCGTTGATGTACCAGTTGGAAGTATAGGGTTCCGCTCCACCTTTTTTATGCCAGTAGTTCTGCTCATCACATTTGTAGGTGTACCATATTACATCGTCAAAGGTAACATCAGAGCCATATGTATCTTTAAGGTATGTATTGATAGCATTCTTATCAGGCCATGTTATGATATAGTCGCTCAGAGTAATGCCTTTTCTGTTATATACGGACCACTGTCCCTCAGGAAGCTCCATTGCTGTAGCCGGCCAGGAATATCTGTTATCACTGGAAGGGTAGAATTTCAAATAGTCATACGGTCTTGCATCCGGCGGCATGGTTTGACCGGGATGCAGAATCGAAACATATACCTTATTGGCTGTTCTCTTGTAAAAAACATTGATAACGTTTTTCGTACTGTCAGCCGAAGGTGATTCGATGGAAAGATTGCTTTTTTGCGTATCCAGCACGTAAGTGATCCCATCAATCTCGTCATTACTTTTTGCCTTCGTATACTCTATCCTCTGACCTACGATATAGGACTCCGTATAAGTCTCATTAGGCTGCTCAGGATATCTCCTGTTCTGCTTCTGATAGTATACATTTACCGTATAATTCGCAGTCGCGGCCCCTTCTTCAGAAAGGGCAGAAGCAGATCTCGCGGTCGTAGTAAATGCATACACCGGTGAGAATGAAGGAACGGTCACATCGACTGAAGAAGTATTATCTCCGTCACTTAAGACTTCATCTTCATGCACAACCGTAAGATCGTCACCGGAAAGGTTCAATCGAGAAAATGAAACGCTGACAGGTTTCTTGGGTTCAATCGGTTCTCCATTGTATGTGAAAGTAATATCAACGGCAAATATATCAACAACAACCTCATCGTCATCGGCAAGAGCTTCTGCCTTGCTCCTGAACTGTTCGCCGGAGACAGCCTGTACACTGACGGTTGTTCCCTCAGGGAATGCCCCTTCGGGTGCTGAGATCGTTACGCTTACATCGCCGGCCTCAAAGGTTCCGAAGTCTATAGCGGGGTAAGATACGTCTTCGTCATCGTCTTCGCCGGCCTTTGCACCATCAACCGGAAGGCCATCACCTTCAGGCGCTTCGCTTTCGCCGGGGGCGGGAGTTGTAAGTTCGGTGCCATCACCGGTTCCCTTGCCTGCTTCATCATCCTCATAATCGAGCGTAAGACTGTAGCCGTCTGCACCTCCCACCAGAGGTAAATTTGCGGGAGCAGGGGTGTCCGGCTCAATACCGCCTAAGTCTGCGGGAGCAGGGGTGTCCTGCTCAATACCGCCTATGTCTACGGAAGCGGGGGCATCCTGCTCAATACCGCCTAAGTCTGCGGGAGCGGGGGCATCCTGCTCAATACCATCTGGTTCTACGGCGCCAGCTACTATGCAATCATTGGTGAGTGTTGAGAAGACCAGTAAACCGGTCATAAAAATAGCCCAAAACCTCGCCTTTTTCATTTCAGTGTCCTCCTTGTCCTGTAAGGGGTTTACCATAAATCCGGCTCGATGCTTCGGGCGTTCCGAGAAATATGTGAGAATCTACTCAGATCCTATAATCCTTTTAATAATGTATTTTATGTATTATACCATGATTCTCAGCGAAAAATCGACTCGGGTTTTTGCCGTTCGGGCATAAATTCTAACAATTCGTTCACATGAATATCAAAACGACTCGGATACGCTATCGTTAATATCATTCCGGTCATCCGCCCCGCTTTACAATTAATAAAAGGGGGACATAGTATGAGCGAAATTCAATTAACAGTACTGCTGAAGCAATTGCGCAAAGATCACGGTTACTCCCAGGAATACGTGGCAGAAAAACTTCATATAGTGCGATCAACCTATTCTCATTATGAAACCGGCCGGATCACTCCTTCCGTCGACTCACTTGCCAACCTGGCGCGGTTGTACGCGATACCATTCGGTATAATGCTTTCACTCATAACGACATACTATGCCGATGAAGACGAACTATATAGAGACTGGTATGGATATCCGGAAACGAAAAGCTATATCACACAATCCGAAACAGCCGATATGTATCTAAGCTCTGGCTCAGATGACGGCTGTTTTTTCGTGGAGATCGACGAGATAGCAGATTATCTGGTTTTCTCCGAATCCTGTAACCGAAAAGGATTCAGGCTCGAGCCGAAGGACAGGATCATCCTGTATTATGTCCGCTTAATCGAGACACCGCATGCCGAAGCCATACTGTCTCTGCTGAAAGCCATGAAACGGGATAAATCATACATGCCGTAGCAGGTGCGCTATTCAGAATAGCATATCCACACTATATGTAGTGGATCTTATATCTTTTGTATTATATATGCTCCTTTTTAGACACACGCACATATATCTCCGCTATTTCTATTAGCGTTATTCGGTGCATTTTCACATATACAATAAAAGAGGAGACCCGATGAAAATGGAAAATGAAACCAATCCCACAAACAGTAATATAGTAAGGTTACAGGACTATCTGAAATATCTCAGAGAAAGCCACGGCTACTCACAGGAGCAGGTCGCCGACGAGCTACACATCAGCCGTCAGACCTATTCTCACTACGAATGCGGCAGAATCGTTCCTCCCGTTAATACGCTGTTCAGGCTGGCTACCTTCTTTGAGATTCCTGCGGAAACCCTTATACGTTTAGCCGAAGCGGATTATAAGAGAGATACGGGAGAAGAATCAGCGGAAGCCTTGCCTGATCCCGATGCATGGATGGATGATGTCCGAGCAGATATGGAGGTGCGTCCCAAGGATATCAATGCCTACAACATATTCATCGAGACGAATCAGAAACGCTTCGACAAACTTAACCGCGAAGAGAAGTGCTGTCTGTTCTACTTCGATTCACTGCGCCACAGCCAGCAGACCGAAGCCATCACATATATGAAGATAGCCAAGAACAAGAACGATACCGAACAGCAAGAATAATAAGAGCGGCCGCAAAATTGCGGCCGCTCGTTACTTTATCAGTGTTTAACTATTGTTTCGAAGTCCGGATCAGTCTTCACGTTTCTTGCGTCTGCTGAAGGTATATGCTCCGCCGACTCCTGTTGCGATACCCATGAGCATCAGATACATTGCCATGTGGTTTGCATCGGATGTCTCGGCATCACGTCTTGCTCCGAGAACTCCTGCTTCAGCTGCTGCACGTCTCTGTCCGAGTACGGATGAGTCGTCTGCTTCGATACCTCTCTGTGCTCCGAGAACTCCTGCAAGAGGAACCTGCTCGTCAGGAATGGTAGTGGTTGCTACTGCCTGAGCGGTCTGAGCTACTGTAGCTACCGGGATAACCTCTTCGGTAGTAGCTGTCACAGTTTCATCCGAAGTGGTAACAGGTGTATCCGGGGTGGGTACAGGCACTATCGGAACCGGAGTGGGCGTTGGTGTGGGTGTGGGTGTAGGTGTCGGTGTCGGTGTAGGCGTCGGCGTAGGTGTAGGCGTAGTAGGATCATCCGTGGTCGGATTAATGGTCAATGTTCCCAAATCCTCAACTATCGTATAATTATCACTGAGTTTAAGACTCTCACCTGAAACTCCACCGGCCTCAATGCCGTCTTCTACCGCGCGGCTCCGCACTGCGTCTGCCTCCGGAGATTCGGGCCAGGTAAGTTTATATGTGTTAATGCTCGATCCTACTCCAACCTGCTTTCCGGTAACTTCGAAGATCACGACTTCTTTATCCTTATCAATAAGACCTTCTATAGTACCGGGTGCGGTAAGAACAGTTCCGTCATCTACTAAGGTTGCAGATTCGGTAGTCACCGTAAGGGTTATCGGAGTTATTTCTAACGAGCCGTCATTGAATGTTACAGATGTGAAAACGCTGTCTACATCTACTTCAAATCCAGACTCATCAGTAACCTTCAGAGACGCACGATCTATAATGTTATTAACTTTGCCTTTATTGGTTATGGAACCGTTAACCGTTACCGTAGCGTTCCATCCATCCGGAAGTCCGGAAGTTGTATAGCCGGCATCCTCAAGCGGTGTTCCGTCATAAGCCTTGCTGTTAGAGTTAGCGTTTACGATCAGCTCACCCTGCTTTGCTCTTTGCCATATTGCATAGAATGTAACAGTATTTTGAGTAAGCTCGTAGTTTGAACCGGGAAGATATTCACCCGTTTCGGCATTCTTATTAAGGGACCAGCCTTTAAATGTCCAGCCGTTTCTTACGGTAAGAGCATAAGCGTTATCTCCTTCACGTCCAAGCACCGTGTAGTTGATCTGACCGTCCTCCAGCTTGGTGTTATCTACATAAGTTCCTCCGCCCGGATAGTTCGCGTCATACTTAACTATATCAGGTCGTCCGCCATTGGCTCCCACTACATATCCGTTTACGAACCACATGGATGTAGCTGATCCTGTTCCGCCTTTTGAGAGGTAACCTTTCTCGTCGCACTTATATGTATACCATATAACCCTCACGTCCTGACCGGGATAAGCTTCTTTAAGATATGCATTCACCTGTTCCGTAGGAGGAGTGAGTCCGTACTTATTCAGATCTACTCCGTTGGGATCATATGCGGACCAAACCTCATTATCATCCGTGGAGTCCATAACATGGATATCATCACCTGTAGTTCTCCAGAATCCCTGTCCCTCAATCCTGGTGGGATAGAATCTTTTTACAGGCTGAGCGCTCGCTTCTGTAGGCATTTCTTCACCGGGATAAAGGATGGACCAATATACCACGTTCGACCCCTTGGCGCCTCTCGTATAGTAAACCTTAAGTACATTATCGTCAGTATTGATGCCTATCTTTATCTCAGATACCGCACCTTCATGCGTATCATCGCGCTTGAAAGCAATGGTTACTTTGTCCATCTCTCTGGTCGTCTCAGCCGGCACATACTGCGCTACTTCAGGGGTATTAAGGTTAATGGTCGCACCCAGAGTTGCTTTAAGACCGGACTGGATCTTTACCTTTGTATAGCTGCTTCTGTTCTGATTCTGATAATACAGTTCTATTTTGTATGAAACATCGGCAAGCTTATAGCGGACGTCTATTATATTTTCTGCCTTATTGTCTTTAAGTTTATTGATTGTAAGAGTGCTGTTTGCTCTATCCAGAACATATTTGGTACTACCATCTGCCGTTATGAAGGGATTAGCCGGAGTATAAGTTACCTTTGAACCGGCAAGCTGATCATTAACTTCTTCCGAAGAAGAAGGTGTATCCGGATAGTTTCCATCCACATCTGCAAAGTAGGTGTTAACCGTATACCCCGTATAATCTGCCAGCACCCCCTGAATCTTGATGTAACTGCCGGGATTGCCGGGCTCGCATACCTCATAATCTTTCCAGATCGGTGTACGTCCGTTCAGATAAGTAGTTAGCTTAGCGGGATAAGAAACAATGTAACTCTCTACGTTGTCATAATAGTGCTGGGTAGTCTTAAAGCCGGGTCTGGTTTTGACCATCGAGTAATCACCATCACAACGCCAATCAGTTGCATTCTCTCCTACTTTCAATATGAAAATCACTTTATTTTTTGCTGTAGGAACCGATGCATCTTCTATAGCTTCACTTCCTTCAGGTACGAAGAAAAGTTTGAGCACATTATCTGCTGCATTCGTATTATTGATTGTCAAACTTCCGTTTGCGGGAAGTGAGCTGACATATTTAAAGCCATCATATGTCTTATCGGGATTGATAACAGTATTCCACCTGGCTTCACCGGGTTCTGTATGGAAAGTTTCTTTCGTCAGGTAGTTAATATACTGAATCTCATATGACCCTACCAGGTTACCATTGATATGGTATTCCTTTCCGTTATTTTTGCTCTGTCTCTCGTATGTTTCCCACACAACATGGTATCCGGGGAATGAACTGGTAATATCCGCATCCTTTACTCCGGCAGGGAACTCAATAACATCTCCATCGTTCAACCTAACTATTGAATCTTTATCGATATTCCTAAGTTTTATGGTTCCGCCATATACCTGCGGTCTGACCTTGTCACCCATGCCGGTAGCAAAGCCAACGCTGAACTTGATATGGTATCCGTCTACACCATCAGTGATCTGTGTAACGGTTTTGTCAGCATTGTCAGTATCCGCAATCGTTGCATTTAAAGAGGCTTCTGCTTTATCAGCGTCTGAGTCGTTCTCTGAATAATAACCTACCAGATAATATGTCGAGAATGATGATGCACTGATCTCAACCGATGAGGTATCTGCAACATCAGTGACCATATCCAAACCACTGCCGCCGTCATGGAATACGGCTACAGAATCACCGCCCAAATCCAGATTTGAGAATGTTACATCGATACTGGTCTTAGGCTGGATTTCCTCGCCCTTGTATGTAAACGTGATATCAATCGCAACGATTTTGCTGACCTCTTCTCCTTCTTCGAGTTCGGCTTCCACTGCAGATTTGTTTGCATAAACGGATTTAACACTGACCTCGGTCCCCTCGGGGAAAGCACCTTCGGGAGCTTTGATCGATACACTCGTACTTCCTACGGTGAAGCTACCGAAATCCTTGGCGGGATAAGTAACTTCTTCTTCAGTGGTCTTAGCTAGTAGTGCTGCGAGTTCGTCCTCAGTTAGTTCATCTTCTTCATCATCGGCGTCATCTTCATCGGCGTCATCTTCATCGGCGTCTTCTTCATCTTCATCTTCATCATCGTCGGCATCATCGGCATCGTCTTCGCCGCCGGTGGTCTCATCATCGTCGGTATAGCCTTCTTCGCCATCTGTGAAGCCTTCGCCGTCTGTGAAGCCTTCGCCACCGGTATAATCCTCACCGCCGATAAAGTCCTCACCGCCTGTGAAGCCTTCGCCACCGGTATAATCCTCACCGCCGGAAAAGTCCTCGCCGCCGGTAAAGTCCTCACCGCCGCCGGTAAATGTACTTAAGAAATCCGTAAATACATTGGAGTCTCCACCTGCTTCCGGATTGGATGCCATATTAAGTACTACCTGCTCAGGCTCCGTCATGAGATATCCGTCTGCTTCTCCGTACTGCGGAGATTCTTCAACCGCAGGAGTTTCTCCGAGGCCTTCCAGATCCTCTGCATTTGCTACTATATAATCGTTGGTAAGTGTTGAGAAGACCAGTAAACCGGTCATAAAAATCGCCCAAAACCTTGCCTTCTTCATACGATTATCCTCCTCTTTTCTTTAGGGAGTTATCATATATCCGGCTCGATGGTTCGGGCGTTCCGAGATGTTGTGATAACTTAGATTATGTAATGTACCCTAATTCTTCGTATTCCTTCTTAATATGTGTATCGGATATTATACCACTTATCTCAAGTGTTTTCGAGAAAAACTCGTTTTTTAGTGCATAACGATCCGCATATAATATGGGTTTCTTATCATATAGGACACACCTTTTACCAAAAAAGGTCCAGATTTTGTGATATTATATAAAAAGATATGAAAAACAACACAATTCCGCAGGTTCCGGCGGGTTCGCCCGCCATCCAGCTTAAGCTGATAATCTTATATATGCTCGATCGTGTGCCTTTTCCCCTGACCAAGGCCCAGATATTCGATTTTCTTCTTATGCATGATTACACCGACTATCTGACGCTGCAGCAGGTAATGGGCGAGCTTATGGATGCAGAGATGGTCATGGCCAAGTCCATGCGTAACCGCACCCATATTTCACTGACGGATGAAGGGCGAAATACCCTCGAGATGTTCAGAAAAAGGCTGAGCAAAGATACGATCAGACAGATCGATGAGTTCTTAAGCGAAAACGAAGTAGAACTCAGGAATGAGGTATCGATCCAGTCAAATTATTATAAATCGGCTGTCACGGGCGAATATGAGGCTCACCTGGTGGCTTTGGACCGCGGAATAGCCATGGCGGACATCACCATGTCGGTGCCCGATGCCGAAATAGCCGCGCATATATGCGAGAATTGGGAAAAGCATAACCAGGAGATCTACCGGATGCTGGTTGAAAAACTGTTCTAAGCTCTGCCCCCGTATAGGAATCTTAAGAAAAACTACCGGGGATTCTGTATCGCACTCCAGGAACTTATACCTATAGTACCCAGATATTTATCTACATATGTGGATTCCTGATCGGTCCCGCAGAATTTATAAGCCGTATAGGCCTCTTTTCCGTTGATACCCAGAGCCAGTCCTTCGGCAACCTCGGGAGCGGCATCCACCTGTCTCGACAAAAGCATATAGTCTATATGCGAATTTCTCTCCATTATCTTATATGCATAACATATTGAAGCAGCCTGGAGATTCTGACCCTTGCTGGATGTATAGCCCATCTCGGACAGGATCACGTGTCTGACATTGCCGTTGGTATCCAGGAACGACGACTGGCTTAAGTAATCTGTGAGAACATGTATGTTTCTCATGGATACGATGCCCGAAGATGCGGATCCGGACACAAGCGAATCATATCTGCCCCATGACCAGGCCTTCGCTTCGGTCAGAGGATAGTTGTACGGATGAAAGCCGACATGCCAGTTGATATTCCCTTCGGAACACATATATGTATTAAAGGCATCCATCATATCCTTCACGTCATAGAAGGATTTGTCTGATTTGTTAAGATTCCACCTGTTATCTAATGATACATAGACTCTGGTAGTGGAGTTTACAGCCGTCATGGCGTTGTAGAACACCCTGACTACATCGGCATAAAGTCTGGCATATTCATCCACTCCCATATACGGTGTGTAATTATATATAGTACGTTCATTGACCTCATTACCGATGATCCAGTTGGAGACCTTTCCGTGTCCGGACGCACCGGAATAACGGTTGGCCAGGAAACTTGCAACAGCGGCGAGCATGTTCACGCCTTCCTCATCAGCTGCGTTGAAGGCATACAGAGTAGCCCCGCCGCCTCTGGATGCAGGATATGTGATCGTGGAACCTGACAGATCGTTGATGATGATCGCATTGATATCAATGCCTCTGGATGACAGTCTGGAGAAGATTATGTCATAAAGTCCGACCTGATGAGCATTGAAATTATACGTATGTCCGTTATATGTATAGCTGATCCCGCCTCCGTTACATATCAGGGAAGTATATACATTATATGCGGCATGCTTGACTCCGAGATCCTCCAGCTGTCCGCTGGTTATGAGTTCGGAATATACGAGCAGTCCCTTTTTGCTGGATCCGCCGTCCCTGCTCGAGGCAAAAGCCGCCTTGGCCTCGGGATTGGTGATATAACGGGAGTTGCTGACCTCTACATACTCTCCGTCCAGCAAAAGTGCCACGCAGAACTTATCGAAAAGCCTGGACTGCGCGGTATTATAGTTCAGATTGCACTCAGCGACAAAATCTACATCCTTCTCTATCTTTGTAATGGGTTCGCCGCTGATATGGTCCTGATAAATGGCCTTGGAGAACAGATAATAATATCCGTCATCCGATACGGGGAGAGCCTTGGCGGGTACATTGACGCTCACCTCGACCATTCCCGTCGAAGGAGATATGAGAACCGACTCCACATCCGCAAAATGAGCTCTGTTGGCATCCGTAATCTCTACATAAGGAGGCCTGTTGTTCACTCCCTCAATGGTTCCGATGCCGGCATCGACAAAAGCACTCGCTGCATCCTCGCCGGTTCCTCCGAAGACATCCTCAACGGCATGCCTGTGGAAGGTATCCAGTGCGAGAGTCACCGCCTGCTGTTTAACATATGCATCCTCTTCGGCAATGCGGGCGCATTCTTCAAGATATGCCTGATACTTGGTATATCCGACATATGCACCTATCCCGCCCGCGATAATCAGGAGCGCGAGAATACCCCCGAAGATCTTCAGTCCCATCGGCACTTTACGCTTCGGCTTGTCCTCCTTGGGTTTGTCCTCCTTTGGATTATCATCCTCAGCAGGCGCCTCTTCGGCTTCGGCATTTTCCTCTGCCGCTGTCTCTTCGGCTTCGGCTTTTTCCTCTTCCGCCGACTCTTCGGCTTCGGTCGCTTCTTCTGCTGGAGTTTCTTCGGCCTTTTCCTCTATTATATTTTCAAGTTCTTCCTGCTTGTTTTCTTCGCTGCTCATTCGCCGGCTTCCTTGTGAAGCTTCTTCATATGTTCTCTGACCTTGACCTCATATCCGTTACCCGTCGGATTATAGAATTCTTTTCCGGTAAGTTCATAAGGAAGGTACTGCTGCGATACGTAGTGATTCGGATAATCGTGCGCATACTTGTAGTCCTGCCCGTGCCCTAGTTTCTCAGCGCCTTTATAACTGCCCACCTGAAGATGCGCGGGGATCGGCAGATTGCCGCTCGAGCGGACTTCCTCGGCCGCCTGACCTATGGCCAGGTATGAAGCATTGCTCTTGGGCGCAGTGGCTACATACACCGCTGCCTGGCTTAAGGGTATCCTGGCTTCCGGCATGCCCACGCGCTCTACGATGCCTGCTGCCGCCTCGGCAACCACTATCGCCTGAGGATCGGCCATTCCCACATCCTCGGATGCGCATATCATGATGCGTCTGATGATGAACTTAGGATCTTCTCCTGCTTCAAGCATCCTGGCCAGGTAATATACCGCCGCGTCAGGATCCGAGCCTCTCATGCTCTTGATGAAAGCGGATATCGTATCGTAGTGGTTATCCCCGTTCTTGTCGTACCTGAGCACCTTTTTCTGTATGCATTCGGATGCGACATCGATCGTGATATGGATGCGCCCATCCGCGTCAGGTTCGGTGGACATCACCCCGAGTTCTATGGCGTTTAAGGCGCTTCTTGCGTCCCCTTCGGATCTGTCTGCCAGAAACTCGGCTGCATCATCATCTATATAAGCATTGTATGAACCCATGCCTTTTTCGGTATCATAAACGGCACGATTGATCAGAGTCTTGATGTTCTCTGTGCTGAGTGGCTTCAGTTCGAATATCATCGATCTGGAGATCAGCGCGGAATTCACCTCAAAATACGGATTCTCAGTAGTTGCTCCGATCAGTATCACGGTCCCGTCCTCCACATAGGGAAGAAGGAAATCCTGCTGGCCCTTATTGAATCTGTGGATCTCATCAATAAAGAGGATGGTCTTTTTGTTGTACATCCCGAGAGTGGTCTGCGCCCCACTCACGACTTCCTCCATATCCTTTTTGCCTGAGATAGTGGCATTGAGCTGCTTGAACTCGGCAGAAGTCGTATGTGCGATGACCTTGGCAAGCGTAGTCTTGCCTGTTCCCGGAGGCCCGAAAAAAATAAGAGAGCTCAGCTTATCAGCCTTGATTGCCCGGTACAGAAGCTTATCGGGTGCAAGGATATGCTCCTGCCCGACCACCTCGTCTATGGTGACCGGACGCATCCTCGCCGCAAGCGGTGATTCGCGCTCCATATTCTTTTCCTTCATATATTCAAAAAGATCCATAAAAAATCCGAACTGTCACTTAACAACAGTCCGTGTCATCATATCATATATTCAGTATAAAACGCCACTACTATTTGAACCTGTTCTGCTCGGGATCATAGGTATAGCCGGCACCGGCCAATATCTGTATGATCTCTTCGCGGTCTTCGTCCATATCATCGCAGAGCGCATCAAGATCCGGATACTGATCCCTGAGTTTCATATTGATCATGCTGAAAAGAATTATGGGGTCTTTGGGCAGCATATGCTTCTCCTTGTAAGGCAGGATGATCCGTATTATCTGAGTTCCATTCTGACTTTCCAGTCATCGCCGTCTGCACAGATCCTGGCAAAGGATCCTGTGATCAGAGGAACCATCGGACTTAAATGTCCGAGATCGGCGTCCATGAGCACGGGGACTTTATGCCGGCTGATGATATCGTATACGGCCATGTACTGGTCAAGTCCCATCTCCGGCTCATCGAAATGAAGCGGTCTTCCGATTATGAATCCGCTCGCCTCACTAAACCAGCCCGCATGCTCCAGTTCCCACATGGCTCTTCTGATGGACATTACATTTAAGTCGCAGGACTCAATGAACCATAGAACGCCGTCCGATGCGTATTTTTTGTTGAATTGACTAACCTGGTCATATTTCGTCCCGCACAGGTTTACCAGGCAATCCAAGCACCCTCCGAGCAGGCGTCCGCTCATTTCGATATGACCGGGTTCTTTTCTTAAAGCCGGATCGGCGGGAAGAGGATCTCCGTCTCCGATGAATCTGTGGAGCCTGGTCTTCTCGGTCAGATTGTAAGGAGCGTAAGGATGCTCTTCATCGCGTCCGTCACACTTTTCCCACATTCCGTATCCCGAGAATTCATATGAGATGACCCCGGATGAAGCCGCTGTTTTCGCAGGTTCGGAAGCCGGCATAGACACATTAACCGAATCGGTCAATATCGTTCTTGCATCGATCAGAGACTGATGAAGCTTACTCATTCCGTATTCATTGGCACAGGGACCGTATATGGCGGCTGTGTCGCAGAGCGTCGCAAGAGTAAATGTAAAGTTCGTATTATCCGAATATCCCATGTACCATTTGGGATTGGCCTTATCTATCCTGTCAAAATCGACATGATCGAGGATCTCGCACATCAGCTCTCCGCCGCCGCAGCTTAAGAGTATATCCGACTCCTTATCCAGGTACATGTCCGTAAGTTCGCGCCCGCAGGACTCAGGGCTCGAGCTTATGCCTATGCCGTCGGATGCATAGCAGTTCGGACCGAGTTTGGTCTTATAGCCGGCCGCATGCCACTTATCAAGCGCAGCATCAAAGCAGCTCTTATACGGCTCCGTTGCACATCCGAAGCTGGGTGCCGCAAATCCTATGGTTCCGCCCGCAGGCAGGCTCTTGGGAAATCTCATATTAGTTCCTTTCCGGCACTGATGTATGTCTCAGTTCCTACACTCATGTGCATCTCAGTCTTCAGCATTCATCAATTTCTTCAAAGATTCGTCAAACGGTGCTCTCGCTATACCGCGCTCAGTGATCACGGCAGTCACGAGGTCGTGGTCGGTTACGTCAAACGCCGGATTATAGACCTTGATGCCCTCCGGAGCCATCCTCTTCTCATACCACATCTCCGTGACTTCGGTATCGGGACGCTGTTCGATCACGATCCCGGAGCCGTCCTTAGTATTCATGTCTACGGATGAGCTCGGAACGCACACATAGAAAGGCACTTTGTATCTCGCGGCGATAGTTGCGACCCCGAGAGTTCCTATCTTGTTGGCAAAATCGCCGTTTGCGGCCATGCGGTCGCATCCTACGAATATCGCGTTGATCTTACCCTGCTTCATGAGTGAAGCGGCCATGTTATCACACTGCAGCGTCACATCCATGCCTGCGGCAGCAAGTTCATGCGCCGTGAGTCTTGCTCCCTGAAGAAGCGGTCTGGTCTCGTCGCAGTAGATGTGAAGTCCGTATCCTTTTTCATGAGCCAGATACATGGGGGCGGTAGCCGTTCCGTACTTGCTCGTAGCCAGCTGTCCGGCATTGCAGTGGGTAAGGATCCCGTCACCGGGCTTTATCAGGCTGAGACCGTATTCACCTATCTTCCTGCATGTCTCGATATCCTCGGTATGTATGGTCCTGGCCTCTGCGCGTAGACGGTCCGTCACAGCTTTCATCATGGCTGCAGGATCAGCTTTACTGCCGGCGGCCTCATCAAGTACCTGTCTGCACACTCCGTCCATGCGCTTTAGAGCCCATGACAGATTCACCGCCGTAGGTCTTGCGGAATTGAGGTAATCGCTCTTTTCCTTATACTGTGCATAGAACCCTTCGGCCACCTGTTCTGGAGCCGCGTTCGCATCCGCCACCTGTTCGGAAACCGTGCTCACACCGGATGTGATCTCATCGGCGATCTCACACGCCAGGATATATATACCGTAGCCTGCTGCCACTCCGATCGCCGGTGCGCCTCTTACCTTAAGAAGATATATCGCATCCCATATCTCCTGAGCGGTCTTAAGCTCTATAACTTTGGTCTCACCGGGCAGGAGCGTCTGGTCGATAATGCGCATCACATTTTTGTCTTCATCAAGTTCAACTGTAGGTATATCCAGTAATTCTCTTTTCATATCTATCCATGTATCCTTCTTAATTCATACCTAACAACAGATCAAGCAAGCCGCTGTCCATACCGAACGTATCATCATCCATTCCGGACGAGTCACCATCCATGCCAAACAGATCGATCATGCCGGATAGGTCATCTTCCATATCCAGTACTTCTATATCCGCCTTGCCGGCAGTGATAGTCACATCGCCGCTCGAGCGCAGAAACTCTTCATCGTCTATCTTCAATAACAGCCTGTTATATATAACTCTCAGGCTGTCTGCCTCAGCATCAAACTTAACCTCAAACCGCCCTTCGAGAGAATAGTCCTCATTGACCGCACTCACTTCATATTCTTCGTCATCACGGGTAAGCTGAAGTTTCAGGTTTCCTTCGGTTACTCTGATATCATCGAGCGGAACCTCGTTTCCGGCCAGCACGATGACGGGACTGTATTCGCGACCTTCCGCCTTT
>JAFZQY010000038.1 GCA_017620155.1 Lachnospiraceae bacterium | reverse complement strand
GGATGGGGCTGTTAGGGCCTCATCCTCATACTATGTTTTGGCCTTTTCGGATTCTCGCATTGCAAGCAGTATAAAAATGGAATAATAAAACCCATTCTTGGATCAGGTAAATCCAAAGATGGGTTTGTCTACAGTCTGAGAGGAAGACATTCGTCTTCCTCTCTCATTGTCGGTATCAGTATATCGTCTATGGTCGTATTAAACAACCTGCTAAGTGCGTACAGGTTATCTACCGTGGGTAGGCATTCCCCCCGCTGCCATTTATAAACGGCGTTCGGGGATTCAAACCCCATGAAGATCGCTATGTCTTCCACTCGAAGGTGTTTCTCCACCCTGAGTGACCGGATGCGTTCTCCGGTAGCCTGCACATCTAAAGACGGATATTCCATGACCTTGCCTCCTTTGTGTATTGTTTTTGCTTCGGTGCATATACACCGGTCCATTAATACAGCATCCTCTCGCAAATATACGATCGACACCTCTGTCTCCGGGGGATGCAAGGCATATTTAATTGTTAAGGTCCATTAACACGACATAAATTAAGACGCTGCCGCGCTTCAAAACGGTTCAGTAAAAAACTAAACTACAGGTTTACTTGACAAGTGATAATACCTATTCTATGAAGTCACCGGCTTCGTAGATCAGCTGTCTTCCATCATCGTATTCCGACTTATAATATATCCTTATCGCCCCATCCGAATCGGTAATTCTTAAGTCGAATCGGATGTTCTCATCCCGCACCGGCCGGATCCCGAGATTGGAGAAGCCTTCATCGGGATATGTTTTGGCATCCAGGCTGGATTGAGCGAGCAGGAAGATATGCGACCTCGAGAAAACATATACATGCTCTCTATCCGGAGGGCTCCAGTAACGCCACAGCGACTTGTCGTCATACTCGTTGGGCTTCCTGATCCTTCGGGGAAGGCCGGTATCAAGATCGATGTCATCAGGACTGATGAGCCCCGGAGAAGCGGGCTCATAGTCACCTAACTGATCAGAGGTCGTGCCGATGAATTCGATGAAATCGGGATCGGTGAGAGACGCCTGCATCATGGCATCTTTTCTTTCTTCCATCTCATAATACACCTTCCAGTACTCGGGCAGAGCGAGCATTCCGATACCGAGCCGGTCGCAGAGTTCGACTGCTTCCCGATAGGATATGTTGCATATCCTTCCGGCCTTATCGGTATCATAACTGTCAGGCAGTTTCCGGATAGCATCATTCATCTTAAGAAACGAACGCGAGACCCATTTGGATATTGACTTGCAGTATACATATTCGCTTGTCTTTTTCAAAAGGATCTCAACAGCCGGCGCGATCTTCTTGCGGGATATCTGCCTGCCGGATCCGGTGATCTCGATATGATCGTCATAAACATCAACCCGGGCATTTCCAAAGCAGAGACGTATGATCTTCGTCAGCAGTTCAACGGTCTTCTCTCGGACTATTTTTCCCGTGTCCTCATCGAAGACATAATATAGATCCTCCCGCAGAACCGAAAGGTCGTTTTTGTCATACTCAACTATCTTAAACAGGAGCAAATCGAAACCCTTCCTCTGAATTTCTTCCTCGGCCAGAGCCTTAACGGTTTCGATATTCCGGGCGTAGTCCTTATCATATATAAAATCGCATACCTTGAGCACCGCAAAACCATAACCGAAGAATTGCTTGTAATCCCTGAAGAATAATTCTTCTATATCCTTCTCCGCGATCAGGCCGTTCATGAGCCGAATGTATTCCGGCGAATCGTCTATTCCCGATTTTTCCTTCATCAGGTCCATGACGCATCTGTCGATATCGGTCATTTTGTGTTCTACACGATTCTCGGTATCCATGAGCATCGCAGAGTACAGTATACGCGATATGTCACGGTCGGGATCAAAGCCGCTTCCTGCAAGTTTGATGGCTATGATCGCAGAACATGATCCGATCAGCCGTATATTAAAAGGGATCGTGATATCGTCGCTGCCAAGTTCATTGCTCTTCATGTGATGATCGGTCACAACCGCAACGTATCTCTGATATTCTCGCTGATAATTCTGATCGGTGAAAATGATCTTAACGAGCCCGCAGGAAAGAAGGGTATCAATATCGATATCCGTCTCATATATCAGTGCCGGTGTGAGTTCTTTGCCGAAGATCAGGGCTATCTCATCCGGAAGCCGGGATGCCTGTACCACAGGTATGTACACATGATCGGGGTTCTTATCGGTCAGGGTCTGTCGGTAAGCCTCTATCACGGAGGTAACGACCGTATCAGAGTCAGGATTTCTGTGCCCCATCACGAGGAATATCTGCTTATCTTCGCAGGCCGCGCTCTCAAGTCTGCTCTTCAGACTCAGGATATAATCACGGAAGTCATCATAATTCAATATGTTCTCGCCAAACGAACCTTTCTGTATAAGTTCAAGACCGCGGGAATAGCATTCCTCTTCTTCTTTTTTCCTGAGTTCATTCTCGGTCAGGGACTCGGCGGGTTTATCCTTGCTGCAGAGCCTGAGCATGAGCTTGGGCTGCCTCGAATCCACCGGGATACCCAGGTCCAGAGATATGCTGTCTACGGATGTGACATATCCTCTGATACCGACGCAGGCATCAAGGTTAGTCACGCTCAAGTCCGGCGACCAGTATTTGATCAGGCCGGTTTTCTTTTTCTTCTCATATAGTTTATGTGGATGAGCCGTGATCTCATCGATATCGCAGGGCCTGATCCATCCGGGCCTTCCTACGGGAATCTCCCCGTATATCCGCTCTCCCTCATAGGTGTACTTATCCGCCACAACAGGGTGATCGATGTACGATCCGTCCCTTAGATAGACCCTGTCCAGGAATTCCGCGTACTTATCCGAGGCAAAAGATCTGAGGATCTCAGTCTCGCCGCGCCCATCCAGCTCGTTGTAACAGATCCAGTACTCAGCAGGAGAAAGGATTCCCATCCCGAGGCTCGATGCCAGTTTTTTGGCATCATCAAATTCAAGGTTGATTATGTTTCCATATTCATCCCATTCAAGACATATGCCGCACTTTTTGGCGACAGCCATGACATGGCTGTCGGCCTTCAGCACATCAAGACATATATACAGATCAAGTTTTTCGGAATATATCCATTTCATATTTGTGTCCGGCTATTTTTTCTATTTCAGCATCGAACAGTATGCCCGTCACTCCCATAGGTCTCCCCAGACGTCGTTACAGAGGGAGACACAGTATTCATATGAAAAAGAAGGATCCTGGCTTCGGATCGCGTTCTCATCCGCCTGATCTGCAGTGTAATCCTTAAGTCTGTATACTGTAACGCCGTCCCTGCCCTCGCGCAGATCCGTAACGAGCGCGGCCACACCATAATCATCTATGACCACATCCCCATCATCATCGCGCGCCAGCGTAACCTGCGCCATACCGCCGACCATGCGGTTGGCTGTGCCGGGACCGGTTCCGGATGTCCAGTTTACATAATTCCCAAGAGAATAATACACGAGGGTGCCTGGCACCGTTTTCGTCATCTCGCCGGTGGCCGTCTTGGCGTCTGATGAACTGCCATCTGCCGATATCCACTCGATAGGTTCTATTACATGAGGATGTGTTCCGATGACCAGATCCGCTCCGTTCTCTGCGAAGATCTTCGCCCATTTTTGCTGATACGAATCGGGGGTGAGTCTGTATTCGGTTCCCCAGTGAGGACATACGATGGTGAAGTCCGCCATCTCTTCGGCAGCCGCCAGATCAGCGATCACTCTGTTCTCTTCGAGCAGATCGACTGAGTATGGCATATCCGAAGGGACGGGGATCCCGTTGGTTCCGTATGTATAATTAAGAAAAGCGATACTGATTCCGTCTACCTCGAGGACGCTGATATGAGCCTGATCCTCAGGGCTGTCATGGATTCCGAGCACCTCTATCTCGGGATGCTCATTCTCCCAATAGTCATAGCAGTTCGTAAGCCCCTTCGCACCCTTATCAAGGACATGGTTGGTGGCATGCAGGACCACATCGAAGCCTGCATCTACCAGCGCATCTCCTATCTCATATGAAGCGTTGAATGCCGGATAACCGGACACACCAAGTTCCGCTCCGCCTATAATGACTTCTTCATTGACCAAGGCAATGTCGGCATCTGAGATAAGATCAGTTGTCTCGGAAAAAATATGCGAGTAGTCATAGGTTCCGTCGTCACGTCTGCTGGCATCTTCGATAGGTGTATGAAGCAGGATATCGCCGACCATGCAGATAGTGACCTGTGAGGATGCGCCGTCCCGGTTTTCCCCTGCAACGCTCGCGGCTGTATCTTCATCATCGGCATCCAAATTACCTTCATCAGTGGTAACCTCTGCAACAGCTGGCTCTACTTCAGACAATGCCTGCTCCTGCCTGGTTTCCATCACTGCCGGCTCCTGCTCTGTCTCCTGCGAAGACACATTTCCACATCCGCCGGTACAGGCAAGTATCCCCGCAAGCAGTACGCCGGTGCACACCCTGATAGCGCTCGCTTTCCTTACCGTTTTTCTCCGGTTCATTCCAATTAGCATAGATCTATCCGCGGAAATCCTTTAAAGACTGGATCAGCTCCAGATCCGACTGAAGCACCTTCATATTGGTAGTAACAGGTTCTTCTCCGGGCTCGGTCACAGTGATCTCGATTACGGTCCCCTCCGGCAGGCCGCTCTTCATATATCTTTCTATGAAGCTCGCGAATTTCGGATGATTGCTCTTAAAGGTGTTGATCGCAGACATAAACTGCATGATAGCTTGTGGATTCATATCTTTCCCTCCTGACATACATAATCATACATACACCTGAAAATTTTTTCAAAATACCTCTTGACACATAATACCTCGTGTGGCATAGTATATCGTGTCAGGCGGTATTACGCATGACATAACATACGGTCTCACATAGTATGTGATTCCCGAAGGAGGAGGATAAAATGGATAATCAATTGAAACGCGGTTTGCTTGATATATGCGTCCTGGCTGCGATCAAGCCCGAACCGTCCTACGGTTACAAGATCATCAAGGATGTCAAGCCGTATATCACCATTTCCGAATCCACTCTGTACCCGATCCTCAGACGACTGGAGGACTCAGGATCTCTGAATGTCAACTCCGTGGAACACAACGGAAGGTTGCGCAAGTACTACGAGATCACGGACTCCGGCCACAAGAAGCTGGTGGATTTTACCGAAGAGTGGCGCGAGATCATGGCCATATATGAATTCGTAACCAAGGAAGTGGAAACTACGGTGACGGTGACCACCGAGCCGGAAACAGCGGAAGCGGAAACACTGGAAACTAACACAACGGAAGGGGAAAGCAATGAATAAAAAAGATTTCTTAGATGAAGTTCGTACCCGGCTTTCCGGGCTGGACGAAAAAGATATTCAGAACGCTCTCGATTTCTATGTTGAAGCAATAGATGATCATATCGATGACGGAATGACGGAGGATCAGGCAGTCAGCGCTGTAGGAACTCCCGAGGAAGTTGCGGAGAAGATCCTTATGGATACGCCTCTCCCGACTCTTATAAGGACTCAGGCCCAGGCAGTAAGCCAGAAGCAGGCCCCTGTTACGGAGCAGACAACATATGCAAACGGAAACCCTGCGCCGGCTCCCGTAGTTCCCGGAGCGCCCGCAGCACCTGTTCAGAAGAAAAAGATGAGCGGCTGGGCGATCGCCCTTATCATTATCGGTGCGCCCTTATGGCTTCCGATCCTGATCGCACTTGCAGCCGTAGCGCTCTCCATAGTGATCGTGATCTTTGCGGTAGTCCTGTCTATCGTTGCAGCGGTTGTCGCAACAGCCATCGGCGGAGTGGTCGTGATCTTTGCATCACTTATCGCGATAATCATGGGCGAAGGCGTTCACGGACTGATCCAGCTAGCAGCAGCCCTGGTTCTTGTGGGCCTGTCACTGCTGTTGTTCATACCTATCAAAGCCGGTATCATATGGCTTATCGAACTGGCAGGCAGATTCGCCGGCTGGGTGAAGTTCAAGTTCGTAAGTCGCAGGAATAAGATTTAAGAGGAGTGGGAAAAATGACTAAATCAACTAGGATCATACTTATAACTGCAGGCGTACTTGTAGGCCTGGGCTTGATAATCGCAGGCGTTGCCCTGGGTATCAACAAGATAAAGCACAACATCTTCGGTTTCAGCAACACAAGCTCGGCTTCCTCATATGAAGAAAAGAGCGTGGAGATCAGAGATGATTTCGATAACATCGACATCACCGAAGTATCTTCGGATGTGAACATCGTGGCAACGAGTAAATCAAATGCCTATGTAGAATACACCGATTCCGATACCTATTATCACGATATTACGGTCAAGGGGAATACCTTAAAGATCGAATATAAGAACGATACCGGCACATTCCATAACATAGGCTTCGTTCTTCCTTTCTTCGGATACGGCAATGACGAAGAGACTTTCCCGGTAACGCTCTACCTGCCGGAGAAGGAATACGGAGAACTCAACATAGCGCTCGTCAGCGGCGACACTTCAATCGATCCTATGTCCTTTGAAAAGATATCGATAGAAAGCGTAAGCGGTGAGGTAAATGTGAAAGGCTGCGATCTGGAAGATGATTTTCACGCATCCGCTGTCTCAGGAAGCGTAACCGCTGACAAACTGACTGCCGACGATGTCAACATCAGTACTACCAGCGGAACCATCACTCTGTCCGATACTACTGTCAAGGACACCGATATAAATACGGTCAGCGGTGATATCAAACTGAATTCATTCAGTGCTTCTTCCGTAGATATCGATACCACCAGCGGAAGCATAACGCTTGACGCCTTCGAGAGCAAGGACACGGACATCAGTACTATAAGCGGTGATATCAGCGGCACTCTCAAAGGCGACTATAACGTATCCTTCGATACCGTAAGCGGTGAT
>JAFZQY010000037.1 GCA_017620155.1 Lachnospiraceae bacterium | reverse complement strand
TGGCAGAAGTTCGACCCTGTTCTGGGATACTATTTTGATATGTTTTCGGAATATATCGATACTAAGTACGGAAATCAGTACTATACTTACTGCTATTTCGATCTGGACAGTGACGGGTATCAGGAGGTGGTTGATGCCCTTCAAAACTACGGGAGCCTCCCCGTATGGATAGGAGAGTATTCGGGTGAGATCACTGAAGAAGAATATGAATCCTATGTACCGACCTCGTCACCGGTCATACTCCCTAAAGGGGAATTGATAAGCTCGGTCAAACTTCCCGATGGCTATCAATACTTATACGACGAAAACGACAAGCCTCAGGTAAACAGGGTCGGAACCGTAAAGCTTAACAATAATGTACAGTATGAGGCGAATGTATTTATAAGCAATTTCACGGAGCAGAACGCTAATACGCCTTATGAATCATATTCGATCGCTGCGGATTCTTCTGATCCGGCCGATCTCATAAGTTTTGTATTCAGATATAAATATATTAATGCTCTGTCGGATCTGAAAGCGGACGGTGATACTTATGCGCTGTCTCTGGATGAGGTCAATAAGGTCCTTGAACGCTTCTTTGGCCTGACATATACAGAAACACAGGTAAAGAAGTCCGGGATCAACTGTGAGGACGGCGTGGTCAGCATGAATCTGTCTGATACACCGAATAGTAAGGACTTCGCTGTAGTAAGACGCATCAATGAACTTGATGACGGTACATATGAACTGATCTTTGATGTTTTCACGCCTTATTCGGAATCAATCGACAGAAGCGAAATGTCCAAACTCTACCACCTGAATATTCAGGATGCAGGCGTTACCGGCACCTGTTATACAAGGAGAGTGTCAGGTACAGCCATAGTTAAGGAATACAGCTATAACAGCAGGAATACATATCAACTTATCAGTCTGGATGTAGGGCGGTAAAATAAAGGAGGAATTACAATGGGATTATTCAGTAAAAAGATTGAGATTTGTCCTGTATGCGGCAAAGAGATGAATGCAGGCTTATTCGGCGACAGCATGGTTGTGGCTGACGGCATCATCTGCGGCGCATGCGAGAAGATGCTCCGCGGTCAGTTCGATGTTGAGAGACATCTTGAACTTGACGGATTCGTGGAGGGCGGTATCAAGGAAGTATCCGAGGATACCCTTAAAGCCCTGACGATCGATGACATTCGCAGGATCGTAAACGAGAAGAAAGAAAAGCAGGCAGAAGCTACAGGAGCATATTCGGGAGAGTTTGCTTCCATTCTCACGGCTGAAGAAGTATTCATGATTGCTCCCAAGCCTTTGGATGTTGGTATCAAGCGTGCAAAAGAACTGAAAGAACGCCTGGTGGTACGCGGCCTTGTACAGGCCGGTGCCTTTGCAAAAGGGGATACTGTGACCATAGTTCATGCAGATAGCAGGATTCAGACTACTCTGCTCGATGTCATTCCCTGCGGCGGAGCAGTCGACTTTATGACGGAACTTAAGGCAAATATGCATAAAAAAGAGGCCAATATTAACGAAAATGCCTGGCTTATCACAGATATGGTGAAAGATATTCAAAAAGATGATATAATCGGTAAGGTTAACTGATGCAAAAGCATCTGTTAATAGATAAGTAACCACCCAAAGGAGGGAAACATGAAAAAGACTACAATCAAGAAAATTGCTGCAATTCTTACAGCAACACTGTGCATCGGAGTATTAGCAGGATGCGGCTCTTCAAAGAAGGCTGATTCTTACTATTTCCAGAACAACACCGGTGCAGTAATGCAGGAAGTGTATGTAAGCTCCATGAGCTCTGATGAGTGGGGAGACAAGCTCAATGACTCCACTATCAGCAACGGCAAAACCGTCGCTTTCTCAAACAGCACACTTGTAGACGGCGTGGGCGCATCCTATGATATAGGAACCATCGATGCCAACGGCGTAAACTATGATTTCTATGAAGTACCGATCAATGATCAGGATACTCTGTCCGTAGGACCTGCTAACGGCGAGTCAGCAACTCTTACTGTTACCAGCGAAGGCGGACAGACCACTACTTACGAGGGTTATTCATACTAATCCGAGGTAGACGTAAGAAAAACCATGATACAGGATGCAGGCTGATTAAAGTCTGCATCCTGCTATTTAATGACAGATTTTGATTCCGACATAGTAAGTATAACCATGAAAAAGAAAACACTGATCGCAATCCTGACCGTATCTATGGGACTTACATGCACATCGTGTGCGTTTAATCCTGCTGATCTCATAGGCGGCCACACATCTGAAACAACGACTGAAGAGACTCCTCAGACGGAAGAACAACAGGTGCCTGATAAGCCCGATGATTCCGGTGATGAAGTGCAGACACAGCCTGCCGATACCAAACTGGATATCAAATCCGATGATGAGATAATGGCGTTTGTTGCCGGTGAGTGGATGCTTACGGACACGGTAAGCGGTGATGATTGCGGACGGCTGACTGTCTCGGAAACCGGAGAAATAGAGTATGAGAGGCTTTCAGACGGCCTGACGGCTGAAGGGAGCATTAGATTCTCCCAGGCTAAGGATTGTCGACAGGGAGCGGATTTCGGTGGAGAAGAAGATCGTTATGTCGGTTATTCACTGGCAGTACATGATCCTTCGGATAAATTCATGCTTCCCGATCTGATGTATCCGCCCAATGCAGATGAATTCGGAGGCGGAGATTTCTTCATTGGCAGGGGCCCGGACGAGGATTTCCTGTATCTGACATTTGTCGGGAACGGAGATTCTTTCGTCCTCTATAACATTTTCCAGAATATGGACAGAATCTATGAGGAATATGCTGACTTTGGTTCATATGATGTTCAGGATACATGGGTTTTCCATCGCGATAACGGCGGGATTGGTTCTAAGGATGTACCCAAGGTCGGAGATTTTTACGGACTGATATGGGGCGGAATGGATGACGGCGTTCTGGTTCAGCCGATGGATCTTTTCTCGTTCGAAGCTGAAGAGGACTATACAATCCGGCAGTTCGAGGCAGGTCTTTTCACTGAAACCGGTAATATAGCTGCCGGATATTATTCGCTTGACGGAGCTAATACTTCGCTTGTTTTCCATGATAAAGCCCTTTATACAATGCAGAATCCGATAATGTGCAAGGTAAATACCGATATGCAGGGCAACATCAGGATACTTGAAGAAGTAACCCAATCCTATTATGGGATTTATGATATGGGAGATCTTCCTGCAAAATTCAGTTACGACGGCCTGACCTTCACATACAATGGCATGGAATATGACCTGAGGGATTGGGATACTCCTGCAAATGCGATCATGGACGCATACGAGGTAGGCGATGAATGGATCGTCATTGAAGCTCATATCAATCCTCATGTCGGATGTTATTATCTGTTCAATAAGTATTCCGGTGATATTGAACGTCGTATAGACGGTGCAGGTCTTATATCACGAAATTCCAATGATATTACTACTTCTGTATATTCCTCATGGGATCTGGTATATAACTGGAAAGGACATGTGATCGGACAAACCGATAACGGATCAGAAGTTATGGAACTTGGCTTTGGCGAGGACGGACCTTTAGTCGTTGCCGAGGATCTAAACGGAAAAGAATACTTTTTTGACGAGACTTACGGTGATGAAGCCATGTATGCTTACGGAAAGTTCTTAAGGCACAAGACTCCCGAGAACTGGAAGGATTTCATGTCTTACGCTCCCGACGGAGCTATCGGGTTCGTGATGATCAATCCGACTCCCGAGATGAACAGACATCTGCCCTGGCCGCAGGATAATACCAGCGGATCTGATACGGTATATTTCGTTGCTCTTGAGGATGATACCTATATAGACTATGAAACGGGACAGTCGGTATATGACGAGAACGAGGATGACGATTTCAAATGGGTACCGGGTAAGGTTCTTGATGTAGCAACCCTTTCCAAAGGCGAAGCACGAGCATATTCCACAACTGTTCCCGAGGGGATTCCTACAAGCATGATTCATATAGTATCCGGTAACAGATCAGGAGAATTTGAGGTCTTCGAACTTTCGGGCGAGACTGACCTTAGCTGCGCCTTCATCGGTTCATCCAGCACTGCATCGGATGTAGAAAGGCATACACGCGCCGATCTGCCCAAGACTTACGATAACAATTATGAAGCCTATATGGATGTACTATATGCATTTCAGAAAGCTGAAGAAGAGAAATACGATGAAGCCGAGCTGGTCGCAAACGGCCTTCCGACCGAACTGATCCAGTATGGATGGCCTTATGCTTCTACAGGCGCTCAGATCACTTATGTGACCAAGGATTTAAACGGCGACGGCGTGGTAGAACTGATACTCTGTTACAATGGTTCGGTGCAGGCTGTATACGGATTTGACGGATCTCAGGCAGTGCTCCTTTTCAGCACTCCTTATCGTTCCATAACCGAACTGCGCGAAGGCGGGTATCTGATTAATACTCAAACTTACTCGGCGGCAAGTTTTACAACAACATATTACGGATTAGACAGCTTCACCTGTAGAATGCTGCCCTCATTACAAGTGCGTAATGACGGCAAAGGCAGTGAGACATACTATAGCCGTACCGAATTCGGTGAATGGTATGAGTTGGATGAAGATGTCTTTGTAGAGGTTCAGAGCGACCTCATGTATTATAATCTGCCGATTGAACTTCCCGAAGGCAAGCCTTTAGCTGATTTTGATGGTACGTTCAAATAATCTGAAAAAACTGACATGCGCCTTTCTGTGCGCTTTGATCCTTGTCGGATGCGGAGAGACTGAAGACTACAGTTTTTCACGTGATGATGTGAATGATTTTCTTACATCCGATGAGGATTATACAGGAGAAACAGTTGAGCCGCCCCATGATAATGCCGGGACGGATGATATTGGTGCGGTTTCCGGTACAGATGAGAACGCCGACGAAACCGAAGAAAAAGAGCTCTATATAGGAAATCTGACATACGAAGAATATGAGGCGCTTACACTTGCCGAGCAGGACGCCCTCAGGGCTGAAGAGCGTGCTAAGATGACTCCTCCGTATGAGTCCCAGATCCTTCCCGAATACAGGGAACTGTATGATTACAATAACGCCGTGATCGGATATATCTACATCGACGGAACCACTATCGATGCTCCCGTTCTGCAGACTCTGGAAGACTATGAATATTATCTTCACAGGGATATAGACGGAGTTGAATCCGAACCCGGATGCATAATCCTTGACGCCGATTCCGAGATCGGTATCGGTACCGCAAAAGAGGGGTATCTGGAAGGGTATGAGCCTTCGACCATACAGATGGTTCATGGCCATAATATGCGAAACGGCACGATGTTCGGGTCGCTGCTTAAATACGCCGATGCATCATATGCAGAATCTCACAGCGTCATTGAGTATGACAGCCTGTATGAGAAACGTTCATATGAAGTGATCGGCGCCTTTTATTCACAGATTTATCCGGAAGACAGCGATGAGTTCAAATATTATACATATAACCAGCTGGACAGCAAAGAAGAGTATGATCACTGGATCGAAAATATAGAAGAGCTCGCTTTATATCTGAGAGATGTGCCGTATCAATATGGTGATGAATACATACTTCTGTCTACCTGCGCCTACCAAACCGAGGACGGAAGATTTGCCGTATTCGGGGTCAGGCGTGAATGATAATTTTCATTGCTAAAACAATCCCTATACATTAAAATTATATAAGTATATTTCGGGCGGATATATCAGACCCGATATCCTTAGATAAGAGGTTATAGATGAGCAATATTGCTATTGTTACCGACTCAAACAGCGGAATCTTACCGGCCGAAGCACAGTCTCTCCAGGGCGTATTCGTTGTTCCCATGCCGGTACTTATCGGTGATGAGACTTTTTACGAAGGTATTGATATAACACAGCACAGGTTTTATGAGGTTCTGTCTACGCGTACCGATCTTATGACCTCGCAGCCTTCTCCTGCAGCTGTGACTGATCTTTGGGATGAGATTCTCAAGGACTATGATGAGATAGTTCATATCCCTATGAGCAGCGGTCTTTCAGGTGCCTGCGCGGCAGCAAGGATGCTCTCCGAGGACTATGAAGGCAAAGTTCACGTGGTCAATAATCAGCGGATTTCCGTAACCCAGATGCGTTCTGTATATGATGCGATAACTCTTCGCGAAAGCGGAATGGACGGAGCGGCTATCGCAGATTATCTTGAAAAAGTAAAATTCGAATCCAGTATCTATATTATGGTCGATACACTGTATTACCTTAAACGCGGGGGCAGGGTCACACCTGCGGCTGCTGCTATCGGTACTGCGCTTAAGATCAAGCCCGTTCTTCAGATCCAGGGTGAAAAGCTTGATGCTTACACTGTTGCGAGAACCGTTGGCATGGCCAGGACCAAGATGATAGATGCGATCCGCAAGGATATGAAAGAACGTTTCGGCGGAGACAGCGCTGATAACATGCATCTTGATATAGCCTATACATATAACGATCAGGTTGCAGAAGAGTTCAAGGATCAGGTGATGGAAGCATTTCCCGGATTTACCGATATCCGAGTAGATCCTTTGAGCCTGTCTGTTTCCACTCATATAGGTCCCGGTGCTCTTGCTCTGGCCTGCAGTAAGAAGATTAAGTTATAAGCAGTTTATAAGTATGAAACCTACGGAATATAATTCACACAATGACGGCGAGGAGACCCGCCGTCAACTTATGTATATAGACCGTCTTACGGATCATGTTACGACTCTGACGAATGAACTGGGGCGTTCTCCCAGGGCTTGTGTTGTAACTTTCGGCTGCCAGATGAATGCAAGGGATTCCGAAAAACTCCTTGGTATCCTGATCTCGGCAGGATACGAGGAAACAGATTCCGAGCAGGAAGCTGATCTGGTCCTCTATAATACCTGTTCTGTCCGTGATAACGCCAATCAGCGTGTTTACGGCCGACTGGGAACTCTCAAAGGATATAAAAAGGATAAACCGCATCTAAAGGTCGTATTATGCGGATGCATGATGCAGGAGGAGACCTGTGTCGAGAAGATCCGTACCAGTTATTCCTTCGTGGATCTTGTGTTCGGAACCCATAACATATTTAAGTTTGCCGAGCTCATGTGCAGTGCATTTGAGAGTTCTGGACGCATGATCGTTGATATCTGGGAAGAAACGGACCAGATAGTCGAAGAACTGCCTGTAAGAAGAAAATATGGCTATAAGTCCGGCGTGAACATCATGTTCGGATGTAATAATTTCTGCACATACTGCATCGTCCCCTATGTCAGAGGACGCGAGAGGAGCAGAGCACCCGAAGAGATCATCTGTGAGATCGGGCAGCTGGCTAAGAACGGCGTTATAGAAGTAATGCTCCTCGGACAGAATGTTAATTCATACGGAACCAATCTCGATCATCCGATGACTTTTGCGGGGCTTCTTAAGGAAGTAGAAAAGATCGACGGGATAAGACGTATCCGTTTCATGACTTCTCATCCCAAGGACTTATCCGATGAGCTGATAGAGACCTGCGCGGCATCCGATAAGATCTGCAGACATCTGCATCTTCCCGTGCAGACCGGTTCTAACCGCCTGTTAAAGGCAATGAATCGTAATTACACAAGAGAACACTACCTGAATCTTGTGGATAAGATACGGACAGCCATGCCCGACATATCAATAACTACAGACCTGATCATGGGCTTTCCGGGAGAAACCATGGAAGATGTGGATGATACCATAGATCTGATCAGACATGTTCAGTACGATAATGCTTACACATTTGAATATTCCAAACGTACGGGTACTCCGGCCGCTTCTATGGAGGGACAGCTTTCTCCTGAGGACATGCAGGCTCATTTTGATGAAGTCTTAAGCGTAGTACAGGAGTGCGCACGCACATCGGCAGCACGTCATACGGGAGAGGTACAGGAAGCACTGATCGAATCGGTGAATGACCATGACGAAAGCCTTGTGACAGGCCGTCTCGGCAATAACCTGCTCGTGCATCTTCCGGGCGATGCTTCGATGATCGGAACCATATTACCTGTTAAGCTAAGAGAGTGTAAGGGATTCTATTTCCTCGGTGATGTTGTTAAATGAACGATCTGACTGTTGATAAAATCGATAAAGATAAACTGTCTCCGATGATGCAGCTGTATCTGGAGACCAAGGCGCAGTACAAAGACTGCATCCTGTTTTACAGGCTCGGAGACTTCTACGAGATGTTCTTCGATGATGCGCTTGAGGCTAGCCGCGTACTCGAGATCACGCTTACAGGGAAGAACTGCGGCTTAGAGGAGCGCGCTCCGATGTGCGGGGTTCCTTTCCATGCAGTGGAGACCTATCTGGGCAGACTCGTCAATCACGGGTATAAAGTGGCTATCTGCGAACAGGTAGA
>JAFZQY010000036.1 GCA_017620155.1 Lachnospiraceae bacterium | reverse complement strand
GTTCTGTGCTAAACTTATGCTATGAAACTCCGTACCAGACTCATCGCGACATTTTGCGCGATCATACTCATGCCCATATTGCTGGCATCCGTGTCGTTCATGTTCACGGGGCCGTATAATACCATGGCACAGTCCAGG
Source organism: Lachnospiraceae bacterium (assembly GCA_017620155.1). GTDB lineage: Bacteria > Bacillota > Clostridia > Lachnospirales > Lachnospiraceae > XBB2008. Next base: position 34,338 of record JAFZQY010000036.1, on the reverse strand, counting down.
CTGGTGTTCACGCTCGTACTGATCCTGCTGATCACCTCCATCTCCCTATGTCTGTGGATCTGGAGCAGTTTCCTCGATCCTGTCTCTCAGCTTAACAAGGCGCTGCAGAAGGTCGCAGAGGGAGACTTAAACTACAAGCTCGATCCCGAGAAATACAGGGACAAGGGTGAGATATACGACATGATCCGCAACTATGAGGACATGCGCCTAAGGCTTAAGGAATCGCAGGATGAGATGATGGAGCACGAGCATGCAAACCGTGAGCTCATAAGCTACATCTCCCACGATCTGAAGACTCCCATCACTTCCGTAAAAGGGTATGTCGAGGGGATCATGGACGGAGTCGCCGATACGCCGGAGAAGATGGACCGCTACATCAAGACCATCTACAACAAGGCGAATGACATGGACAAGCTCATCAACGAGCTCACGCTCTATGCCGGAATAGATACGAACCGCATCCCCTATAATTTCCACCGGATCAACATCGCCGACTACTTCGGCGACTGTATCGAGGAAGTCGGATTAGACTTAGAGAGCCGCAACATCACGCTCAACTACTCAAACATCACAGCGCCCGACACGATGGTGATCGCCGATCCCGAGCAGATGAAGCGCGTCATCAATAACATAATCAGCAACTCCGTGAAATACATTGACAAACCCGACGGAGTCATCGACATCCGTATATTGGATGAAGTGGATTCGATCCGTGTCGAGATAGAGGATAACGGCAAGGGCATTGCCCCCAAAGATCTGGCCAGGATCTTTGAGCGTTTCTACCGCACGGATTCATCACGCAATTCCTCCAAGGGAGGCAGCGGCATCGGTCTTTCCATAGTCAAGAAGATCATCGAGGACCACGGTGGATATATCTGGGCTACCAGCAAAGAAGGCGAAGGAACCTGCATCCATTTTGTCCTGAGAAAATACTTTGAGCCCGATGACTCAGAAAGCGGTGAAGATGAGTGGAGCGATGAATCCACGGATGATAAGAAATAAGTACGAGGCAACGTGACGATCATTTCAGAAAGGAAAAAACATGAGCAAGATCTTGATAGTAGAAGACGAACAGGAAATAGCGGATCTGGAAAAGGATTACCTGGAACTGTCCGATTTTGAAGTTCACATAGAGAACAATGGAGAGGACGGACTGCGCGAAGCCTTAAACGGCGACTACGCTCTCGTGATCCTCGATCTGATGCTGCCCGGTGTGGACGGTTTCGACATATGCAAGGAGATCCGCGACAGCAAGGACATACCGATCATCATAGTATCCGCCAAAAAAGACGACATAGACAAGATCAGAGGACTCGGGCTCGGCGCCGACGATTACCTGACCAAACCCTTCAGCCCTTCTGAACTCGTCGCCAGGGTAAAAGCACACATGGCCAGATACGAGCGTCTGATCGGAAGCGGCAACAAGCCCAACGATATAATCGAGATCAGAGGCCTGAAAATCGACAAGACCGCCAGACGCGTCTATATAAACGGAGAGGAGAAGACCTTCACGACCAAGGAATTCGATCTTCTGACCTTCCTGGCCGAGAACCCGAATCATGTGTACACCAAGGACGAGCTTTTCCGCGAGATCTGGGGAATGGAATCCATAGGCGATATCGCCACCGTCACGGTACACATCAAGAAGATCCGGGAAAAGGTAGAAGCCGACTCCTCCAATCCACAGTATATCGAGACGATTTGGGGTGTCGGATACCGCTTTAAGATCTGACGGATTTAACATAAATAGCGGGCAGAATTCGCTTACTTTTTCATTGACACAAGTGCCGGGCACCCCTTATAATCAAATCAGTAATGATTACTGATTTGGAGGTCATATGGCACTTAAATATTCCCGTCAGAGAGAAGCCATAAAAGAAAACCTGATGTCCCGCAAGGATCATCCTACCGCAGATGCCGTATATTTAAGCATCCGGGAAGAATATCCCAACATTTCCCTGGGAACCGTGTACCGCAATCTTCAGCTTCTTACTGAACTCGGTGAGCTTCAGAAGATTCGGGTCGGCGACGGACTTGACCACTTCGATGCCGACACTCATCAGCACTACCACTTCTTCTGCAACAAGTGCGGCGCGGTGATCGATATGGACATGGAAGCCATAGATGAGATCAACGATATCGCTTCCAAGACTTTTGACGGGATCATCGAATCCCATAATCTCACTTTCTCCGGTATCTGCGGACGCTGTATACCGAAGTCATAAAGCAAAAACTAATTTATTTAAGGAGGGAAAACAATGAAATATGTATGTTCCGTATGCGGTTACATCCACGAGGGAGACGAAGCACCTGCTGAGTGCCCCGTATGCCATGCGAGCGGTGATAAGTTCAAGGTAGTAGAGGGCGAGCTCACACTTGCTGCAGAGCACGAGTTCGGCATCTATGACAAGACAGTTAAGAACAACCCCGATATAACCGACGAGGATAAGAAGTTCATACATGACCAGCTGGTTGCAAACTTTAACGGCGAGTGCTCTGAAGTCGGCATGTATCTGTGCATGGCGCGCATCGCTCACAGAGAAGGCTATCCCGAGGTCGGACTCTATTGGGAGAAAGCAGCTTTTGAAGAGGCTGAGCATGCAGCTAAGTTTGCAGAGCTCTTAGGTTCCGATCTTGAGAAGAACATGACCGCTTCAACCAAGCAGAATCTGGCATGGAGAGTTGACTGCGAGTTCGGTGCTACGCAAGGCAAGTTTGATCTGGCAGCATGTGCCAAGAAGAACGGCCTCGATGCTATCCACGACACGGTTCACGAGATGGCCAGAGATGAGGCAAGACACGGCAAGGCACTTAAGGGTCTGCTCGAGCGATACTTCAAATAATTATCGGCATTAATACAATACATGTAATAAAGAAAAGGATCGCGTCTGCGGTCCTTTTCACATGTTAATCAATTTAATTGTTCGATCTAAGCGATCGTCCCGCTAAGTACCTTGCGCACCGCACCGGTTCCGCGGGTCAGTTCCACGAACAGATCGCTGACTCTCTCTCCGAGTCCGGCCTCCCACAGGTCAACCGCGAAGATCGTATCATCCTTAAGGATGGGCGCTATCAGTTCGCGCGCCTCTTTTTCATCCATGCCGAGACTTGCCTTACTCATGATGGGAAGCAGGTCTTCAAACCTGGGATCCGAGCTTAACTCAAACTCACGGCCCTTATCATCAACCGCCATCAGGTATCTGAGCCATCCGGCAAAAACAAGCGGAACAGCCTTCAGTGAATCGATATCCAGTCCGTTCTTAATATAGTTCTTAACAGTCTCGCCGAATCTGATGGGGAGCTTCTGTGAAGTATCCGTAGCGATCCTCTGGGGAGTATCGGGCATGAAAGGATTGGGAAGCCTGATCCCGACGACCGTATCGATGAATCTCTTGGGATCGATGACTCTGGGATCCGTAACTACGGGAAGCCCCTCGGTGTAGCCTATGCGTCTGATCAGTCTGACCAGATCCTCATCCTTCATTTCATCTGATATCTTTTCGTATCCGAGCAGACATCCGTATACTGCCAGAGCTGTATGCAGGGGATTTAAGCATGTGCACACTTTCATGCGCTCAACCTTATCCACGGTCTCTTTGGATGTAAATATGACACCCGCCTTTTCAAGCGGAGGCCTGCCGTTCGGAAAAGCATCCTCTATGACCAGATACTCACATTCTTCTGCATTTACGAAGGATGCGACATATGTATTCTTGGAAGTGATAACGCTCTCAAGCCCCTCGATCGCATCTTTTTCAAGCATCTCCTCAACGGATTTGTCTGGCCTGGGGGTGATCTTATCTATCATGCTCCAGGGGAATGACACGCGGGAAGGATCTTCCACATAATCAAGGAAGCCCTTGTCGGCCAGTCCTCTGTCTGTCCACTCTTTTGCAAAAGCATATACTGCATCATGCAGTTTGTCGCCGTTATGCGAGCAGTTGTCCGTGCTGACCATCGCTATCGCATAGGCACCGGCCTCATATCTGGAGTACAGAAGTGAAACCACTTTGCCGAGATAGCTGCCGGGCTTAGCGGGGCCTGCTTCGAAATCAGCCATGATCGCCTGGAGAACATTTCCGGATGCGTCTTTTACGCTGTATCCTTTTTCGGTGATGGTAAAAGTCGCCATCTGAAGCGAAGGCGATGCGAAGATGGTCTTAAGCCTTCCGAACTCCGCTTCATTATCGGAATCAAGGATGCAGGATTCCGCGATGCTTCCGACTACGGTCTTTTCCGTGGTTCCGTCAGAGCGGAGCGTCACCATGAGTGAAAGCTCGTCATGCGGACGGTTCATCTTCTCGATGATCTCGTAATCATAACCTTCCACGCATGTGATCCCGCGGTCCATCGCTCCCGAATTGAGGAGGTTCTGGGCGAGCATCGCATGAAAAGCACGGAAAATGTTTCCGGCTCCGAAGTGCACCCATATCGGGTAATCGTAGGTAAACTTCCTGACCGCATCTATGTCAAAATCAGGGAGCTCGTAACCTTTTGCTTCCCAGGCATTCCTGTTCTTATCTGATATTCCCGCCAGATCAAGTCTCATATCGCGATCTCCTTTTTGCCTCTCCTTCTAACTTCAGCCGTTATAACCTGCCAGAAACTGTTTCGTGCGCTCCTCTTTGGGATTATCGATGACCTCATCCGGAGCGCCCTGTTCAACGATGACTCCGCCGTCCATGAAGATGACCTTGTCGGATACATCGTGAGCAAAACTCATCTCATGCGTGACTATGATCATCGTAGTCTTCTGCTCGGCGAGCGACCTGATGACCTTGAGTACCTCCCCGGTAAGCTCCGGATCAAGAGCCGAGGTGGGCTCATCAAAACAGAGGATATCCGGGCTGAGCGCCAATGCCCTCGCGATGGCCACACGCTGCTGCTGACCGCCCGAGAGCTGATGAGGGTAGTTATTCATGCGGTCCGATAAGCCCATCTGATCAAGGAGTTTTCGGCCGTGTTCTTCTATAGCTTTGATATCCGGATTCTGAGTCGTGAGCTTCGGTGCCAGGCACACATTCTCCAGCGCGGTATATTGCGGAAAAAGATTAAACTGCTGGAAAACCAGCCCAAAATGCAGCCTGCGCCTGCGGATCTCCTCAGGCCCCGGAACCGGAGCATGCGCATCGAATATAGTCTCGCCCCGTACCGCGATGGTCCCTTCGTCTGCGCTCTCCAGGAAATTAAGACACCGAAGCAGCGTGGTCTTGCCGCTGCCGGAAGACCCGATTATCGAGACGGACTCACCTTCCTCCATGGAAAAAGTGATCCCCTTAAGTATCGTTGCGGAATCGAAACTTTTATGAATGTTGTTTACTTCGAGAATAGACATATCGAATCTATATACTCCGTGCAAATATGCTCATCATCTGAAATAACTCAGTTTCTTCTCGATATAGCCGAACAGCAGAGTGAGCAGTCCGCTGAACAGCAGATAGAAGACGCCGGTGTAGAACAGCGGCCAGATGATCCCGCTCGACTTGATGAACGCCTGGCCGTTCCAGATGATCTCATAAACAGCAATAACCCTGGCCAGGGACGTATCCTTGACCAGAGTTATGATCTCATTGGACATGGGCGGAACTATACGCTTGATGACCTGAAGCAGGACAACCTTGAAGAATATCTGCTTTTTGGTCATGCCCAGGACCTGTCCGGCCTCATACTGGCCTACAGGTATCGACTGGATACCGCCTCTGAATATTTCCGAAAAATAGCACGAATAGTTGATAACAAACGCAACCAGCGCCGCCATGAATCTTCCGTTCGGAGATCCGCCCCAGATGTTTACCCCGAAAAATATACCGGGGCCGTAATAGATGATAAGGAGCTGAAGCATCAGAGGCGTTCCCCTGATGATCCAAATCAGGAATCTGATAGGGTACTTTATCACGCCCAGCTTCTCCATCGATCCGAAACTTAAGATAAGTCCCAGCGGAAGAGAAAAAAGGAGCGTGAGCGCAAATAATTTGATTGTCCCTAAAAATCCCTCAAGAAGAGATAGCGTTACTGTTGCAAACATATATTATTGTGCGACTATTGCGTACTGAACTCCATAGATCTCGGCTATGGAATTGATGGTGCCGTCATCATACAGAGCCTTGAACTGATCGTTGATGTAAGCGGCGAGGTCCGAACCCTTGCGGCATCCTACGCCATACTCCTCGGTTGTGAGTTCAACGCTTGTGGTGGTCAGGTCGGGATAGCTGGTTCCCGGTCCTACCATGGCGCCTGCCATGAGCAGATCGATGATGCATGCATCGGATGTACCGGCTTCAACTTCCATAACGGCATCTGCCTGGCTGGTCACCGAAGTGAATGTAAAGTTATTGTCCGATGCAGCAGCCTCACCTGCAGATCCTGCTTCAACCGCAAACTGAAGTTCAGAAGCCGCCTCAGCCGTAGTGATGTCTGATGCGATATCATTCTTAACTACGACAACCTGGGCGTTGTTAAGATAAGGCTTGGTGCATTCCATGGCATTCTTGACTTCGTTCGTCAGAGTCATGCCGTTCCATACCACATCAATCGACTTGTTGTCGAGCTCCAGGATTTTATTGTCCCAGTCGATCTCAACAAACTCTACCTTAACTCCGAGAGTGGAAGCGATCTTGGTCGCCATATCGGCATCGAAACCTATCCACTTGCCTGAGTCATCCTTATAGTCCATAGGTGCGAAATCCGTGATGCCGACTACGAGCGTACCCTTATTCTTGATATACTCAACATCACTCTCAGAAGAAGCTGCGCCTGAGCCTCCGCATGCGGTAAGCCCTACAAGCATGGTTACAGCGCATAATACTGCCATCAATCTCTTTTTCATAATTTATCCTCCCGAAAAAACTGCCGGTTCCCGGGTGGTCCGGAAACACATTAATAAATGTAGCACTTTTCGGCGTTTCTATCAACCACGGGGAATCGTAATGCGAAACATTTTGGAATAGTTTTCGGCCTGCTTATACCCGGCGATGTCGGGCTTCTGGATAAGACGGATGCGATATCCGTGCATCGTAACAATCTTGTGAGCGATGGATAAGCCGAGTCCCGTACCGCCGCGGCTGTTCCTGGACTCATCGCCCGTAACGAAGGGCTCGAAGATATGATCCGCGATCTCGGGCGGTATTAAACGGCCGCTGTCGCATACCATGATGTCGATCCTTTCGCTGTCATGGGTGAGAAAAATGCCGACACGCGCGCCCGCTTCATTATGGCGGATAGCATTGGTGATCAGATTGGTTATGACTCTGGACAGCTGGATCCTGTCCGCATTTATCATAAGCGGTTCATCCGGTATATCTATATCAGCTTCCATCCCGGCATCTTCTATGTCCTGATACAGAAATGCCACACATTCGCGGACCATCTCGCAGACATCCGTATCTTCCCTCGTCAGAGTGAATCCGTCGCTGTCGAGCTTCACATAATCAAAAAGCAGGTTAATGAGATCGCTCATCCTGGCAGACTTAGTCTGAATCGCAGCGCAGATCTCGGCTCTTTTTTCATCGGATACCATGCCGTCCTGAAGCGCCGCGGCATAACCGGCGACGGTGGTCATCGGCGTGCGCAGATCGTGTGCGATGTCGGAGAGCATGAGGTTACGCTTGCGCTCATATTCCTCGCGCTCTGCTTTCTCACGATCCTCGATGGCCCTGAACTGCCTTATGACCATCCCGGAGAAGACCGTGGCCGCCACGAAATAAGGCAAAAGAACGAGTATCAGGATTCCCAGGATGACCAGCGCCAGGATCAGCCTCATAACAGGCGAAAGGTCCGATACCGCTGCATTCGCAGGATCCGGCAGACTGATGATGCCTGAGGCGAATCTGTTGACCGCGCTCAGCATCAGATCAAGTGACCTGATCATCTGCTGTGGAATTATGGCCTTAACGAATCCGAGTATGGAGCCTGCGAGGATCGACAGCGCGACCACCCCCATCTGAGCAAGCCCGATGTCCGCTATATTATCCGTATGGAAAAAGGCATTCATCAGGGCCTTGAACAGAGTGTGCTCCAAAACATAGAAAATTAGCGCTTCCGCCACGGCCGTGGCGACAACGATCCAGATGAATCTGATTATGAGAAAGTGTTTTAAGTTCTTGAGATCTTCCATCTATATGAATTAATGTGACTATCGGGAAACAGAGGGTTATTTCTCCAGGCGGTATCCGAGTCCGCGTAAGGTCTTGATATATTCCGAAGTATCATCGGAGAGTTTCGCGCGGAGCTTGCTGATGCAGACCATGATGTTATTGTCAGCCACGAAGAACTCATCGCCCCAGGCGTATTCATATATCTGCTGCTTGGTATAGACCTTGCCGGGATGCGTCATCAGAAGTTCCATGATCTTGAACTCGACGCCGGTAAGCTCTATGGGTTCACCGTTCTTCGTAAGAGTGATGCTCTCGGGATCGAGGACCAGGTCTCGCACGCAGATGAGTTCCTTTTCCTGAGCGGTAGCACCCAGTGAATAGAATCTGCGCAGGTTGGAGTTCACTCTCGCGATCACTTCCAGCGGGTTAAAGGGCTTGGATATATAGTCATCCGCTCCGAGGTTGAGTCCCAGGATCTTCTCGGAATCCGCATCTTTGGCGGAAATGATGATCACGGGGATATTGTTTTTCTCCCGGATATGCTTGAGCGCCTGATATCCGTCCATCTGTGGCATCATGATATCAAGCATCACGAGATCCGGCGCCTGCTCGCCTACAAGGCGGAGGGCTTCAGCGCCGTTCTCCGCCTCGATGACTTCGTACCCTTCATTTTCGAGATAGAGCCGGAGCAGATCTCTTATCTCCGGCTCGTCATCTGCTACTAAGATCTTATAACTCATCAGTGTTTACATTCTCCTGTACGTAGGTCTCTACGGGCATAGGCTGAGCAGCGCCGCGCTCCATGAGGAGTCTTCTGTAAAGTGCCGCATCGGTGGAATTCTCATAAGGCTGTACCCAGAAGACCTCGAGGATTCCCAGTGTGAAGATGCTTAAGATATGCCATCCGAGGAAGGATAAGTCAAGTACGAATGCCTTCCACTTATTGCCTGTCATCATCTCTTTGCTGATCGCAAATGCCTGTTCCTTGGTCATGTTAGGATCCTCAGCGAGAAGGTAAGGGATCATGCGGTATTCGTAAGCCTTAATGATGCCGGGGATGATGAACAGCAGGCTCCAAAGCAGTGTGTACAGGTCTCTGAAGAACATGGTGGTCGCGATGTTCTTATAGTTGTTGTCATATCCGTAACCGATGTTGGATACGCTTGCTTCCTCGTCGAGGTTCTTAGTGAAGAATCTGAATCCGCCGACTAAGAAAGGATTGATGACGAATGCGTTAAACGCAAGTACTACAGCCATTACTACAACGAATGCTACGAGTGCCGCAAAAGCAGCTGCGACTACCATCGCTCCTATAGCGGCTCCGCCGACTGCTTCATTGAAGTTCTCTACTCCGTCACCGGATACATCGATATCAAGTCCTGCATCTTCGAGATCCTCGATCAGATCATTGGCGATCTCTGCGGAAAGCTCTACGGACTCACCGTTTACTATGATCTGAGTGTTATCCGGATATCCGTTTACGGTTATGTCGGTATCGGGGGTAGTGCTCACATGCGCCGCTGAGTTAAATCCGTTTGAGAAGCTGCTGACTCCCGCTCCGCCTCCGATGACCATCATGATCAGGAATGACACGAGTACGGTCTTCCAATAATTTCTTTTAAAGGCTGCCTTGCCTTGTTCCTTAAGTTCTTTTCTGGTCCACATTTTCATTTTCCTCCGTTAGATATATTGATTTTATCACATCTGCGTTAGCTACTCGATACGGTGTATCTCTGTTGCTTACAGGTACATCATACAGGGCGAACCTTTCCGGCAAAATCGGTGAACCTTAATTTAACCTTAACGGTTTCAGTGCGATTCTTTTTCGAAAAAGATGTCAGATATGTCATTTTTTCTTGAAGAGCTGATGATACTATGATGATGCGCAGCGTCGCGGAAGGAGGCAGAACATGAAACATACAGAGTGGAATTCGATCCCCATGTCGAAAGCATGGGCTATGACGGGAAAAGCACTTAACGATCGTCTCGGTTACGGTTTCTTCGATTCATATCACTTCCTTCATCGGAAATATACCGGAACGCTTGAGGACCTGACACCGTATGCACTGGCCCGGCATATGTATTATTGCCGGCCGTCATTTAACGGGACTGTGCCGGATTATCCGGATTCTCCGATCCTGGTTATCCGCTTTCCGCTCCCGGAAGGATATGACGAAGAATTCCTGGAGGAGGAACTTAATGACGATATTGACCAAGCGTTAATAGAACTGTATGAATCGGAAGAACGCGAGCAGGCATACCCCTTGCCTATCGTCATCTACAGAAAAGGCAAAGGCGCGCCGGATGAAATGTCGGTCGATCTGATATGTCCCTATGCAAAAATATATCCCGGTCTCCCGATCCATATCGCCGAAATGCTTAAGACCGGAGATAACGCCGGGGTGTACGGTTCGGATGCGGATAAATACGCTTTGAATCAGGAGCTGCGGATTGGCACCCGTTGTTATCTGAACGGAGACGACTCAGTCTTGCTGACCATAGAATCAATGGATGAAACAGGTGTCATTCTCCGTCCGATATACGCCCCCGGCTATCCCGATCATATAGATCTCGACTGGGAGGACATCGATCAACTTGAAATCATCTAATTTAATCGTAGGCGAAGGCGGAGCGGAATACGGCGACAAGATCGGGAGCGCCCAGTTCTTCCTCCGTGTCTGCATCGTTCGAGAGGTCAGCGATCAGATATCTCATGTCATATCCCTTTTGGAAAAGTTCAGAATATGCCAGATAATGTGAACCATCATGTTCCGTATTCTCATATATGGTTCCGAATTCTTTTGTAGATATGGGATAATCATATGCTATCTGCGTATGATCCGCAGCCTTGTCTTCTTCCATGATCTGCTCAAGAATTTGTCGCCTGTACTCATAACGGCAATTATTCAGATCATACAGATGTTCAGAATAGGTGTCTTCCATCACAGGCAGGTTGAAAAATTTGTCTATCGTAGCCTGGGCTTCCGCTATCATATCCGCAACGTAATCGGGAGTAGCGATCTCAGGTAAAAGATCCGTAATATATGCGCCCCTATGCTTTATTTCTTTGCCGTCCTGTTTAGCGTTCATTCTGGCGAGCTTATCCTCCTCTACTCTCAAAAGATAACTCAACTCTCTATACCCAGACATGTGGTTTTCAGCCACATTTTTGAGGCTGTAATCAACGAATCTGCTCCAGCAGTCTGATTCAAGCGAACGTTCGATACCGACTTCCGCCAGAAAAGCCGAATCAAGATATACGGAATACAGCGTGAAGTAGCCCTCGCCGAATATGATATCCCTGCCAAATCCAAACTGATTGGTCAGTCTTACTATAGTATTCTCCAGCTTCATATCCGATACTTTTACCGGTATAGATTCCGGGAGCAGGATCAGATCATTATGGCCCGCGTAGGTAGATATGGTGTTAAGCCTCTTGTTTATCACATCGGCTATAACCTCTTCCGGATCATCACTGTCACAGAAAACCTCTTCATTCCATGTTCCGGAAAACCTGTCATCGGCGAATCTGTCACCGTCCCTGTACCGGTCAGTCTCACGTATGATCAGCTCCCTGAGATTTGTTTCGGTTATAAGCCCTGTATCGTAATTGCTTCCCATACCCCAGGACGACGGATATGTTATCAGATAATATTTTTCTCTTTTCATCATTTCTCCTAATGGTGCCTGGCACCATTTGCATATTTATTGTTTCCGCATTAATACTCCGTGCTTAAGCCGAGGATTTCTAACATCCTATCTTTTTCTTCCGGGCTAAAGGATTTATAGAATTCATCTCTTACTTCAGGCTTGCATTTGGCCAATTCTGTCCTCAATCTTCTAATAAGGATTGCCTTAACGAATTGTTTAGCCTGATCCAAAGTGAAGAATGTCTGAAGGAACTCACCGGTTTCTCGAATATACTTCAATTTAAACGGCGAACCAATTATAGGCTTATCATCACAAACTTCATAAACATTAAAGGCCCTGATGTTTCTGTTTTTCAATGATAAGGTTCCCGCCATTTCATCCACGTCAGTATTATAAATATATTCAATGGCAAATGTATGAAAGATAACGATATTATCGTCAACATGCAGACAGTCATAGTTCAAATACTCTCCGTCCATACCGTTGATTCCAAATCCGTGCCAAAGCATCGGTTCTAACCATATATGTTGCCATGATATATCAAGAGTGTTGACATCCACATCCAAATCCATCAACTCATAAAACGAATCTCCGTAAAGGCGCATACAATAAGTCCGATACAGACCGTCCCACTTAAGCCGGCCCGTAGCCGGTAAACTTGAGCGAAGGTTCAGTGCTTCTTCCAGCAAATCATTGGTCACATAGTCATCGAGATCCTCTCTAGATAGTGGTATACTCTGATCCGGGTTGAAATCAAAGTACTCATCGGGCCGCTCCGTGGTCGAGATGATTTCGACCCGCTTACAGATAGTCCGGGATCGTCTGTCATACCGATATAGGATCATTTTTTGCTGCTCAAGGTTCTTCATCGGAAGAAGAACAAAACAATACTGAACAGCATCTGTTGAACCCTGTTCTACCCACCGGATCGTTTTGTCCAGCAGAGCATCAAATATAGCCTTACATTGCAACAGATTTATATTCATCAAGTGTCTCCTCCGACTATTTAGCAATGCCATTCATCTCCTATCAGGCACCATCTATAGCTTATTCCAACATCTATTCTATGTCCGGATAGCGGAATTCTCTATAAACTCATGGTTCACACCGCATACTTCGCGGTGTTATCGAGAGTGTTTAGCGAAGCGCCTCCTGGTCTCTTGCAATTCTTTAAACAGAGCATTGTGCCTTTTCCCCATTCGGAGCGCTGCAATAGTATTCTCCTCAAGAGTCTCTCTGGTTTCTTCCAATTCCTGCCTGAGTTTCTCAATCTCCCTCTCCAGCGTGCTGTTAACTTCCTGCAGGATCCGGTTGCTCTCTCGCTCTTTCGATAACGCCTCTGTTAACTGTTCATATGTTTTCTCTTCAATCATCGCCAAATCCTCCTTCATACCGTTTCACGCCCCGAAGCCCAGTTTTCGGCATGTACCCTTCTGGGTCACCGTGGCATTCTTCATCTTCTCTATCGCGAGGCGGATATCATTCACAGTGATCTGCTGAAGCTGCTTCCTGGTCAGATCCTTATCGGGAACCGAAGCGATCCTTCTGGCAGCCTGGACCATAGCGTTCTCGAGCAGACTCCTGGCTTCACGGCCGTTACCGAAATCGGGTGCGGATACGCGCTTCTCGAAGAATGCATGAACATATTTATCTGCGGCTTTCGGAACTATGTACTGATTGATTCTGGCCTGTCCTTTAAAAATCTCCACCATCTGATCGGCGTCATAAGACTCGAAGTATATAGTAGAGTTGATGCGGCTCCTGATACCGGGGTTCGCATTCACGAAGTCTTGCATCCTGTTGTCTTTTGCACTCACTCTCGGCCCGCCGTATCCTGCAAAAATGACCAGACGGTCGAGTCCGTGTTTTTCCAGTTCCACAATCAGCTGTGCTATGGCTTCCTGACTGAAGGAATCACTCTCGCCATCACGGCCTGCTGCCACCGCATATGCCTCATCAATAAATATAATGTCATTTTTTTCAAACAGCGACTTGACCTTCGGTGCAGAGTGGCCGACATACATGCCCTTGAGCTCGGCTCCGTTAACGGACACAAACCTGTTGCTCTTTAAAAGTTTCTCCTCTGCCATGATCTCTCCGAGAAGCTGTGCGACTGTAGTCTTGGCGGTTCCGGGTGCACCCAGCATCATATGGACATTGTGGTATCCGCCGCCCTGCAGGCCTGCCGCTTTTCTTTTTTTCATGAATCGGAAAGTCTCGACTATGGAAGTGATCTGATCCTTGATATCCTCCATCCCGACAAGATTTTTCTCCATCTTATTGAGGCTCTTGTGTTCTTTTTCGTCGATCTTCCGCTTAAAGCCCAGGCCGTGGAGCTTGTAGAGAACATTAAAATCTGTCTCGGTAAGCTCAGCCGGCTCATCAAAGTCCTTGATCACATAGCTCACGACCTTGTCGATCAGATCGGATTTTGACGGATTGTCCATATCGACGATCTTCTTGGAGATCTCTGCCACCGGGAAGCCCTTGTCCAGAGAAAAGCGGTAAAAGCCGACCCAGTTCTCAAACAGATTCTGATAATACTTCTCAAGCTTGTCTTCGCCGTGATGAATGGAGATTATCTCTGCAGCCTCTTCGAGCACGAACCCGGTCAGGTTGGCTTCATACCAGTCTCCGCAACATACGAAGGGATTGTAATAATCATCTTCATCATCATAATCATCGATTGAATCTCTCCGCAGCTGCTCATTGAACTCCGCAGCCGTATCGATCACCAGCACATACAGATGCTTGTTATTCTTAAACCTCTTAAAGACATCATTGTTAAATCCGCCAAGTCCCAGTGTTCCGCCCTGAGCATTGAATTCTATACAGATACTTTCCCTGCGGGTATACTTCCAGTACGGCGTCTGGTTTCTGTTGTCGGTGCGTCTGTCGAATCCATAGTTGCCCGAATAAAATGGATTGTTACAGTCAGCGATATCGACGCTGATAGCCCCCATATCCACGATCGGGATCTTCCACGGTGTCTCCTCCCAGATTGCCCCGTCTTCCCAGTCATCTTCATCCTCATCATCGGATTCGGCTGAAGGTTCCCAATCATCCGTGAGCCCGTCTATTGGTGTGTACTGATCCGTAAACTCAAAGTCCCCGGCCCTGTCCATATCCTCGGCGATATCTTTCTCGGTCATCTCAAAAGGAGACTTGGTCCGAACTTCCGCTACGATGTTTTCATCGCAGTCCACTTCACTTGCATCCGCTCCGTCCTTCATATTGTAGTAGGACGCCAGATACGACACTCCGAGAAGCCCTTCCTCGCGGCTCCTGCATTTGATCGCTACCACACGGCTGACCTTTTTGTTCATAAGTTCACGGACTTCGGACAGATACGTTGCACCATTCGCGATATCTTCGTCCAGCTTGTCGGGAGATAGTTCCGGATCGATATTCAGATAGGTCACCTCCTGACCCTTTCCCCCTTCCAGAAAACCATTTACAACATCGGGCTTTAACAGATTGATTCTATTCATGATGTGTTCCTCCGTATTTTTTCGTTATAATTCAGACCTTCCGGCCTTGCCACGGTAACATTAAAACATACCCCTCATATATAAAGTTGCCAAATCTGTCATCTTTATCCTATAATCGTTATATCATTTACAAACCACCTGTTTGGGCGCTTTTCCGGCAATAAGGAGGATTAATATATGCCACCTTCAACACCCTCGAACATGATTCCACCGGCCCCCCTGTCAAACCAGCAGTCTATCCGTGATGATGAAAAAAACGCTCTCCATAGCTTTGACCTGCCCCTTATCATGGCGGTACTGAAGGCTTACAGCGGACCGGAAAATGTTATGTCCGTGCCCGAGATCACACAGAAACTAAACGCGATCTTTCCATCCATGATCCCGGATGATTACTCTTTTTCCGCGAGAAACCTATACAGAAAAGCAAACCTGCTTGACGATTTGCTTAATCCACGAACGAAAGCATATCAGACTCTCGGCTGGATCATGACCATACTGACCGGCGGCAGGGTCAAAACCAGTCAGGCCAGCGGGATCGTAAGCGGAGCGAATAAAAATGCCAAGGGAACTCAGAACAGATACTACTTCGAACCACTTTTGGACGGCAGTGATCTGGATATGATATGTGCAGGACTTACAAGCAACAGGTTTCTGTCAGAACCCGAAAAGAACTATCTGATCTCACGCCTCAGCGTGCTTAAGTCCGTATATGATCCGGCAGATGTGGGTCTTCTTATGCAGGTCTATAACAAACTTCCGGCCAAAGTAAGTACTCATGCGAATAAAACTTCCAAAACCCCAGAGTCTAGCGGGCATTACTGGCTTCCGGCCAACAGCGAGACCATACTCGCACATATTCAGATGCTTTACGAGGCAATTAGGGAGGAACAGCAGATAGAAATCACATACGGCATGTATGACATGACCGAAGGGACCAGGCAGCTTGACTTTCATCCCAGGAATCCGAATAAGCCCTACTTCTTAAACCCCTATGCCATGATCTGGAACAACGGAGAATACTATCTGATCGCGACTCATTACGGATACGAGAATCCCGTTCATTTCAGAATAGACCGTATTCTCGAGATCCGCCCGCACAAGGGAACCAAAAAGGATAAGGATGGCAACATTACCGAAAAAGTATATAAAAGGAGGCCCATACCTCCTACTCTGGCTCCTTTCTTTCATAGAAAAAACGGAGTGCTCGAATTTGATGCGATCAAGTATACCAACACATATCCGGCAATGAAGATTTACGGTGAACAAGACCTGGTCGACTGCCATTTCGAGTGTACGACCATCACACTGCAGATACTGATCGATCATTTCGGAAATAAGATCAAGTTGAAAGAAACGCCAATTGCTCACCCCGAAGAAGAGCTCGATGTAAACGGCAATCCAAAGAACTATATCAAGGCCACAGTTCTTGGCGTCCAGCGCGAAAATGCAATCGACTTTGCTGTCGAGCATTCCAACACACTCACACTCATCGATCCGCCGGAGCTGGTAGATGAAGTGCGAAATAAGATTAAAGAGATATACGAAAAGTACGAGAGACTTCAATAAGGATTATTCAGAACGGGGATTGATCATATCAATCCCCGTATATCTGCTCGTTGTCTATGTAATCCTCATAATCGAAGTCTTCATATCCCTCGAAAATGTCTTCTGCCAGTTTCTCATCCAGCTCATCATAATCGAATTCCATAATCTGATGAATAGACATGGGGCTGTGAAGTTCACGGATACACCCATGATATCTGGGATCTATCATCTCATAATCAATATATGTCCCGTCCAGATCATTATGGAAGCCTTCAATCAAATCCGTAGAAGAATACTCCTTTTCGATCTTCTTAAGAATGCTGTCTCTTAAGGTCGTGACATCTGCCACCTTAACATGCGTGGCTCCGCAGTAGTCGCAAGTGCCGCCATCCACACAGTTCTTCGAAAATGCTTCATCAAAAACCTTGTACTTTAAACAATCCTCACAACAATATTTCATATCTACAGTTCCTCCTTTCAGAATATACCCATACTATACATGAACGTTCCGAAGAAAATCTGTCAAATCTGTCATCTTTTCATTTTCCCCAAAAACAAAGCCGCAGGTCCGTTGGACCTGCGACTTTTTGAGAGAGTGGTAAAACCATTTCTAATATGCATTTTGTTTTTGCACCGGTTTAGAACGTAAGCGTTACGATCATCGGTGCGTGGCCGGTCAGCTTGAAGCTGCGCGAATCGGGCTGTGATATGCCCGCATAGAGCCTGAATGAGTTCTGCGCATGAACCCTCTCACCGGCGTCAGTCACTACGGTAAATGAAGGATCTTCCAGCTTGATCACAGTTGTGACGGAAGCTCCTGCAGCTACATGTACACGCTTGAATCCTGCGAGTATCGGGTTAGGCGGAGCGTCCTTGCAGCCTTCTGCTCCGATATAGATCTGGACTACATCATCGGTATCGACCTTGCCGGAATTTTCGACAACCAGCTCGATCTCGGCAGAATAGACTTTGGAGTCCGAAGCTACAAGTGCGCGGTGCGCTTTTTCCTCATCGGATATGTCGGTGACATCCTGACGGATCACTGTCGCGCTCTTCACGGATACATCCGAATATGTAAGTCCGAATCCGAACGGATACTGTGCCTCGCCGTCTATATATCTGTATGTTCTGCCCTTCATCGAATAATCGGTGAACTCGGGCAACTTATATGAGCTGTCGTAGAAGGTCAGCGGAAGCTTGCCTGAAGGCGATACATCGCCGAACAGGATCTCGCTCAATACCTCGCCGCCTCTTGCGCCCGGATACCATGCCTGAAGGATGGCGTCGAAGTGGTCTGCCGCAAATGACAGATCCATGGCTGAACCGGTCATATTGATATAGATGACCTTCTTGCCGGTCTTTGCGATAGCCTCGCACAGGCTTCTCTGTGATTCGGGAAGGAGCAGATCGTTTTTGTCACCGGATGCATAGCTGTTGCCGGTATCTCCCTCTTCACCTTCAAGCGTCTCATCGAGACCTACGCACAGGATGACGATATCGCTTAAGTTAGCGATGGCGACAGCCTCGCTTATGCGGTCATCCGCTACTGCAAGATGCTCGGTGCGATCCTTAAACAGATGACATCCCGGTGAGTAATATACTCTTGAGCCGTCACCAACATATGATCTGATACCCTGAAGTACGGTCACATACTGTGAGCTGGTTCCGTGATAGTTGCCCTCGAGTGCCTTGATGCTGTCGGCATTGGGGCCGATCACGGCGATTGTCTTGATCTTATCTTTGTTAAGCGGAAGGATACCTTCTTTATTCTGTAGAAGGACAACCGACTCGCGTGCTGCGCGCTTAGACAGTTCGATGTGCTCTTTGGACTCAACCTGATCAAATCCGACAGAATCATAATCACTGCCGTCCATTATTCCGAGCAGGTAACGTGTGGTAAAGAGTCTTACCGCCGCTTCCGTGATCTGGTCCTCCGTAACGAGTCCCTGATCATATGCGCTCATCATATGAAGATATGTGTTACCGCAGTTTAGGTCGCATCCGTTCTCCATGGCAAGAGCTGCTGACTCCTGTGGTGTGGAAGTGACCATATGATGCGTGTGGAAATCCGCGATGGCCCAGCAGTCGGATACGACATGGCCCCTGAATCCCCATCTGTCTCTTAAGATATCCTTGAGCAGGGTCTTGCTACCGCAGCAGACTTCTCCGTTTACGCGGTTATAAGCTCCCATGACGGACTCGACGTCACCTTCTTTTACGAGTACTTCGAATGCCGGCAGATATGTTTCTTCCATATCCTTAACGGTAGCCTGTGCATCGAACTCGTGACGGATGCCCTCGGGACCTGAATGGACAGCATAATGCTTGGCGCATGCAGCGGCTTTGAGTTCGCCGCCTTCACCCTGGAGTCCTTTTACAAAAGACAGACCCAGTCTGGATGTAAGATAAGGATCCTCACCCAGCGTCTCATGTCCGCGTCCCCATCTGGGATCTCTGAATATGTTGATATTCGGAGACCAGAAGGTCAGTCCCTTGTATATGTCACGATCGCCGAGTGCTGAGTAGGCATTATATTTCGCCCTGCCCTCGATAGCTACGCAGTCGCCTTCCTTTTCCAGAAGATCCTCATCGAAGGAAGCAGCCATACCGATAGCCTGGGGAAAAACTGTAGCCACGCCGGCTCTGGCCACTCCGTGGAGTCCCTCGTTCCACCAATTGTAGGCAGGTATATTAAGCCTGTCGATCGCAGGTGAATCATATTTGAGCTGGGAGGCTTTTTCCTCAAGCGTCATCTTGGAAACAAGCGCCTCTGCTTTGCTGCGGGCCTCACTTCTGGCTTTATCTCTTAATTCGTGTTTGTTCATTGATCAATCCTATAAAATCTACCTTTTCGGGATAATGCAAGCATTATCCCTTCACTGCGCCGACCATGAAGCTCTCCTGGATACGTCTGCTCATGAATACATAAGTGATGAGCATCGGGAAAGTTGCGAGCACAAGGCCTGCTCCAACCAGACCCCAGTCAGTGATGTTGCTGCCCTTTAAGTTCGATACGAATACGGGCAGAGTGTAATGAGCTTCATCCGCAAATACGCTCGAGAACATGAACTCGTTCCAGCACTGAAGGAAGATGTAGATGCCCATCGTTGCAAGCGCGGGTTTCATGAGGGGAACGATTATATGGAAGAATGTACCCCAGGGACCGCACCCATCGATGCAGGCAGATTCATCCAGTTCCTTCGGTATGTCATTCATGAATCCGGTACAGACCATGATCGCCATCGATAGCGAGAACGCCGCGTACGGAATAATGAGAGCAGCATAACTTTTCAGGATATGCATCGATCCGAATATCGAATAAATCGGATAGAGGGCAACATGCATAGGGATCGTGATACCCAACATGAAAATGCTGTTTAATGTCTGGCTTCCTCTCCATGCTATCCTGGTGATCGCGTATGTAGCCATAAGTCCTGCTACCAGACATATGAGGATAGTGGCTGCCGCTATCAGAACACTGTTTGAAAAGCACTTTTCAAGACCGCCGTTTGCAAAGAAATGTCTCATGGCGGGCTTTCCGGTCTTTTTACCTAACTGGAAAACTCTGGCATAGTTGCTCCACAGCCATTCCTTGGGAAGACCGATAACATTTGTTCCCGTGATCTCCTTGGAACTCTTAAGAGAGAAAGTAAACAGATAATAAAGCGGGAACAGATCGATAAGCAGCCAGACGATAAGTCCGACATATATCAGTGCATTAAGAACCTTATTAGTCTTCTTAACACTGTAGATCTCTGTGTTATATGAAAATACATCACTTTTTGCCATATGGATCTCTCTCCTTGAATAACCAGTTAATGAGGATAGCAAAGCCGAAGCACATTATGATCATAATGACCGCGATGGCACTGGCTATACCGCCCGCATTATGGAATGCATACCGAACAAGCAACAAGCTCGGAACCTTATAGGAACAGTTGTAGGCATCTTTTGCAAATACCTTGATCAGATCGTATGACTTTAAGGATCCCGTTATGGCAAATATGATGCTGACCTTGATGATCGGCTTGATAGTAGGAATAACTACATATCTGTCGACCTGACCGGGTGTCGCACCGTCAAGCATGGCTGCCTCGCGGAGCTCAGGAGATACTCCTTTGATACCCGCATACATCAGCAGCATATGGTATCCGACATACTGCCATATCGTAGGGATGAATACGGCAAGAAGTGCTGTCTTCGGATTACCGAGAAGACCTTCCGGCGGAATAGCGATGCTTAATGCTTCAGCCGCTTTAGTCACCAGGCCATAGATGGGATTGTATATTTTCTCCCACAGCATACCGATAACAACCGCAGAGATCAGTACCGGTGCAAAATATACTGAGAGATAGAAACGTTCGCCTTTAATTCCTTTACCCAACATAAGTGCCAGGCCGAGGGCCAGCGGCAGCTGGATAAAAACTGACAGGGCTGCAAGTACCAAAGCATTTAAAACAGCCCTTCCGAAATCATATTTCGGAGAAAACAGATCGATGTAATTCTGAAATCCGACAAAGTCTCCCGGATCCGTAAACTGAGGATATACATACAAGCTATGATGGATCGATGCAAAAATAGGATAGATCAGTATACCGAGAAACAGAATAAGAGCCGGAAGCAGAAAAAGGATGATTGTTAATGGTTTGTTCTTTTTGTGCATGATCAAATCCTTCCGTTATGAGGAAAATGATTGATTAAAAGCGGCCTTTCCCATCCCCATTTGGGAAAACGGGAAAGGCCGTTAATTTACAGATAATTAAGATCGATTATCTGATGGAACTTGCCAGTTCATCAATGAAGCCCTGGCCGTCAAGTTCTTTACCATAAACCTTAGCTACAGCGTCAAGGTAAGGATCCTTGTCAACTGCGCTCATTGCGGTATCACCAAACAGAACATATGCATCAGCGTTAGCGCAGATGTCAGCTACTGTCTGGGTAAGAGGATTGATATCACTTGTGTCGCCGTAAGGAATCCATGCAGGAAGTCCACAGCCATCAAGATATCCATAGTGGCAGATCAGTCTACCAAGGTTAGCTGCATACTCAGCTGCAAGCTCAGCGTTCTCGGAAGAAGCTGTAACTGCAAGAGTATCGGAAGGTCCACCGATCAGCTGTCCGAGTTTGGACTTGCTGGAATCAATTACAGGGAACTCAGTAACTTTAACCTTAGGAAGGAACTCTTCGTCGTTTGCGAAGTCAGCGCAGTTCCATGTACCATTCTGATAGAATGCGGTTCTGCCGGCCATGAAGTTAGCCTTAACTTCGTCATTGCTCAGAGAAGCACCTGCGGGATCGAAGTAACCCTTGTCGATCATTTCCTGGAAAGTATCAACAGCCTTAGCAACGTCAGCGTTGTTATAGGTCTCTCTACCAAGGAAGATGTCGTTCAGAGCGTCAGCACCGATGCTCTTCTCGATGATGGGCTCAAGATACTCGGTAACACACCAAGTCTCGCCGCCTGCACATCCGAAAGGAATGATACCTGCTGCTACAAGATCGTCGCAGCACTGGATCAGCTCATCGTAATCCTCGGGAACTTTCTCCCAACCTGCTTCTGCAAGAAGGTCCATGTTAGCGAACAGAGCAACGATGTTCATGGTTGTAGGAACACCATAGTGCTTTCCATCATAAGTGGTGTTGCCAAGCATACTCTCGGGAAGTTCATCTGAGAACTGTGCAAGAGTATCATCGAGGCAGTATACACGACCCTGCTCTACAAAGTCGCCAAGGAATGCACATGACCATGTGAAGAAGATGTCGGGAAGATCTTCACCGGATGCCATTGCAGCACTGATCTTGGTCTTGTAAGCTTCGTTTTCAATTGCTTCCCACTCAAGTGTTACGTTGGGATAAAGCTCTTCCATCTCAGCGATTGCTTCTTCATAAGCGTGACGGTTGGAGTCACCCTCAGTAGCGATACACCACATGGTAAGAGTTACAGGCTCATCAGAAGCTACTTCCTCAGCGGGAGCTTCTTCAGTAGCTGCGGGTGCAGCTTCCTCAGCTGCGGGCTCTTCTACAGCTGCCTCTTCAGTAGCTGCGGGAGCTGTCTCTGTAGCGGGTTCTGCTGCGCTTCCGCATGCTACGAGCGAAAGAGTCATAGCACCTGCTAAGAGAACTGAAACTAAACGTTTCATTTTCATAATAATACCTCCTATAAAGAATGGTTTTTCGGCAGCCCTATGCTGCCATTCGCCGCAAAGCATATCGCAAATGCGACTACTCTAAAATTATCACACCCAAAATGGGTCTTCTTTCGAATTATTGTTTTTTGATTATCAATTATTGCTATTCATTGGCTATTTTAACTGGTGTACTAGTATGTTTTTCACTCCTCATCTATCCGCTTTTTGTGAAAAAGTGCAACTTTTGTATAGGAAATGGCAATTTTTATGTCCTTTTCAGCAAGATTTTGAAACCGTTTTGTTGACTTAGTTTGCTATAAAGCATACAATTTTGGTGTTGGGGTTTATTATTTCGTTATCATAAATTCACAATTTTGTTTTTCTGAGGGGTTATATGAATAAGAAGAAACTACGCGGCTACAGGGAATTCCTCTATGTTCTTCCCTTTATCGTCCTGGTGCTGATCTTTGCATACTATCCGCTGTACGGCTGGGTATATGCTTTCTATGATTACAAACCGCCGACTCCGTTATCGGAATCTCTTTTTGTCGGATTCAAATGGTTCCACTACATGGCCGACAATGATATCAAGCGCAAGCAGATCCTTCAGGTTCTCATGAATACATTTGCGGTGAGCGGCCTGAGCATGCTTTTCTCATGGTTCCCCATGATGTTCGCTGTATTTCTTAATGAGATCAAGTGCAAACCATATAAGAAATTCGTACAGACAGTTACCACTCTTCCCAACTTCATCAGCTGGGTTCTCGTTTATTCGATCGCTTTCTGTGTATTCAACAGTACGGGCGTTGTCAATTCGCTGCTGACCTCATGGGGCGTTATCGAGAAGCCCATCATGTTCCTCCAGTCATCCAAGCACATCTGGTTCAAGATGTGGCTGTGGCTTACCTGGAAGAATGCAGGCTGGGCAGCCATCATGTATATCGCCGCGATCACCGGCATTGATGAAGAGCTCATAGATGCGGCCAGGGTAGACGGCGCGAACCGCTGGAAGACCATATGGCATATCACCATCCCCAGCATCCTGCCCACATATCTGGTGCTGCTGTTCCTGAACATGGCGAACTTCCTGTCAAACGGCATGGAACAGTTCTACGTATTCCAGAACAACTTCAACAAAGACTACATCCAGGTTCTGGACCTGTATGTATATAATCTCGCGATGGGCAGCGGAGGATATTCGCTGTCGACCGCCATAGGCGTACTCAAGAGTCTGATCAGTATCATTCTCCTTTGTTCCATGAACGCCATAGCGAAATTAACAAGAGGGGAGGGATTCATCTGATGGCAGACGTAACCGAAACCACCAAAGACATGACCGAAACCGCCAAAGACGTAACCTCCAAACCGGTTGCCGTAAAGAAAAAAAGACATAAACTGGACCCCACCGATACCATCATGAGTATCCTCACATACATAGTTTATACATTCTTCGCTTTTGTATGTGTGTATCCGTTCTACTACATATTTATAAATACGATCAGTTCCAATGACTTAAGTGCCAGAGGCAAGATCACATTCTGGCCCAAGGAGATACATTTCACCAACTATATCAATGTATCTCACATTCCGTCGCTGATAGGTGCTTTCCGTATTTCCCTGGCAAGAACCGTCCTGGGAACTCTGCTCACCGTGGGTGCTTCCGCTTTCCTCGGATACATGTTTACACGTGAGACCATGTGGCACCGTAAGTTATGGTATCGTCTGGTGATCGCGACCATGTATTTCAACGCAGGCATCATCCCGTTCTTCATCACGATGAAGAACATAGGCCTGTACGACACCTTCTGGGTATATGTCCTGCCTACGATCGTGTCTCCATTCTATATAGTATTGTGCAAGACCTTCGTCGAGTCGGTTCCCAAAGAACTTACCGATGCGGCCGAGCTTGACGGAGCGGGTACGATACGTACATTCATTTCCGTCATCATACCGGTCATCAAACCGATACTTGCGACCGTCGCGATATTCAGTGCGGTCGGTCAGTGGAACTCCTTCCAGGATACGCTGCTCCTTACCAGCGATCCCAAGCTGTCCACACTGCAGTTTACGCTGTATCAGTACATTAATCAGGCCAGCTCGCTGAAAGCACTCGTAAACAGTACGGGTAACGCCGCTTCACTTGCGGCATCTCTCGCACATGCGGCTACCGCTACATCCATAAGAATGACGGTTACGATAGTCGTCGTTGCCCCGATACTTCTGGTATATCCCATTTTCCAGAGGTACTTCGTAAAAGGTATCATGATCGGTGCCGTAAAGGGATAAACAAATTAAGTTCGTTATGATCTTCGGATCTTATAACAAATAAAAACTCTAAAGGGAGGTACAAGATGAAAATCAAAAAACTAGTTTCATTGTCTCTTGTGACCGCAATGCTTGTCGGAACTCTTGCAGGCTGCGGAAGCACCGGGACAGACCAGCCCGCAGCAACAGGTGGCTCAGATACTGCTGCTACCACAACTTCTGATTCAGGCTCATCCGATTCCGGAAGCAGCGATACTGCTTCTTCAGGTTCAAGCGGAGCCATGGAGATAGAAGTCTACGATGCTGCAGCCAACTATCAGGGTCTTCAGACCGGTTGGTTCGACAAGGTAGTTAAGGATCGTTTCAACATCGACCTTAACATCATCGCTCCTCAGGTTGCAGGCGACGCAATCTATCAGACCAGAACAAGCTCGGGTAACCTGGGTGATATCGTTCTTCTTGACTCAGTTGACTTTGCAGACTGCGTTAAGGCCGGACTCATCAAGGATATCACTGCTGACCTGCCTAATTATCCCAACCTGAACGCTTATATGGATCAGATCAAGACTTATAACAGCGGTCTTGAGGGAAATAACGGCGAGATCTATGGTATTCCTACTCAGATGATGAATACTTCACCCACATCCTATTCACAGGACGTTATCTATTCAAGCCCTCTGCTTCGCTGGGATTATTATCAGGAGCTCGGATGCCCTGAGATCAAGGATCTTGACGGTCTCGTAGATGTTCTTGCTCAGATGCAGGATGCACATCCCACCAACGATGCCGGTGATCCCTGCTACGCAGTTTCACTTTGGCCTGACTGGGACGGCAACGACAACATGCTCGGTATCGCTAACGTTGTTCAGCTGACCACATGGTACGGCGAGAAGATCAAAGATTCAGCTATCCTTAAGGCTGACGGCAAGACCTTCACTCCTCTTACCGACAAAAACGCTACATACTACAAGATGCTTAAGTTCCTGAACACTCTGTACAGAAAGGGACTTGTAGATCCCGATTCAGGTTCACAGGACTGGAACGCAGCTTGCGCAAAGATGAGTGCAGGACAGGTTAACCTCTTCTGGTACAGCTGGCAGGTAGGTTTCTGGAACAGCCAGGAGCGTCTTGACAACGGTACAGCCATGATATTCATCCCTGTTGGCGATCAGAACTACTATGCAGATGCAGATGCTTACTACGGAAGCGGCCGTGTATTCGGTATCGGATCAGGCGTTGACGATGAGAAGTATAAGACCATCCTTGAGTTCCTTGACTGGTATGCATCTCCCGAAGGACTTGAGTTCGAGCACGCAGGTATTCCTGAATTCAACTACACTGTAGGTGATGACGGCAAGTACACAGTTATCAACGACAACGCTCTTATGGACAACCTCAATGTTCCCGAAGAGTACGGCGGAGCAGGCTACAGCGACGGTAACAACCAGATCAACGAGTGGATCGTAAGCGCAAACTCCATCAATCCTAACACCGGTGAGACCTATGCTAAGGATTACTGGTCATCATGGAAAGCTTCAACCCAGACTCAGATGAAAAAAGACTGGGCTGACACCTTTGGTGCTGCTGAACCCGCTGAGTGGATGAAGAAGAACAACAAGCTTGTTATTTCTCCTAACGTAGCAGTTACCCTCGTATCCGATACGGCAGACATCTCCGTTATCCGTAATCAGTGCGAAGAGACCATCGAGCAGTATTCATGGCAGATGATCTTCGTTGATGACGATGCTACATTCGATTCCATGTGGGATGAGATGACAGAAACTCTGGACGGAATGGGATTCCAGGATCTGTATGAGTTCGACGTTGCTAAGTGGCAGCCTCAGATCGATGCTAAGCTCGCTCTTCAGTAATTCGTAACTTTTACATCAACTCACAATAACCATAAGACCTCCGGGGTTCTTCCCGGAGGTCTTATTAAACCAAAACAGGCAATTCCGAAACGAAAGGTTATAGTTCATGATAGAGAATCTGCAGGGTATATTTGAGACAGTCAACCATCGTGATGACACCAATATCAGATTATATATGAACGACAAGGCCGAGGATTATCCTCCGCACTGGCACTCCTCCATGGAGATAATAATGCCCCTGGAGAGCTACTATATCGCGGAAGTCGCAGGACACAGATTCGAACTTCGCGAAGGGGATATCCTGTTCATTTTTCCCTGTAATCTGCACACACTCTATGCTCCGCCCAAAGGCAAAAGGATCATCTTCCAGCCTGAAATGCAGTTTCTCCACCAGCTAAAGGATATCGATGCTATACTCTCTCTGATGGCGCCCGTGCGGCTCATCACGGCCCACAATGCACCTGATATCTATCCCGATATCAGACAACTTCTGCTCGATATCTCTTATGAATATCAGGACTTCAACTCTCTCTCTGAGGCAGTAATATACAGCAAAGTGCTCGAGATGCTCGTTATTGCGGGCAGATACTACATGTCCAACGCGACATCCTTTGACACCACGACCGATAAGCGTCAGGAGTATACCGCCAAATTCATATCCATCTGCGATTATATCGCAAACAACTGTACCGAGGACCTCTCGCTTGATCATATGGCTGACTTAAGCGGATTCTCCAAGTTCCACTTCAGCCGCCTCTTCAAGCAGTTCTCAGGCCAGACATTCTATCAATATGTAAGTCATAAGCGTATCGAGCATGCAGAGCTGCTGCTCGCCAGAGAAGACCTGTCTATCACGGACGTCGCAAGTTCCTCGGGATTCGAGAGCCTGTCCGCATTCATCCGCATGTTCAAACAGATCAAAGGCATGACGCCTACCCAGTACCGTAAGATGCGGTATGCGTAAAGCTTTTTGTGGTATCTAAAGCTTATTTGTGGTAGGGTTCGCCGTTTATTATCCTGAAGCTTCTGTATATCTGTTCCAAAAGGATCACCCGCATCAGCTGGTGAGGAAAGGTCATGCGGGAAAAACTAAGGTGCGTATCCGCGCGTTCTGTGACCGTTCTGTGAAGCCCCAAAGATCCCCCTATCACAAAAACGATATGGCTGACTCCGCCGGTACCCAGGCTTTCTATGTGCGCGGCAAGATCTTCTGAAGAGAATTCTTTTGCCCGTATCTCAAGCGTAATAACATGCGCGCCGGCAGGGATCTTCGATACGATCCTGTCAGCCTCTTTTGTAAGGATCTGATCGACCTGTGCGTCAGATGCCCCGTCAGGAGTCATCTCATCCGCCACTTCCACGATATTTAAGCGGCAGTAACGCATAAGACGCTTCGAGTATTCGTCGATAGCGTCTTTAAAAAATTTTTCTTTAATTTTCCCCACGCAAATTAAGGTTATCTGCATAGCATCTTACCTGTCAGCATAAGTATCCGTCAGGAGGTGACTTCCACATTCTCACCTATCTCAACTGCGGGCTTATCATCGGTATCGTTATCTCCGACAGAGATCTCGGGTACTTCATCCTTGTCCTTATCTTTGGCTTTTTCTTTGGATTCAGGCGCTTCTTCATCCTCATCTGTATCAGCCTTAGGCTCGGGCTCGGTCATCAGCACCTTGAGGATGCGGTTCTGGTGTATTCCTTTTGCCTGAAGAAGGGTACCGTCTGCGAGCTCAACGACCTCTCCGTCCTCGGGAAGCCTCTCGAGCGCCTCTATCATCAGGCCGCCGATCGAGTCGTAGTCCTCGGAATGTAGTTCGGTCTCAAGCGCATCATTGATATCGTCGGTCTTCATCGAAGCTTCTATCAGATACGAACGGTTACCGAGCTCGATGATGTTCTCCTCTTCGTCCTCGTCAAACTCATCGCGGATGTCGCCGACGATCTCCTCAAGCAGATCCTCCATGGTGATCATTCCGACGCAGCTGCCGTATTCATTTAGAACAAAGGCAAGGCTCAGGGTCTTCTCCTTCATCTCCTTAAGCAGATCCAGCGTCTTCTTGTGCTCTACCGTATACATACCGTCGCGGATGATATCGCGGATAGCGAAATGCTCTTTATCTTCCACAAGTATGAAGTCCTTCACATTGACCAGACCGATGAAGTTGTCATGGTCTTCCTCCCATACGGGGATACGCGTG
Source organism: Lachnospiraceae bacterium (assembly GCA_017620155.1). Taxonomy (GTDB): domain Bacteria; phylum Bacillota; class Clostridia; order Lachnospirales; family Lachnospiraceae; genus XBB2008. The sequence goes on along the minus strand of JAFZQY010000036.1, from coordinate 5,093 downwards.
AACATCTTGTCCTTAAAGACTTCCATGATCTCATCATAAGAGGCATTCACATCGACGGTGGTCATATCCTCTCTCGGGATCATGATGTCCTCTGCCTCGGAATCCGAGAAGTTGAGCACGTTGTAGATCATCTCGTGTTCTTCGGACTCTATCTCGCCGCCCTCATGGCTTACGTCCACATAGGTCTTGAGTTCATCTTCGGTGATCTGCTCATCCTGTGCATCGGGATCTATGCGAACGAGCCTTAAGACGCCTCTGGAGAGCTTATCCACGATGAATACGATGGGCGTAAGGATCACCATGAAGAACCTGAGCACATTGCAATAAGCAAGCGAGAGCTTGTCGCTGTTTATCTTGGCCCAGCTCTTGGGAACCACCTCGCCGAATATGAGCACGACAAAGGTGAGTATGCCTGAAGATATGCCTACATACATATTATTGTCTGTAAGGCGTAAGGTCAGAGCAGTTGTGATCGCAGCTGCCGCAATATTGACTATGTTATTACCTACAAGGATCGTGGAGAGCATCTTGGAATAGCTCGATAAGATATGCTCTACTTTGACGGCCCGCTTATTGCCGTCCTCTGCAAGGGTACGTATCCGCACTTTATTAACAGTGGTAAAAGCGGTCTCCGCTGATGAAAAGAATGCTGACATGATCAGCAGTACGATCAAGACTATAAGTTGTATGACACCGGGGGTATCCAAAACAAAATCCTTTCTTAATTAAAAATATGTTAAATGATATCATCTATCATTATACCGCGCAAGTAAAGAATGCCCAAATATGCGCCGATATATAATATGTCTCAGGTTTACCACGTTATGGACACCGTGGGGAGGCGTAAGCGTAAATGTGTAACTGATCAGCTTCAGGAGAGGTAAGGACATCTACCCTACTGAACAGGAGCACCTCATCAGAAAGGGGGCAGGTCAGTCAGACACATTCGCCCCCGGAAAGAGGTATGCATGAGAATCTCAGAAAGCGCGGTATCTATGGCTTCTTCGCGTACTCATCTGGAGTATGCGAACATAAGGTCATCCGGCTACCGCAAAAAAGCATCTTCGGGCGATACTATGCCCGGATTCTATCAGGAATTCCTGAACCAGCCCATGAAACAATTAAACCAGCTACGGGCGCGGAATGCGAACATGAGCAGTCCCGACGCCATCAGGTCGATCCGGATGCAGCTTTTGCACAGGATCTTTGACTTCCTCAGAGGAGCCTATTCCTACGGATCGTCGAATGTCTATGATGTATCGAGCGGTGAAGTTGTCAGCAACGCCCCGCAGGACAGCAGTATTTATCCGGCATCTGTATGGAAAAGGGGAACTTCAACAAGCTTCACATATTATGAGGAGGAAACCACATCCTTCTCATCCTCGGGAATAGTCCGGACAGCTGACGGCCGCGAGATCGCGTTCGGCGTCGAATTCAGTATGTCCAGAGCCTTCTGCCAGGTCTTTGAGATGCTTACGGCTCAGGATTATTTTGTCACCGATCCGCTCGTGATCAACCTCGATACGGATATGACCGAAGTCTCGGATTTCAAGTTCCTTTTTGATTTAGACTGCGACGGAGTAAAAGAAAACATTTCGTTCGCCGGTGCCGGAAGCGGATTCCTGGCACTTGATCTAAACGAAGACGGCGTCATTAACGACGGCAGCGAGCTCTTCGGGACAAAAAGCGGAGACGGATTCGCCGATCTGGCCAAATTCGATTCGGACGGAAACGGCTGGATAGACGAAGCCGATGAGATCTTCGAAAAACTCCGCGTCTGGACCAAAGACGAGAACGGTAACGACATGCTGATCAGCTTAAAAGAAGCCGATGTCGGAGCGATATGTCTGGGAAGAGTCGGAACTCAGTTTTCCCTGAATGACAGATTAGGCCACACGAATGCATTTATGCGCTCGAGCGGGGTATTCTTGAGAGAGTCGGGAGGGGCAGGGACCCTCGCCCAGCTGGACCTGACATCCTGAAAATCATTCATGCGGAAAAAACAATCCATGAAAGCAAAAAGAATGCGGACAGTAGCTGTCCGCATTCTTCATGCCTTAAGTTCCGTAAACCTGTTTATGGTCCTTCCTTTATAATCGGGTACCGGCAGAGGATCCCCGAATCCGTATGCCGCATATATAAAGTTCACGCCCGCCTCCACGGCTGAGTCGTAATCCCCTTTGGTATCCCCTATATACACGGCATCTTCGGCAGGAATGCTATTCCTTTCCAAAACCAGCCTGATATTATCGGCTTTAAGAAGACCTGAAGCCCCAAAACACTCCTGATCTTTTATATACTGGGTAATGCCCAGTTTATCGGTTACAAGCGGAATATACCCTTCCTGACAGTTGCTCACAATAAACAGGGAGTTGTCTTCGGCCAGTTTCTTTATAGTATCAACCACGCCGGGATAAGACAGATCTTCTGTACACTTGCTGACATAATCCTGCTCACGGATCTTGATCCTGACCATGAGCTCATCCTTTTTATTCTGATCCTGACCGGGAAAAAGATCGTCTATGATGACATCCATGGGTTTTCCGAACTCTTTTTTCAGCATATCAGCGGTTACAAATCTGCCCAGTTCATCTAAAAGCCCTACATCTTCCACAGCGTCATTCCACGCGATGGCAACTATCCCGGTGGTATCCCAGAGTGTTCCGTCCACATCGAAAATATAATTCACGTATCTTCCCTCTTCAGCATTTTTTCTTCTTTGTTTCTAACCCGAAGCTCGACAAAGAATTTTTTCAAAAGATCGGAGCACTCCTTCTCAAGAAGCCCCTGCTCATACTCTACCTGATGGTTGAATTCATTGTTTGTAAGTATATCCAATACGGAGCCCGCACATCCGGCTTTGGGGCTGCTCGCACCCGCGTATACGGTCGGGATCCGGGCCTGAACGATGGCTCCGGCGCACATCTGACAGGGTTCTAATGTCACATACATCGTGCATTCTTCAAGCCGCCAGTCACCCATCTCTTTGCTCGCACGCTTTATCGCGGTGATCTCGGCATGCGACAATGTACATTTGTCGGTATTGCGACGGTTATATCCTCTGCCTATGATCCGGCCTTCATATACGATCACGCAGCCTATAGGCACTTCACCGTGCTTATAGGCAAGCCTTGCCTGCTGAAGCGCTTCTTTCATGTATTTGATATCTTCCGGGGAATAGTCCTGACTCATGAATCCATGTATTAGTTTGACAATAATCGCTCAATTCAATATACTATATAAGCCGTGCAACCGGGGAATTAGCGGAGCCCTGTACCTGCAATCCGCTCCAGCAGGGGTTATGCCGACCCGAGGGCTTAAGTCTGTGTAAACGCCCTCTGTAAGTGGTGATGAAGTTTGGGTCTTACGCAATGGGTGTCCGTGAACCGTGTCAGGGCAGGAATGCAGCAGCACTAAGCGGAATGTCCCATGTGCCGTGAGGGTGCCTGGCGGAGCTTACTGCAGGGGAAACCTATACGGACGGCGGTTCGACGGAAGGCGCACGGTTTTTAAATTTTCTGTTTTTCCAGGTTCTTAAGATACTCCACAACCATCAGAGCGATCTTCAATGTAAGTGCATCATCGAAGAGTCTGATATCCAGGCCTGTCTGTTTCTGGAGTTTCTCTATACGGTAAACAAGCGTATTTCTATGTACGAAGAGCTGTCTGGATGTCTCTGATATGTTCAGGCTGTTCTCAAAGAACTTGTTGATCGTATTAACCATCTCTTCATCAAGATCATCCGGAACATTATCTCCGAATATCTCCTCAACATACATATGACAGAGGTTTTCGGGCAGCTGATAGATCAGGCGGCCGATGCCCAGATTATTGTAGGCGGCAACCCTGCTCTCGTTATAGAATATGCGGCCGACTTCAAGAGCCATCATGGCTTCCTTAAAAGACTTGGATACATTTTTCAGTTCATCCACGATGGTTCCGTATGCGACACGGACGTTTATCATGGCTTCCATCTGCATCATGTCGACTATCGTGTCGGCCACCGCACGTACATCCTCGTAGTCCTGATCTTCCTCGATCTTTTTGATAAGGACGATACCGTTCTCGTCTATGGCGGTGATATAATCCCCGTTCTGCGGTGAGAACATGCCGCCAAGGATCTCCTGACCCAGGGCATTCTTGTCGGGTTCGGTCTCTATCAGCATGGCAACGCGTCTGACATTGCTCTCTATGTGCAGTTTTTTTGCGCGGTTATAGATATCCACGAGCAGGAGGTTATCCATTATCAGATTCTGGAAAAAGCCTCCCCTGTCGAACTTTTCTTTATAAGCGACAACGAGATTCTGAATAGAGCTTACGGCTATACGGCCGTATGTATAGGTCTCCTCGGAAGTTCCCAGCGCATCCAGGATATAGAGGATCTCCTCGCTGTCATATACCTTGAGAAGATGATGCATTCCGACAACCTGCGAATCGGCGGGTGACTCCGCAAAACTGCTTACGACATTCACCCCCGGGTGCTCTACTTCACCTGTTGATGTCTGAAGAGATCCTGCCGGATCATATACCCCGAAGTCTGTCTTAGTGATCGTCTTCAGGTCATCGATGCAGTTTCTGACGGTCTGAATGGATATCATATGATTACCTCGCAAAATAAAAAATGGGGGATGGTTTCCCATCCCCCATATCTTACCATATTTTGATTAGTTAGTAATGGTCTGCTCGGTCTCCTTGTCGAAGATATGGATCTTCTCAACGTCGAATGCAAACTTAACTGTATCGCCGGGTCTTGCGGTAGTTCTGGAATCAACTCTTGCAGTGATCGGGAACTCTTCAAGATCAAAGTACAGATAAACTTCAGCACCCAGGAGCTCGTAAACCTTGATGTTGGACTCGAATACGCATTTAGCGGTCTCGATGAACATCTCGGAATCATATACATCCTCGGGACGGATACCGAATGTAACGGTCTTTCCGTTGTAGCCGCCTTCAACAAGCTTCTTAGCTTTTGCAGGAGGAAGAGGAATAGCCTTGCCGCCGATCTTAAGGCTTGCTTCTTCGCCGTTAACCTCAACTTCAGCATCAAGGAAGTTCATCTGAGGTGATCCCATGAATCCTGCAACGAAGAGGTT
>JAFZQY010000035.1 GCA_017620155.1 Lachnospiraceae bacterium | reverse complement strand
GGTAGCGTTACAGATAGTATTCATAACATTAACATTATACTCTGCCGATATCAGTATTTCAACTATATCTTCAAATTTCTTGTGATTGAAAGTGGTCTGTGAAACCAGTGTTACAGGCCTGTCGGTGAGTGGTTTATAACCTCTTGCGCTCTCCACGTCTTCAATCGTCTGAACCGGGCCGTGACACCACCCCATGATGCCCTGTACTTCAGGATGTTCCGGAGAACCGAGTATAAGTATCTCCTCTCCGTTTTCAGACGCTTCCCGGACCGCATCATGTATCCTTTTGACAAAAGGACATGTGGTATCGACTATCTCAAATCCCATGTCCGCGATCTCATTATAGATAAGTTCGCTCACTCCGTGTGATCTGATGACAATGACCGTTTCGGCAGGATTGAGACCACGTATCTCATCCAGGCTGTTAACTATGCCGACACCGCGCCTTCCTAAGTCGTCAACAACGGTCTCGTTATGTATTATCGGACCGTATGTATATATTTTCTTTTCACTGCTGCTTAAGTCATATACCGTATCGACGGCACGTCTTACGCCGAAGCAGAATCCGGCGGATTTTGCAGTTACTACTTCCATTTCTTATGTTCCTTTGTTTCAGGCTCCTGCTTCACGCGCGAGAGTTATGATCCTGTCAGTCACTTCATCTATTGTCATATATGACGAGTCCACAAGCACTGCATCATCAGCCTGCTTAAGAGGTGCTATATCGCGGTTCATGTCTCTCTCATCACGCTCGATTATATCCTTTTCGATGACGTCTATATCCGGAGTTTCGCCCTTTGCGACCAGCTCGTCATAGCGGCGTTTGGCCCTGACGGCGCTGGATGCGGTGAGATATATCTTGAGCTCCGCATCAGGCAGCACGCATGTGCCTATATCACGTCCGTCCATGACAACATCGTTCTCCCGGGCAAGCTTACGCTGAAGATCAAGCAGGATGCTGCGGACCTCGGGGATCCTGGCTACTACCGATGCCATGTTGCCGACTGCCTCATCACGCAGATGATCTGTCACATCTGTGCCGTTTAAGAACACTCTCTGCACGTCTCCGACATATTTTATCGAAATATCGGATTCGGAAGACACGGCAGCAATGCGATCAGAATCCTCGGGATCGATATCCAGCTGAGCGCAGTTATATGCCACGGCTCTGAACATCGCGCCTGTATCGACATAGATATATCCGAGTTTTGCGGAAACAATTTTTGCTATCGTACTCTTTCCCGCACCTGCAGGTCCGTCTATTGCTATATTCATGATCCACCTCCTGTAATTACCAGCACGCCCGGGATCCGGCCAGGTAACCTGTGGACCAGGCTATCTGAAGGTTGTATCCTCCGGTCAGTGCATCTGTGTCTATGATCTCCCCCGCAAAGGACAGTCCCTTTACTATACGGGACTGCATCGTCGAGGGATCTATCTCCTTAACATCCACGCCTCCGCGTGTGATTATGGCTTCGTTAAAACCGCCTGTTCCAGTCACGGTCAGCTTAAGGGACTTAAGTATCGAAACAATCTTCTGTCTTTCCTCAGATGTGATCTGATGAACCTTTTTCGCAGGATCGATCCCGGATAGCCGTATGATCACAGGAATAAGGCTCTTCGGCAGCAGAGCTCCGAGAGAATTCGAGTAATCGCGGTTATTATACTCCCTGAAATCACGGATTATGCGTTCATCCAGTTTATCCGCCGATAATGCCGGCTTAAGATCCAGGGTGATCTCATCGCCGGATTCATAATAAGAGCTTGCGGACAGAGCGAGAGGTCCGCTCACGCCGTTATGGGTAAACAGCATCTCTCCGAGCTCTTCGTATACTATGCGGCCTTGCCTCGACAGTGTCAGTGTAACATTCTTAAGAGACAGCCCCTGAACCGATGCTATCCAGTCCTCGGCGCATATAAGAGGCACGAGCGCCGGCCTCGGCGGGATGATCGTGTGTCCGGCCCTGCGCAAAAGATCATACATCATGCCGTCAGACCCGGTCGTGGGATATGAAGCACCTCCGCAGGCTATGATGACATGATCTGCCGCTACCAGCTCCCCCTCAGAAGTAACAACGCCATTTATCCGGCCGTCCGATATGTCGAGACGGGTGATGAGCGTATTAAGCCTGACATCTACTCCAAGCTGATCCATCTTCTTTTTCAATGCACGGATCACATCGGACGCATGGTCACTTGCGGGAAAAACTCTTCCGCCGCGTTCAACTTTGGTCTCAATCCCCTGCTCATGCATCAGTTCCACGATATCGCTGTTATCAAATGCGCTGAATGCAGAATACAGGAACTTGGGATTCCTGACCACACTCTTCATCAGATCTCCTGCAAGGCAGTCATTGGTCAGATTACACCTCCCCTTGCCGGTGATATAGATCTTCTTACCGAGTTTTTCATTGCGTTCCAGAAGCAGTGTGTCCGGATCATATTCGCTGGAGGCTATCGCGGCTGCCATTCCGGCCGCACCGCCCCCGACGATAACCGTTTTCATCTGTCGGCATCTTCCTTATTATCGGTATTATTGTTTTTCCATAAGGGAACATTGAGCATCGGCTCGTCGCCTATGAAATTGATCTCATCATTAAGGTATACCTGGTAATTATTCCAGGCAAACTCCAGGTTCTTGAGATTCTCTCTGGTTGAATCCGGAGACTTGAGAACAAAAGCAACAACAAGCGCATTAATGACGCTCAAAGGAGCCACGAGTGAGTCAACGATCGAGACCATGTCACTCCTGGCAAGCAGATTACATGAACTGTAGAGATTGAGCGGACTGTAAACAGAATCGGTTATTGTGATGACCTTTGCATTACGGTC
>JAFZQY010000034.1 GCA_017620155.1 Lachnospiraceae bacterium | reverse complement strand
TCTTCATATCTGTCCGGTCTTAAATCCGCATACAGTCTTTCATTGATGCACGAAAGCTCCGCAGTATCCAGATCATCGGCATTTTCCATTATGTGCCATGTGTCACATAATAACTTGATAAGCGCCGATACTTCGCTATAGTAAGATTCAAGATTCGCATTATCCATCAGTTTAATCCTATCCACAAAAGAGCGCCCAGAAGCAGTATAACGATCACGTTCAGGATCACTCCTACGGTCGGAACGGTCTTTCTCTTATCGGCATCGGAACATGCCATAGCGCCAAGTATGAGTCCGATCACGGACATGAGCAGAGTAACCAGGAGCGCTCCGCCGAAACGAGAGTTTACTTCTCCCTGCTTAAGATAGCTTACGATCAGGCTGTACGTGACAGAGCCTGCGCACAGTATGCCCAGCACCAGAGACATTATCCCTTTATCCGATTGTTCCTGAGCGGTGAAGATTATCCTATTCTTTCGCGCCATATTCTCTGTAATAAGCGTCTATCGCTTCCTTAATGTCATCATCTATCACGATGCGGCCGTTCACGGGTCTGTTGTAGAGTGCCTCCGTAACTTCTGCCATCGATACTATCGCGGCCGTAGGGAATCCGTATCTGTCGGATACTTCGGCCAGAGCGCTCTTATCGGAGTCCATGCCCTTTTCGCCGCGGTCCAGGCTCACCATCAGTCCGATTATCTCTACATCGGCAGCGGCGCGAACCTTGGGTACGGTCTCTTCCATGGACTTACCCGAAGTGGTCACATCCTCTATCATGATCACGCGGTCGCCGTCCTTAAGCGGGCTTCCGAGCAAGCCTCCCTTGTCAGCGCCGTGATCCTTGGCTTCCTTGCGATCCGAGCAGTATCTGACCTCGCGGCCGTAGAGCTCGCTGTATGCCACAGCCGTGACTACGCTGATCGGGATGCCCTTGTATGCCGGTCCGAAGAGCACATCGAAATCATCTCCGTAGGTCGAATGAATTGCCTGCGCGTAATACTCACCGAGCCTTTTTAACTGGGATCCTGTCACATATGCTCCCGCATTCATGAAAAAAGGGGACTTTCGTCCGCTCTTTAATGTGAAATCGCCGAACTTCAGCACGTCCGACTCTACCATGAATTCGATGAATTCCTCTTTATATCTGTCCATTGTCCGCTCCTTTATATGTCCTTACGCTTTGTCCCGATAATCATATCATCATCCGCCCCAAAAATCTATTTTGACAGATGAAAAGATTTGTACTAAACTTTCACGTGAAAATCAGCAAAAATAAGGAAAAAGTGATGAAAAATCAAAGAAACGCCACCATAAGGCTGACCATGACCGCGCTGTTCATGGCATTCAATATCGCACTCTCGTCGTTCGGAGTTCCCGTACCCGGCGGACACCTGTATCTGTGCGATGTAGCGATCTGCCTCGCATCCATTCTGCTGGGCCCTTTTGAGGCTTTCGCAGTGGGCGGCATAGGATCCTTCTTAGGCGACATGATCTTCTATCCTCTGCCCATGTTCGTATCCCTCGTGACACACGGACTCCAGGCAGCCGTAATCTCCCTGATATCACATCACGCGTTAAAACATAATCCCAAGCTTGCATCAGGTATCGGCGTTGCCGTAGGTGCCGTGATCATGGTCACCGGATATACTCTGGGCAAGATCTTCGTCTACAGCACATTAGAGTATGCGATCCTGAAGCTCCCCTACGAGATAGCCCAGGGTGCTCTCGGCGCGATCCTCGGATGGGTGCTCTGCTGGAAGTGCGGCATCCATAAGGCATTCTTACGCTTCGTATCCGAGCCCAATGAGTGAAAAGGAATTTGACAAGGCTTTATCAGCTTTTACAAAGGATTTCGCAAACGGCGGGGCCGTAAGGCATATGGCCGATCAGGGCCTCACCGTAAAAGAGATCCGCGAAAAGTTAGACTATCCCATGTCTGAATCGTCAGTCGGTGAGATGGTCTGGAAGCACTTTATCAATTCCGGAGTGATCTTAACGGAAGAACCGGGATCTTCTCCCGCGGAAAAAGTAAGTTATATAAGGGAACTGGACGAATTCGGGCGGGCATCTTTCAGACGCGTGTCCGAACCTGTCGCCCCTCCCGAAGAAGGTTATTATGAATGTGATTTCGGTCTGCTGATGCGCAGGGACCGTGATGCATTTGAAAAAATGCTGGATAAACTTGATGTGTCGGACCGCGACTACATATCGGGACTTCCCTGGCCGCGTGCAAGAGTATGGCACATCATGAATGAGAGGATGAAAAGGATCAGCCTGAGGCTTTCCGAAGAGAAATGATCTCCTGAGAGATAACGCCTCTTGATACACCCCTGTCCATGGCCTGCTTTCCGATATATCTGTGGGCGTCGTCCTCCGACATATGCTCAGTCTCGATGAGGATCAGCTTCGCTCTGTTGACGATACGTATCTCATCCATCTTTTCTTCGAGGGTCTGAGCTTTTTTCTCGACTTTCTTATACTTATCCCTGATCGCACACATGAACCTGATGGCGCGTGCAACCAGAGCGCGGTTTACCGGCTTGGGTATGACCATGATGCCATAGTCGGCCACACGCTCTTTTACATCCTCGCAGATATCCGCGGGCGATACGAGTATGACACCGGCCGAATGCGTCGTGCTGATATCGATCGCCAGATCCGTGGCCGCTTCATCGGCCAGGGGGATATTGACTATGATCACATCATAGTCTCTCGAGACCAGCTCCCGTCTGGCCATGGCACTGCTACTGCGGACCTCTACAGCACCGTAGACAATGTCCGGAATGACTTTCGTTATGAAATTACTCATCTTGTCGGAAGATGAGACGATGAGAACATCGCAGGATCTGTCGGCTGAATCTGCCATTTATCTGCAATACCTCTTAACGATCTCGGCAGGTATGTACTTACGTACAAAATCACTCTCAAACGCGGCCTGTCCGGCTTCCTTGAGAGACTGCGGCAAAAGGGCACCCTCCCCACCCGTTTCGGGAAGCTCAAGCTTGCGGCTGATACCGTCTAAGCCCGCATAGATAAGGAGCGCATAGGCAAGATAAGGATTGCTCAGAGCATCGGGTGAACGCAGCACCGTGCTCGTCATATCCTGATATCCCGATATGGATACGAGTTCGGAATGGCAGTCGCTCGACCAGTTGATACGGTCGGGAGCGGTACCGGTACCGAATCTCGCATATGAAGTTTCGGAAGGGTTAAGGAACACGGTTATGTCCCTGATCCTGTCCATGATGCCTGCTGCGGCATATCTGCATACATCGGTTCCGTTTGCATCGGTCGCATAGATATTGATGTGATATCCGTTACCGGGCTGGTCTTTGATCGGCACCGGTGAAAAATCCGCATACAGGCCGTTGCGGTCAGCTATAGTGGATACGACCATCTTGAAAGTGGTCATCTGATCGGCGGCTTTCATCGGACGGGCATAGTGGAAATCGATCTCGTTCTGTCCGGGGCCGCGCTCATGATGGGATCTCTCGGGCTCTAAGCCCATCTCCTGAATGGTCAGGCAGATCTCACGCCTGATGTTCTCTCCCTTATCGAGAGGAGCTATGTCCATGTATCCGGCATTGTCATAAGGAGTGAAGGTCCTGTTTCCGTCATCATCCTTTTTGAAAAGATAGAACTCCGATTCGTTTCCGAACCTGAACTCTATTCCGGCTTCCTCGGCTTTCTTACATGCTTCTTTAAGAATGTTTCTCGTATCGCAGACAAAAGGAGTCCCATCCGGGGTATATACATCGCAGTACATCCTGATGACCGTTCCGTTATCGGATCTCCAGGGCAGGACTGCTAAGGTCTCGGGATCGGGGCAAAGATACAGATGCGAGTATCCGCTGCCTTCAAAGCCGGCTATCTCGCTGCTTCCTATCGGGATCCCCCCGTTGAATGCCTTCTTTAATTCCTGAGGCAGAACGGATATGTTCTTCTGTACGCCGAAAGCATCGCGAAAAGCCATTCGGATGAACTTAACGTTCTCCTCTTCTATGTACTGCATTATCTCTTCAGGTAGATATGACATCTGCTTCCCTCCTTGAAGCGGCTTCCACGAAGCCTTTGAATATAGGGTGAGGTTTGTTCGGGCGGGACTTAAATTCCGGATGGAACTGAACACCGATGAAGAACGGATGCTCCTTGATCTCCACGGTCTCGACAAGTCTTCCGTCCGGTGACATACCGGAAATCACGAGTCCTTTTTCGGAAAGGATCTCTCTGTAATCATTGTTGTACTCATAGCGGTGACGGTGACGCTCGGCGATCTCAAGCGTGCCGTAGCACTTCTCCATCAAGGTGCCGGGAGTTATCGTGCAGGGATAAGATCCGAGCCTTAACGTACCGCCCTTGTCAATGCTGTCGGACTGACCGGGCATGAAATCGATGACCTTGTTCTTGCACAGCTCGTCAAACTCGCCGGAATTGGCATCGGTGATGCCGCACACGTTTCTCGCGTATTCGATTACGGCTATCTGCATGCCGAGGCAGATCCCGAAATACGGGATATCATGCTCTCTGGCGTACTGAGCGGCCAGGATCATTCCTTCTATGCCGCGGTCGCCGAATCCGCCGGGAACTATGATCCCCTGCAGGCCGGTAAGCCGTGCGTCTATATTATCACATGTCAGTTCCTCTGAGTCTATCCATTCTATCTTTATGTGGGCATTGATCGCAAATCCCGCGTGGTTAAGGGCCTCGGCCACAGACAGATATGCATCGTGGAGCTGGACGTATTTACCGATCAGACCGATCTTAACTTCGCGGTCGCGGTTTGCGATGTTACTTACCACCTTCGTCCATTCTTTTAAATCGGGTTCGGGAACGTCAAGCCCCAGTTCCCTGCAGACCACTTCCGAAAAATGAGACTTTTCAAGCATCAGAGGAGCTTCGTAGAGGTTGGGAAGCGTGATGTTCTCTATGACGCAGTCTTCTTTTACATTACAGAACATCGAGATCTTCTTGAAGATCGATTCCTCGAGAGGCTCGTCACACCTGAGGACTATGACGTTGGGGTTGATTCCCATGCCCTGGAGTTCTTTTACCGAATGCTGTGTGGGTTTGGTCTTGTGTTCTTCCGATCCGTGAAGATAAGGGAGAAGTGTTACATGAATGAAAAGACTGTTTTCTCTGCCGACTTCGAGGGAGATCTGGCGGACTGCCTCGATGAATGGCTGCGATTCTATGTCACCGATCGTTCCTCCGATCTCGGTGATGACTACATCTGCGTCGGTCTTTTTGCCGACCCTGTATACGAATTCCTTGATCTCGTTGGTGATGTGGGGGATGACCTGTACCGTGGAGCCTAAGTACTCTCCGCGGCGTTCTTTGTTAAGGACATTCCAGTATACTTTTCCGGAAGTTAAGTTGGAGTATTTGTTTAAGTTCTCGTCGATGAACCTTTCGTAATGTCCCAGGTCTAAGTCCGTCTCCGCTCCGTCTTCGGTCACGAATACCTCCCCGTGCTGATAGGGGCTCATGGTACCGGGATCGACATTGATATAGGGGTCGAGTTTCTGGGCGGCCACTTTGAGTCCCCTGGATTTTAAGAGCCGTCCGAGGGAAGCTGCCGTGATGCCTTTTCCAAGTCCCGAAACAACTCCTCCGGTCACAAAAATATATTTGGTCATATACTCCTCCTTATCATCTGACGGTCTGCAACTGATATTATTTCATGTTATGCTGTTTCGATTTATTACAGATTGCTGTATCCCATGAGGAACCTGTCCACTTCGGCAGCGCATCCTAAGCCTTCGTGAATCGCCCATACGACGAGCGACTGTCCTCTGTGCATGTCTCCCGCAGAGAACACGCCGGGAACGGACGATGCATACTCTTCTTCACCCGCGGTCTTAACGGTTCCGCGCTGCGTTCTCTCTACACCGACCGAATCGGTCAAATAGTCTTCGGCCCCGATGAATCCGGCTGCTATGAGCAGCAGATCGCAGGGCATTTCCTTCTCCGTGCCGGCCTTCTCCTTAAGGGCACCCTGCTCGAATCCGACATTTACCGTACGGACGGCCTTGATCTTGCCCTTATCGGATATGACTTCCTTAACGGTAGTTTCATATACTCTCGGGTCTGAACCGAACTTCCACATGGCTTCGGTATGGCCGTAATCGGTCCTCAATGTCTTGGGCCATTCGGGCCAGGGATTGTCCGCTCTCCTCTCTACCGGAGGACAGGGCATCATCTCGATCGCGGTCACAGATTTAGCACCCATGCGGATAACGGTACCGATACAGTCATTGCCCGTATCTCCGCCGCCTACTACTATAACATGCTTACCTTCGACCTGAGAGGTTATCTTCTTGTCTATCTTGCCGCTCAGCAGGCTTTTGGTAACTTGACTCAGGAAGTCAACTGCGTAATATATGCCTTTTACGCCGTCCATGCCTGCTGCCCCTAAGGGTCTTGCCTTCTTGGCTCCGCAGCACATTACCACGGCATCGGACTCTTTTCTGATCTCTTCAAAAGAGATATCCCTGCCGACATCGCACCCGGTCTTAAATACTATCCCCTCTTCTTCCAGTACCTTGCGCCTTCTTTCGATCACGCTCTTATCCAGCTTCATGTTCGGGATGCCGTACATCAACAGTCCGCCTATGCGGTCGTCTCTTTCATATACCGTCACGCTGTGTCCGCGTCTGTTTAATTTGAACGCGCAGGCAAGTCCGGAAGGGCCGCTGCCTATCACTGCGACTTTCTTGCCGCTCCTTACTTCGGGGATGATCGGAGTCATCGTACCTTTCCGGTATGCGGTCTCGATTATATAGAGCTCATTGTCGCGGATAGTCACGGGATCGCCGTACTGACCGTTTATGCATGCTTTTTCGCACAGAGCGGGACACACCCTTCCGGTAAACTCCGGGAAAGGATTGGTCTTAATGAGTCTGCGGAATGCATGATTGTCATGACCTTTAAATACCGCATCGTTCCACTCCGGGATCAGATTGTGGAGAGGACATCCGGTGACCATGCCCTTAAGCTTCATGGCCGACTGGCAGAAAGGAACTCCGCAGTCCATGCATCTGGCTGCCTGGCACATGCGTGTTTCCTCGGATGCATATTCGTGGAACTCATTGAAATTGCCGGTACGCACTTCCGGTGCTATCTCAGCGTTTTCTGTTCTTGTATATTCCAAAAATCCTGTTGCTTTTCCCATATCAGATCACACTCCCCGTCACTTTCTTAAATGCTTCCAACTCTGCGTCATCATGAGATATTCCCTGCTCTTCGAATCCTGCTATGGCTGCGATGATCTTCTGGTAATCCACGGGAATGATCTTCTTGAACGAAGCGATCTCATTCTCGAAATCATCAAGTATCGCCCCTGCAAGTTCGGATGAAGTCTCTTTGTAGTAGTCGGTCAGGATGTTCTTCAGCTCTTCGATATCATACTTCTCGCTCACATCCGACAGCGTTACCATGTCCTTGTTGATCCTGCGGTAAAGTGTATGATCCCTGTCAAGGACGTAAGCGATGCCGCCGCTCATGCCTGCCGCGAAATTCTTGCCGGTAGGACCTAAGATCACCGCACGGCCTCCGGTCATGTACTCTAAGCCATGGTCGCCGCATCCTTCGGATACAGCTGTCGCACCGGAGTTACGCACACAGAATCTCTCGCCTGCTATGCCGCAGATATATGCTTTTCCCGAGGTTGCGCCGTAAAGTGCCACGTTACCTGCGATCACATTTTCCGATGCTTTGAACCTGCTTCCCTTAGGCGGGATGACTACGATCTTGCCGCCCGATAAGCCTTTTCCCAGGCCATCGTTCGCATCTCCGTAGAGGCGCAGCGTAAGGCCCGAGGGTATGAACGCACCGAAGGACTGACCTCCTCCTCCGCTGCAGTTAACTATGTATGTATCTTCGGGAAGTGCTTTGCTTCCTGCTTTTGAATGCGTGGATCTTAAGATCTCGCTTCCCAATATCGTTCCGAAGGTCCTGTCTGTCGAATCCACATGAACGTCGATGGTGTGAGCATCTTTCGATTTGGATTTATTCTCTTTTTCAAACCATGGTAAGAGCACCGACTCATCGAGCGTCTTCTCGAGTTTGAAATCATATATGTCTGCAGGATCGAAACGCTTGGTGCTCTCTTCTTCCGCGCCCTCGTTAAGGATCATGTCCAGAGCTACGGATGCTGCTCTCGAATGGATCTGTGCATCGCGCTTACGCAGACATGCGGTACGTCCGACGAGTTCGTCGACGGTCTTTATTCCGAGGGAAGCCATGATCTCGCGAAGATCCATGGCCACGAACTTCATGAAGTTCATGACATATTCGGGCTTTCCGCAGAAGCGTTTCCTGAGTTCCGCATTCTGGGTTGCTATGCCGGCAGGACATGTATCCTTGGAGCAGACTCTCATCATCATGCAGCCGAGTGATACGAGCGGAGCCGTTGCAAATCCGAACTCCTCTGCGCCGAGGCAAGCGGCTATGGCCACGTCGCGGCCGCTCATGAGCTTACCGTCTGTCTCTATGCGTACTCTGCTTCTTAAACCGTTCTGGATAAGGCTCTGATGTGTCTCTGCAACTCCGAGCTCCCAGGGAAGACCCGCGCAGTGAACGGATGAATAAGGAGCTGCGCCCGTACCTCCGTCATATCCGGATATCAGGACTACCTGTGCGCCTGCCTTGGCAACGCCGGAGGCTATCGTTCCTACGCCTGCTTCCGAAACAAGTTTTACGGATATGCGGGCGTCGCGGTTTGCATTCTTAAGGTCATATATCAGCTGAGCCAGGTCCTCTATCGAATAGATGTCATGATGAGGAGGAGGAGATATCAGCTGCACGCCGGGAGTTGAATGTCTGGTCTTGGCAACCCAGGGATATACCTTTTTGCCGGGAAGATTGCCGCCCTCGCCGGGCTTGGCTCCCTGAGCCATCTTGATCTGTATCTCCTGAGCGCTTAACAGATATTCGCCGGTCACGCCGAAACGTCCCGATGCGACCTGCTTGACCGCACTGTTTCTCTCTGTACCGAAACGGTCCGTGGCCTCTCCGCCCTCACCGGTATTGGACTTTCCGCCGAGCCTGTTCATTGCGATCGCTATTGTCTCGTGAGCTTCCTGAGAAAGTGAACCGTAGGACATGGCGCCTACCTGGAATCTCTTCACGATCTCTTCGACGGGCTCAACCTCGTCCAATGATACAGGCTCGCCTGCGGGAACGAACTCAAGAAGTCCGCGCAGTGTGTGGGGATGATTCTTATCGTCAACGAGTTTCGTATATTCCTTGTATGTCTCATAATCACCGTTTCTGACTGCCTGCTGGAGCAGAGTAATGACTACGGGATTATAGAGATGATCTTCTTTATCCGGGCCGCTCCTTAAATTGTGGAAGCCGATCGAATCAAGCGATGTATCCGAAGGAAGTCCCATCGGATCGAAGGCGTGATCGTGCCTGTAGGCTATGCCCTCTTCGATCTCCTTGAGTCCTATGCCGCCCACACGGCTCACGGTACCGGTGAAGTAATTGTCTATGACTTCGCGACTTAAACCTATCGCTTCGAATATGCGCGCCGACTGGTATGACTGGATCGTCGATATTCCCATCTTGGCGGCGATCTTAACTACGCCTTTAAGCAGTGCGTCATCATAATCATCAACCGCGGTGTAGTAATCCTTATCAAGAAGTCCTATATCTATGAGCTCGCCTATGCACTCGTGAGCAAGATAAGGGTTAAGTGCTCTGGCACCGAAGCCCAGGATGCAGGCCGCCTGATGAACGTCGCGTATTTCGCCGCTCTCGAGGATCAGTGATACGGCGGTACGCTTTCTTGTGCGGACCAGATGCTGCTCTACTGCGGATACTGCGAGCAGCGAAGGGATCGGCACGTGGTTTTCATCAACGCCTCTATCCGAAAGGATTATGATGTTGGCGCCCTTGGATACGGCGCGGTCTACGGATACATAGAGCTGCTCGACCGCACGTGCAAGAGAC
Source organism: Lachnospiraceae bacterium (assembly GCA_017620155.1). Classification (GTDB taxonomy): domain Bacteria; phylum Bacillota; class Clostridia; order Lachnospirales; family Lachnospiraceae; genus XBB2008. The sequence continues at coordinate 12,191 of JAFZQY010000034.1, read as the reverse complement.
GTGTGCTTGTAATACAGAAGCGATACCGTATCGGCGTGGAATCCGGGCCTGTCGAGGGACCTTATCTTCATCAGGTCTACGCCCGTGAGGATCGGGTTGTTAACTTCGAGTACGGTACAGTTTTCTCCTTTTTCATTTAAAAGGTCACCGTCCGAACCTATATATACGGTGGTGTCGGTTACGATCTTTTCTCTCAGGGAATCGATCGGAGGATTGGTGACCTGAGCAAACTGCTGCTTGAAATACCAGAACAGGATCTGATGATGCTCGGACAGAACCGCAAGCGGAACGTCATGACCCATGGATACGGTACGCTCCACTCCTTCCTTAGCCATGTAGAGGATGTTGCTTGATACCTCTTCATAACTGTATCCGAATACCTTATAGAGCTTATCGCGCTCGTCTCCGGATTCGGAGGGAACCTTGTGATTGGGTATGGGAAGCTTGGATAAATGGATCAGATGAGAATCGAGCCACTCTCCGTAAGGACTTCTGTGTGCGTAGTAGTCCTTGCACTCCTCATCGGAGATGATCCTTTTCTTAAGAGTATCCACGAGAAGGATGCGTCCGGGAGTGAGCCTTGATTTCTTCACGATTTTTTCGGGTTCGATCGGGAGAACGCCTACCTCGGATGAGAGGATCAGGCGGTTATCGTCGGTAATGTAGTACCTGGAAGGACGAAGGCCGTTTCTGTCAAGAGTGGCTCCGAAGATGTCTCCGTCCGAGAAAAGCAATGCTGCGGGGCCGTCCCAGGGCTCCATCATCGTTGCGTAGTAGTGGTAGAAATCCTTTTTCTCCTCGCTCATGAAACGGTTGTATTTCCAGGGTTCGGGAACCAGCGTCATGATGGCGAGCGGGAGGTCCATGCCGTTCATGTACATGAACTCAAGAGTGTTATCGAGCATCGCGGAGTCGGATCCGTCGGCGCTTATAACGGGATAGATCTTGCTCATCTCATCGGGCATGATAGGCGATGTCATCGTCTCCTCACGGGCGAGCATCCTGTCGGAGTTACCGCGGATAGTATTGATCTCACCGTTATGTGCTAAGAACCTGTAAGGATGAGCACGGTCCCAGCTGGGATTCGTGTTGGTCGAGAAACGTGAATGAACGAGCGCGATCGCGGTCTTGTATTCCTTGCTCTGAAGGTCCGTATAGAATCTGCGCAGCTGGCCTACGAGGAACATGCCCTTATATACTATCGTTCTGGATGATAATGAGCATATGTAGGTATCACTTGAGCTCTGCTCGAACTCCCTGCGGATCACATAAAGCTTTCTGTCAAAATCTATGCCACGCTGAACATTTTCGGGACGCTTTAAGAAGCACTGCATGATGCAGGGCATGGAATCTAAGGCTCTTTTTCCGAGGATAGAAGGATCGGTCGGAACCATCCTCCATCCGAGCACATCCACTCCGTCCTTGCCGGCTATGACTTCGAGCATGCGGATCGCAAAAGTGCGCTTAAGCTCATCCTGCGGAAGGAAGAACATTCCGACGCCGTAATCACGTGCGTCACCAAGTTCGATACCGCACTCCGAAGCGGCCTTTTTAAAGAATCCGTGAGAAATCTGTACCAGAATGCCGACGCCGTCTCCGACTTCGCCCGTGGCATCCTTTCCGGCACGGTGCTCCAGCTTCTCTACGATATGAAGCGCATCATCCATGACCGAGTAGTCGGCCACGCCGTCGATACTGACTACGGCTCCTATTCCGCAGGCATCATGTTCACGATCGTATCCTATCACGTTTTTCATAATTTCCCCTCGTTAAGTTAAGCGATTTTCTTTTGAAAAATAAAAAAGACGCTCATCGAGGGGATACTATCCCATCAATGAACGCCTTTGCTCATTTATTACATTGTATACAGGTATACGATTTATGTCAATATCTTTTTCATGGTTTAATCCTCACAAAGATACCATTCATCGTCGTCCTCATCATAGTAGTAGACTTCGTCTTCGTATTCATCGTAATAGAACAGAGTGTCGGAATCTTCATCATAGAGATAGAGGTCATCTCCGTCATAACAGTACCATATGTCCTCCTCGGAGTCATACAGCCAGCCGTCATCAGAGTCATCGCTTCCGTAACAAGTATAATCATCACAGTCGTAATCGTAGCTGTACTCGCAGGATCCGCCGCTGCTGATATTGCATCCGTATTCTTCCTCGTATGATCCCCAGCCGTCCCAACTGTTTTCGAAACCGCTGTAATCATAGTAATGATCATAATCGGAGCCGTATACAAAATTGCCCAGCCACTCGATGTATTCATCATCGAGGCCGATCGCTCTGTAAACGACGGTCAGTTCATTATAAAAATCCGAATCGCCGTACGGCAGAGATACAGCAAGTCCCGTCAGCTCGTTTTTATCTGAGGTATGTCCGTAGTATGCCACGGCTGCCTTAAGGGCCGAAGTCAGATTCCTGGCCTCATCGCTGCTGTTGTCGATGTTCTCGACGAGCGCCAGGATATCGCTGATGTAGTAATCTTCCAGAGTGACATCGCTCTCATCAAAGCCCCACAGATCCCAGAAGTTTCTGCCTCTGGCCATATGAGGAGTACTGTAGTTGGCATCCAGAAGCGCGGCTTCGTTCTTATATGCAAAAGCTTTCCATGCTTCGTACAGGCTCTTCGAGGTAGATACATTGAAAAGGCCCATACATGATGAGTAATCATCGTCGTGCTGTCTCTCGTTATCTTTGATGATCTCATCCACTATGTATTTGCCCAGGAGCGGAGTTGCGATCCCCGGATTATTCTCAAGTTCCTTCATCCATGACGTATAACTCCATCCGAGTCCGGACTCGAAGTCTTCGGACAGCAGAGCATATTTGCAGTAAGGAGCCAGCGCATACAGAGTCTCCATGCTGGCCATGATGCAGCAGTCCATACCGATGATATCGAACCGGATATCGCTGTGATCGGCAAAAGCGCTCGCCATCTCAGCCAGTGTCAGGCTGTCGTCCGCAGACTGCCACTCATCATATCCGAACCCGTACACCGGTCCTCCGCCGTGATCCCAGAATATGAAGAAATAACGGTCAGCCGGGTAATTCTTTTTGCAGAACCCGATAAACTCTGACAAGGTCTTCTCGGATGTACAGTCAAGCTGACCGAGATTGTCGCGGATCAGTTCAAACTTGCCTTTATTTACACGGTATGTCTGTGCGGTCCGAGATGAGATATCATATTTCTGCCATTCTTTGGTACCCATGGTCTGAACTATGACATTCACATTGTCTCCTACGCCGGACCTTAGCATCTCTGATATATCGGCAGTCGCTTCGCCGGCCTCGGATTCCAAGTCGGATCCGTTTATATAGACCATGACGGTAGCGGACTTGGCATCGGATCCGACCATCACGGATGAAATATCCGCATATGATCCTCCCGCATTATAATCCGCGGTATTATTGCTGTGGCTTTGCGAAGCTACATTAGAGCTGCTGCTCTGATAGCTTGACCCGCTGTCATAATCATAATCATCCTCATCGTCGGGGATCATCATGATGATCGCGAACAGAACGCCCAGCACCGCCAGGATTCCTATGATCCATTTAATCAGTTTTCCCATGTTGTTTTATTCCTTATCTAATGTTTTATTCAAGATCGTCTTATAGCGGATCGCGCCCTCCGGACAAGACCGGATGCATTCACCGCAGTGGATGCACTCATGGTCCGCAACCTTGCGGATGTCCATCTTACAGGCACTGATACAGGCATTGCAGCCCGTACATTTATCCTCATCCACGGCTATTCCGAAGAAAGATACCGGGTTAAACAGCGAATATATCGCGCCCAGGGGGCATAAGAATCTGCAAAAAGCTCTATAGCATACCGGGAACAGAAGAAGGCAGGCAGCCAGCACGAAAACTTTCCACGAAAACAGCCATCCGATCCGCGCCCTTAAGTGTTCATCTGCCAGGATCAGAGGGATCCCCGCTTCGAGCGTTCCTGCAGGGCATATGTACTTACAGAATCCCGGAAGCATCCTGAACACCGGTATGGCTATGACAAAGACGATCAGGATCGCATATTTAGCATACGACAAAGCCTTGGTCACTTTGTTCTTACGTATCTTCGGTACCGGGATCATATACAAAAGTTCCTGGATCAGACCGAACGGACATAAGAATCCGCAGATCAGTCTGCCAAACAGTATGCCAAACAAAAGTAAGGTACCAAGTATATAATACGGAATCCTGAACGCCGATGAGGCAAGAGAACTCTGCAGACTTCCGAGTGTACATGCTCCTATCGCTCCCGGACAGGAGTAGCAGTTTAAGCCGGGGACGCATATTCCCTTGGTGCTCCCCTTATAGATCTTGCCTGTGGCAAATCCGGTGATGTGACAGTTATAAAGCACGGCAGTTATGAGCTGGATATACTTTCTCTTCATCCGATGCCTATGCACTCCATGCAGATCATCATAGCCTTACCGCACACATCCCTTACTCCGCCGTCTGCTATTCCGGCGATGATCATCACTATAGCCGCGGCCAGTATGATCACGGAGATGATCCGATTAACATGCGCTTTACTCATCCGGCTCACTCCAGGTATTCATTAAGCTGCGCTACGGTCTCGCTGAAACTGGCTCCGTTCAGCATCTCGCCTATCAGATGGCCGTCTCTGTCCACGAAGAAGGATGAGGGTATGTATTGAAGATCCGCGATCAGATTATATACATCATCGCTGGTACGCATGTTCACGAATTCCGCTCCGGCATCACTTAAGATGCTTTTGGCGTCCGAGACATTCCTGTCGATCCCGTCATATACATCACAGACTATGGCGATCAGATTCACGTTATCGGGCAGTTCACGATAAAGCTGAGCATAATCTCCCATCTCGGAGATGCACGGCTGACAGTAGGTTCCCCAGACATGCACGATCGTAAGATCATAATCGGAGAACACATCCTGCGTGATCTCGGCATTGTCCAGGGTAAGTGTCTTAAATCTGATCGTCACGCCCGAGAGTTCGGAAGCGGGGATGCTGACAGTCACGGTATTACCGCCGGTACCTGCAGCCGTATCATCGGATCCGGACCCGGTCTGCGCGGATCCGTCGTTTTCCTGTGCAGATCCGGCCGAGGCCTGGGCAAAACCTTCTCCGGGTTCATCGTCTTCATATTCAACTTCCTGATGGGACGCTGATTGAGCAGGATTCTCATATTCATCTTCATCGGCATTGTTTTGACCGACTTGGTCATTGCCGGATGAAACCGTCACCTGCGGGCTTTCATAAGCATCGTCATCCTCATCGTCGGGCAGCAGCATGAGAATGATAAAAAGCACTCCCAGCACCGCCAGTATTCCTATAACCACATTTCTGATCGTTTTCAACATAGTTTATTATTCTCCAGTGCGATTAATGGATTAATCAAGCACATGTCTGAAAATACACGGATGTATTTTCATGTGCAATTATAGCACATAATTATTCCTTGCATTCCACAGGATCCACTCATCGTATCCCGCATCTTCGACCGCTCTTATCTGCTCCCTGATCTCATCCGCTCCGTATGTGATATGGCCTGTGACCCACGTGGCCGTAAAGGCCTGAAGCCAGGCTCTCACAACAGCCCTCTCTGTGCCAGGCACCTCTGACAAGACTTCCACTGAGTCGGAAAGGGCAGCATACACCGTATCATACGGTCTGGCATCCGGAACTGAGAATCCGTAGACGCCGTTACCGTAGTGTGAAGGATATACCATCGGACAGATCGCATCCACACATCTGGCAAGCTCTGCATAGTCCTGCCCTACCATGGTCACATCGATCTCGTTTCCTATGACCGTTCCGAACAGGTCCGCGGATACCGGGATGCCTTTGGCGTGTATCCTTTCGGATGCCTTGCGTAAAAACCCTTCTATATAGGTATGCTTATCGGTATCATTGATCTCGGTACCGTAATCGGCGTTTGCGGCTTCATCTCCCACCGGGAACCTGACATAGTCAAACTGGATTTCATCAAATCCCAGGTCGGCGCCGTATTCCGCAAGCTCTATCATATATTCCCATGTATCCTCGCTGCAGGGATTGACCCAGGCAAGTCCTTCTTTGTCCGTAACAGGGGTCCCGTCATCAGATAAAAGCGCAAGCTCCGGGATTGCTTCAGCGAGGATCGGATCCTTGAAGCAGGCGATCCTGCCTATCACGTATACATCACGCTTCTTAAGTTCGGATAAAACAGAGTCTATATCGCGGATATATCCGACGCATGCACCTATATCCGCAGGCGTGCCCGAAGTCATCTTGAACGAGACTACGCCTTCATCATTCTTAATATCGAGCACCACGGCATTTATATCTGTCTGATCAATGACATCAAGTATCTCTTCGAATCTCGAACTGCCGGCCACGGGGCCCGTGACATATATGCCCCTGACCTTCACATGCGAATCAAGCCATGCTTCCCTGTCGAAGGCAGACTCTTCGGCCGCTTCCGCTTCTTTCGCGGCGGCCTCTTCAGCCTCTTTTTCCGCTGCAACTTTGGGTTTTACGGACTCTCCTTTTCCGGAAAGTTCACCTGCCTGCGTTACTGCGGATCCGGTATGATCTTCATCGACCGTTTCCGCCGTTTTTTCAAACAGGCCGAACACGGGACCATTCCCGCCGGGAATACCTGTCACAAGCAGCACAATTATAGCTGCAGAGGCAAGCAGGGCCCCTGCAGCTATAAGCGTTATCGTTAATATCTTTCTTTTTCTTATCTGTTGTCCGGAAAGCCGGCTCTTCTTCCACTCGCGTCTGTTCATGCAGATGAATACACTTGTCAGAGCATAGCCATATAACGCGGCTTGTCGGAATCGGATATCCCCAAAGCCTGCATAGCCTGCTCAGCAGTCAGCTTCATATTTTTCATTAATTCCTTCAAATTCTTTGCGGTTTGTTGCTCCTGCTTTTCCACAATCTTATCCTGCATAAGATCTTCTAATGCTTGACACATCACATGATCCTCCCTAACTCTCCTGTAAAGAACCTCATTAGCTGATACACTAACCTGAAGCACAGCATCTATATTCTGCAAATCGCCCGGTTCGGTTGCAATCCTTGCTTCCTGAATGAAGCGGCGTACATCTTCTTCATGTGCCTGCTTCGACAATATCCTTAAGCTGGCATGTTCATCACTCAATTGTCGGGTGACTATAATCTGCGTCGGAAACATTACATTCCCAGTCAGATAGTAGATTCCAGGGAACTTCTCCTCAGAGCATATATCGGCATCCTCAAGCAATTTAAATAGTTCTCTCGGATAAGCCTCCCTGATCATGGTAACCGTGATATCTTTCGCCGGTCTTTCATCTATATGTCGGCCCATGCTCTTATACAGACACGCATAAGCAACAACCTTGTGATAAACATCAATGCTTAAGTCATCTCCACTGCCTTTAAACTCCACTACATTATGCCCGCGGAAGATTCGTCCTATTTCATTTTTGATCGTAACGTCCGGTTGTTTCTTGATAATGAGCATATCCATCTTGATTGGTTCTTTATTCAGGATATGCTCGGTTTCAAACTCCAGATCGGCCTTATTCTGTTTCAGTTCCAACTCTGTAGCACCGCAAAAGGCCGAGTGCCAATATTTTCTTTCCATCCTTTCTCCATTGTTACCCTAAAGATAACATTTCCTATGCTGATTTACAACGACAATAGCTACACGAATTCCATCCGTGCATTACCGTCTGCAGGAGAAAGAGTACTTCCACGAAAAAACTAAATGAATAATGAAATAAATGATCAAAAAACAAATAACTAAACAATAATCATGGGAATACTGAGCGATACGCTCAATGATCTGCCAATCGATATGCCCAAATGAAATTATAGATAAACATTAGCATATCGGAGCTGTGTTTGTAAATAAAAATCAGCATTGAAATAATCTCCGTTATTCATTTAGCTTAAATCATAGGGCGTCAATATACCATCCTCTGTAAAATACACTTTTTCCAACATTTCAATATTCTTTATAAACACGCGTATTTGCTCTCTATATATCAGATACGGATGATTTACATTTCTATCCTCTGCGGTATCTATTCCTTGAATGATCCAACGTGAAGAAAAAGTGTCCGCAGGTGGGTTATATCCATTATACCTATTGTCAGTGTATTCCCACTCATATAATGCCTCAATCAGTTTCGAAGTCGCATCTGTGCTGATCTTTTTTTCTCCCAGTACATCATCTATTAAAAGCGTTGCTTGAAGATAGGAAATCACTTCTGTATCATTTACTTCTATAAATCGATTAAGAAGTATTTCCGCTGCATCTTTATCTCTCGACTTCAAAAACAGTGCAAGTAAATTATGTGATGCTTCAGTACAATTAGCTTTCATATATAAATCTACAGCTTTTTGTATATCTGTCCCTTTATATGAAAGCCCATTTGCATATATATATCCAAGATTTACCAAAGCGTCAATGCAATCTGCATACACATCCTTCTCATAAATCATCAATGCTTCATCATATTCCCCATGAAGCATGCACAGTTTAGCCTGACCGAGTTCATCCGTAATCTCTGTATTAGTAGTTATGTTGGTAGTGTAATTGATCTCATTAATCATGATATTTGTCGCTTGTTCCACATAGGTTATTTCATTATCGGATATGTTTTCATTCTCTGTTAATGCATCCTTGGGGTTGCTAAATATTCCACTCACGACAAAACCTATAATAGTCGCTATTGCAGCCAGCAAAATAATGATTTCATACCACAGTCGATTCTGTATGTTTATATAATTTGTATTTTCACTCATACTGTCTCTACCTGTTTTCATTCTTTTCAGCAATTCTTTGTAATAGTCTGTAATCCACCTTACCAATTGAGGTTAGGGGGAGAGCATCTATTTTTCTGAAAACACAACTTTCCATATAATACTCTGGAAATACCTGCTTGCATTTATGTTCAAGTTCATTTAACGCAGACTGTACATTACTGTATGTACCATCTTTAAGCACTATAAATGCAGTCGGAATCTGTCCGTGTTCATGTTTTCTATCCCTGACGCCGACTACCTTACATTGGGATACATTTCCCTGCTCATTCAGATATTTTTCGATGACAGACGGATATACTTTAAATCCGTCATGACGTGTGATCATCTCCTTGATTCTCCCATCCACATATATAAATCCATCTTCATCAACATGACCCAGATCTCCCGTGTGAACCCATGTGAATCCGTCACTATGCGTACGAATTACTTCTTTTGTCTGGACTTCGTCCTTAAAATATCCAAGCATCTGATTTGGAGTTCTTAAACATATCTCTCCGACTTCGTTATAAGTCAATTCCTCGTCTGTTGTTGTATTGCTTTTTTTCATCAAAGCGAAATACTCCTACAGTTCCTCCCGGTAGAGGAATTCCCACACTTCCAGGCTTATAATCCTCCAACTGTTTTACGGCAAAAGCTGAAGTCACTTCTGTAAGCGCATATCCTGGATATACGCCCTGTTTTGCGCCGCTGTCTATAAGATAATCGTTCACAGTATTATATAATTCCGCAGTCATAGCATCTCCGCCAACCGCTCCCGCCTTAAGGAATGGCACACCTTTTTTCGATATGACCATGCTTGCAGCAATCCTCTTATAGTGCGCAGGAACTCCAGCAAACCACTGTGGCTGATACCGGATTACATAGTCCGCGATCCTTTTGGAATCCAGCTTGGAGATTATGGTGGCTTTCATGCCGGTAACCAGGCTCATATGAAGCATTCCAGAACCGTAACTGATCCAAGGTGGCATAATCAGAAGGAATCTGTCATCCGCAGCAAAACCGATCTCGGATTTCATGTATTCATATGCCATGGCATTATAATTGTCATGAGATAACATCACCCCCTTGGGCATTCCTGTTGTACCACCCGTATGAACTATAGTCAGCGGATGATTTCCCATATATTTAGGTAAAACAACATTACCCACTTTTGTATTCATATCAGGTATATTGTGAATTTCAAACCTACTGTCCTTTTTTGCTACACATTTACTGAGTGTCCGTGTAAGTCTGTTGACTACCCCGAAGGCAAAAGGCATTCTATCTGCAGATTCAAGCAACGAATAGTTAACTACTTGATACTCTTCATCTTCTCCTATAGCCTTTCTGATCTTAGATGTAAAAAGATCGGTATTCAGTATCCAATCAGATTCCGCTTCTTTTAGATAATGCCGTATCCCATCAGGACTTGTCCTTGGATCAATCAGGTTGCTGATAGCATTAATCCGCCCCAACGCATACCAATCATAGACGAATTCCGGAGACATTAACATTGATACGGTGACAATGTCATTTTCCTTAATGCCATTTTGCAGAAAGAACTCTGTTCTTTCATCGATCCTCTCAAATAGTTTTCCGTAGGTTATTTCGTTTCCTTCATATTCAAGTGCTATATGATCTTTTCTGTCTTTGTTTAATTCGTAAATAAGGTCATATGCCTTCATCCGTGGAAAATCAAAGTTTTTTGCTCCCTCCGGGTAGTATTTCTCCCACGGCATATCTAGTGACGGATATCCAGTTAGTCCACTATTCTTTGATTGTTTCTTGGTATCCATCCTCTTAATCTCCCTAACTTTTTTTGGAAGCGCCACAGCGCTTAATTCTTATAGATTATGGTTGTTTCACAAAGTAGACTTTCTGAAACGGCCTGATATATAATGAATTGGAATAAAAAAGCGCAGAAATTACGCGAATAATACTAGAAAAAAAGACATTTCATATCGTCTACCCTTTGAAATACGACCCGGAATCCGAAGGATATCTCTTCGATTCATTAAGAGCTTCGTGACATCTTCTGCAAAAGGTCGATGTGCTGATGTTTAGTTCTTCAGCCGCCTGCTTCATCGTCATCTCGCCGTTACACCATTTTAATACGCATTCATCGAAATGATCCGACATAGGCATACGTTTCCTTCCGAACTTAATCCCACGAATTCTGGCTGATGCTATTCCTTCAGCCTGACGTTTCCGTATAAATGTGCGTTCGGTCTCTGCAACATAGGCAAGTATCTGGAGCACCAGGTCAGAGATAAAGACGCCTGTTAATCCATCAGTCCTCGCATCCGTGTTAAGCAGAGGAAAATCAAGAACTTCTATATCTACGAGCATTTCCTGAGTCAGAATTCTCCAGTGTTTAAGTATCTCGTCATAGTTTCGTCCAAGTCTGTCAATGCTCTTGATAACAAGTACATCACCTTTCTTTAGTTTTTTGATAAGACGCTTATATTCCGGCCTGTCAAAATTCTTTCCGGATTGTTTGTCACAATAGATACAGGATTTCGCTATTCCTTCCCCAAGCAGTGCATCCATCTGCCTGTCAATATTCTGATCCTTTGCTGATACGCGTATATATCCGTATTTGGCCATATGATCGCCTCCTTCCGTATTGATTATTTCAACACAGAGCAGACGATAAGATTGTCTTTTGTGTACTTAAAATAAGTACACTTCAAACATTGTATCACCCCATGAACTTAATATGTACTCATATCAAGTTTTAAGGGGATTAATATGAATAAAGAAAAACATTTGGGAATAAGAATAGATGCTGAAACGCATGAGAAACTCAAAAATCTGGCGGAGTTCGAGGGGCGCTCTATAAACGGAGAGGTACTATACCTTATCCGTCAGGCTATAAAGCAATTTGAAAAAGAAAACAAGTAGTGAATCCTAAATACCTGTACACAAAGTAGCTCCGGGCATTAAGCCCGGAGTTGCTTATATTTCACAATACTCTATATGCAATCGGCTTATTCCACATCCTGAAGAGCGTCGTAATCTTCTTCACCGGTACGGATCTTAACAACCTTCTGTACATTGTATACGAAGATCTTGCCGTCTCCGATATGTCCGGTATAAAGAGTCTTCTTGGCTGCTTCGATGACCTTCTCTACAGGTATCGCGCTTACGACAACTTCCAGTTTAACCTTAGGAAGCAAAGTAGCATCGATCTCAACTCCACGGTATCTCTCGCCCGCACCCTTCTGTACGCCGCAGCCCATTACCTGGGTTACCGTCATGCCGGTGACACCGATATCGTTGATGGCCTTACGCAGCTTGTCGTAGCGTGAGAGTTTCGCGATGATGACAACCTTGTGGATGCCGGTATCCAGTTCCGGGATACCTGTCTCGGGCTCTCTGACAACAGGAACCGCTGCATTTCTCTTTGCCTC
>JAFZQY010000003.1 GCA_017620155.1 Lachnospiraceae bacterium | reverse complement strand
TTCGCCATTATACATGTAAAGCACATGATAAATGACAACCAGAACTACAGTTACCCATCTGATATTGTCTAAGTAGTATTTTCTCATAAATATCTCACCTTTGCAATTATTTTTAACATAATCGTAATTGTTAAGGTAAAGAAGTGTCCACCAACCAAACCGAACATTTACATAGGTGAAATGTTAAATTTGGTTGCGAATCTGATTAAAGTAAAGAGGGATTCACTTGCAGGAAGAATCTGTATACTGAAAATGTATAGCCTGTCTCAGCGGGAAAAAGATGGAAAGTATCGATATTTTAACACATATACTCGGCTCTTTGTTTTACTTGACGCATGAACAAAGAATGGGGATGATGGTTAGAAAGGAGAAAACGTCCTGTATAGATGATACCGATGTGTTCGGGGTAGGGGATCGTGACCCGATATATCGCGTATTTGGTGCCAAGGATAGAATAAACAATAAAGATATTAGGATAGATATGCAGAATTATGGCGCTTGGGATATATTAAATAAATAGGCATTTGTGGCATCGCTCGATAAGGAAAAGATCGGGAAGATAGTCAATTAAGGGAGAATTCAAAGGACTTCATAAAGGCAGACCGAATGAAAGCGATATTGCTGCCGCAGTTCAGTTTGTAAAGCAGTACAAGTAAAAGTAAATGAAAAAAGAATTTATGGCGGTGTTCAGCGGATTTCCGGAACATCACTTTTCCAATGAGATAACAAAGCGTCTGAGTGAGGAACTGACTGTGCGAAGGAGCATCGTCTTTATCACCGCCTGTCCGCTTGACTATGAGCAGAATGATGATGACTGTGACGGCATGCATGAGATGTTCGCTGAGCAGGGACTCGGGTTTGACGACCACTGCGTGATAGATAAACGCACCGATCCGTCGGAGGCAAAGAGGCTAGTGGAGAATGCCGACTGCATATTTCTCATGGGAGGCGGAGTCTGCGAGGAACAGCTTGATCTGATCCGGGAAAAGGGATGCTATGATGCGCTCCTTAATGGTCATGCCGCGGTCTTCGGCGTGAGTGCAGGCTCGATGAACATGGCAAAAGATACGGTGGATTTCTTTGAGTCCATGGAGCCGTTCCCCGGGCTCGGATTTACGAACATTACGGTGAGCGCCCACCACGATCCGGAGGATGAATGGAGATATGAGCAGACGCTTCGGATGTCAGAGAATCGCACGGTATATGCCATGGAGGATATGACTGCGTTCTTTATCAAGGCGGGAAAGATCGATACCGTCGGGAACATATACCGCGCGGAGAACAGGAAGCTTCGTCCTCTCAACGATGAGGACATACGTGAACTGGAATCATACTATTATGTCGAAAACAACAGCCGTATATGGGATGAACGTTCCGAGAACTCCGATCAGTGGTCGATACCGGTTTCTTCCGAGGTGGTAGAAGAGGCCCGTAAAGGTAACTGGTCAATAATCCTTACACCCGTTAAGTCTGTTCCGCGGAACTGGTTTCCGGATGATATGACGGGAAAGAAGATACTCTGTCTAGCAAGCGGAGGCGGTCAGCAGGGGCCGGTCCTGGCTGCGGCCGGAGCGGATGTCACCGTGTTTGATAACAGTAAAGGACAGCTGGAGAAAGATGCCTTTGTTGCAAAGAGAGACGGACTTACGATTAAGACCGTACAGGGCGATATGAAGGATCTGTCTGTGTTTGAAGATGAATGCTTTGATGTTATCGTGCATCCGTGGTCGAACAATTATGTGGATGACATTCTGGTTGTCTGGAGGGAGTGCGCCCGCGTGCTTAAGAAGGGCGGCGTGCTTATGGCAGGCTTCGGAAGTCCTCTTGAGTATATATTCGACATCGAACAGTTTGAAAAAGGCCGGCTGGAACTCAAGTATTCGATTCCTTATGCGGACATCGATCATCTGGATGATCCCAAGGTCAGGGAAGTTGCCGAAGCTGAAGGATACAGCTGGGGACATCCTCTTGAGGAGCAGATACAGGGACAGATCTCGGCAGGATTCATGATCGCGGGATTCTACGAAGACAGAGGATGCGCACAACTGGATAAATACATTAATACATCAATGGCAACGAAAGCCGTAAAATGCTGAAACAGAAAGGACTGAAAAATGGCTGATGTATCAAGGATCATAATCCACGATGTGGATGAAGCGTTTCATGAACAATTGAAAACATTATCCGGAAACGTGGTATGGGCTGACGGAAAATATGCACCGTGTCAGGGGTGCTTTGAATGCTGGACTAAGAATCCCGCAACCTGCAGCATGAAGGACTCACTGCATGAAATGTGCCGTGTAGCCGGGCAGGCAGACGATATTGTGATCATCACCGCGAACTGTTACGGGGGATACAGCGCGCCGGTCAAGAATATCCTGGACAGATCGATAGGAACATCGACGCCCATGAGTACCTATCGCGCCGGTGAAATGCATCATACGCTCCGCTACGGAAAAAAGGGAATGATCAAGGTGATCGTATACGGTGACATAAACGATAACGAAAAGGCAACCTGGGAATTGATGATCGAACGAAACAGGATAAATCACGGTTATCAATCCAAAGAACTTGTATTTGTTAACTCTGTCAGCGATCTGGAGGTTTCAAAACTATGAAGACGGTATTTTTAGACTGCAGTCCTAAAACTAAGTTATCTGCATCCGGTTTTGTTGCCTCCATGACCGGAGTTTTCGTTTCCGGAAACAAAAAGAAAATGAAGCTCCGTACAAAGGCGGATCATGAGGCTGTTCTGAAGGAACTTGAAGATGCAGATACGGTAGTGTTTTCGATGCCTCTCTATGTTGACGGCGTGCCCTCTCATGTTCTTCCTTTTTTACAGGAAATGGAGAAATGGTGCAGGGATAATAATCCCGGCCTCAGAGTATATGTCATTGCAAACAATGGCTTTATCGAGGGAAGACAGAATGAATCTTTAATGCAGGTTATGGAGAACTTCTGTATCAGAAGCGGCATTGAATGGTGCGGCGGTCTGGGAATCGGCGGCGGAGTCATGATGAACGTGATGCGGATCATGATCATGGTATTTCTGGGGCTGACTGTATTGAAGCTGGCCATTTCGGGGGTTAACACAGGGGTTTTCCCGGAGATGGGTTACATATACGGATTCCTGGAGGATCTTGCGGTCGTTCTGATTCTCGGCTGCGGGATCATCACTTTCGACATATGGCTGGCATCCTGCATTAACCGGAAAAAAGCATACGGAAAGCATTACACCAGGATCATGCTTCCTTCGTTTGTGTTTATCATATTTGCCGATATCTTCTTTACGATCATCTCTATCCTGAAGGGTGGAATATTCCGCGGGTGGTTTTCCAGGAAGAAGCCGGGTTAAATATGAAGCGCGAACGTAGTGCCGCTTAATCAGGAGGAGAGATCTGATGATAACACTTAAAAGACCGCAAAAAGAATATGAATCATTGGCAAAGGATTTTAAGCAGGAGTTTATCGATAACGGTGAGGCCACGATAAACGGCAGTGAACTGCTTGATCAGATGGACTCATATGATGAATGGCTGAAGTCCGTGACGGACAACACATCTTCCGAAACGGTTAATCCGGCGTGGGTGGTAACCGACACCTTTTTTGCATTTGACGAGAATGATATGCTCGTAGGCATAATCGATCTTCGTCACGAATTAAATGACTTCCTTAAGGATTTCGGAAACAGCGGATACAGTGTAAGACCATCTCAGCGGCGAAAGGGATATGCGACGGAAATGCTGAGGCTCATTCTGGAACATGCCCGTCAGGTCGGGATGGATAAACTCCAGCTCTCCGTGGAGCGGACTAATGAACCATCCGTGAAGACGATAACAAAAAACGGCGGGAAGTATGAGCGAAGCTTTACCTTTGAAGGTGAAGAAGCGGATGTATATATGATCTATCTCTGAAACCGGTCGGGAAAGAGTTTAACGAAGGGATTTATATTCTGTGATGAGAGCTTATGAAAGATTTTTTAAATATGTTGTGATCCATACAACAAGTGATGAGGATGTTGAAAAAACTCCGTCCACAGACCGGCAGTTTGATCTGGCGAGGCTGCTTGAAGCAGAGATGAAAGAGATCGGGATCTCGGACGCATGTGTGGACGAACACTGCTATGTAACTGGTCACATACCTGCAACTGAAGGGTTTGAAGATGCTCCGAAGATCGGATTCATCGCTCACCTTGATACAGCACCTGACAGCTCGGGAGAGAATGTAAAGCCCGTCATACATGAAGACTATGACGGTAACACATTAAACATCGGTAACGGTATCACCTTATCTCAGGAACTTTTTCCGCACATTAAGGATCTAAAGGGTAAGACCCTGATCACAACGGACGGAAGCACCCTTCTGGGGGCGGACAACAAGGCAGGCATTGCGGAAATCATGGCCATGGCGGAGACAATCATAAAGGATGAGATTCCCCACGGCAGGATCTGTATCGCTTTTACTCCGGATGAAGAGATCGGACACGGAGCCGAGCTCCTTGATCTTGAGCGTTTCGGGGCTGACTTTGCATATACCGTGGACGGAGGTCCCGAGAACGAGATCGAGTACGAGAATTTCAATGCAGCCAAGGCGGTCTATAAGATAAAAGGTATCAGCGTTCATCCCGGGGAAGCCAAAAACCGCATGGTGAATGCCGGACTTATAGCATGTGAGATCGCTTCAATGCTTCCGCCGGCAGAGACGCCCGCACATACCGAAGACCGTGAGGGCTTCTATCACCTTACGGATATAAAAGGCGATGTAGAGAACGCAGAGATCGCATATATCGTAAGAGACCACGACGCAGGTCTTTTCGGAGCAAAGCTTGAAACCCTGAAGATGATCGAGAAAACCCTCAATGAAAAATACGGCCCGGAAACCGTGACATTAACGATCACCGAGCAGTACCGCAATATGATCGAGAAGATACTTCCGCATATGCATATCGTGGAAACGGCCAAAGCCTGCATCAAAGCGCAGGGGCTTGAGCCTCTGGACGTACCGGTCCGCGGCGGTACGGATGGAGCCAGGCTTTCGTTTCGCGGTCTTCCCTGTCCGAATCTCGGAACAGGCGGATATGCGTTCCACGGACCCTACGAGCACATAACCGCGGAGGGAATGGATACGGTTGTGAATATCCTCTGCTCGATAGTTCAAAGGATTAATTGATGGATACTCCGACCAAACGGATCTACGAAGCGGTTAAGAGGATTCCGAAAGGGTGCGTGGCGACATATGCACAGGTGGCGGAGATGGCCGGTGACAGGAAGATGGCAAGGGCTGTAGGCAATGCCCTTCATAAGAACCCCGATCCTGAGCATATCCCCTGTCATCGTGTTGTGAATGCAAAGGGAGAGCTGGCAGGAGAGTATGTTTTCGGAGGAGCATGGAAGCAGGCAGAGATCCTCAGGTCAGAAGGTGTAGAGTCCGTGGATGGTAAAGTGGATCTGGAAAGGTACAGGTACAGATGAATCTGATCATACTTATAGGCAGCGGTGCAGTCGGCAAAATGACCGTGGGCCAGGAATTAATGAAAATAACGGATTACAGGCTGTTTCATAATCATCATATGATCGAGCCTGTGATACAGATATTCGGGAAGTTTGACGGAGAAGTTGTCTGCAAGCTTCGCGAAGATATCTTTGATGCGTTCATGAAGACCGACTATACCGGCATGATCTTTACCTTTATGTGGGCCTTTGATATGCAGGAGGACTGGGATTATATAAAGTCGGTCGCGGACAGATTTGAGGCTACCGGCGGAACTGTCTATTATGTCGAACTGGTTGCCGACAGAGCAGTCAGGGTGGAAAGGAACAAGACGGAGAACCGACTCAGGAACAAGCCTTCCAAGACAGATGTCGTATTATCCGAGGACCGTATGCTCAGAGAGGAGACGAAGTACCGGCTCGTGAGCAACGACGGCGAGATCCCCTTTGAAAACTATATCAAGATCGATAATACCAACCTTGAACCCGCAGAGGTGGCCCGGATGATCAAGGAGCGCTTCAACCTTCAGGACGCAGGCCATAAGGAGATGATGACCCGCGTCAAACTGGAGGAAGTGAGAGAGGATGAGATAGACCAGCTCTACGATATGCAGATACAGAGCTTCATGCCTCTGTATGAAAAATACCATGACGAGGGTTCACCCGCTATCGAATCTGTGGACAGGGTAAGAAACCGCTTCCGGCAGGAGAACAGAAAGTATTACTTCATAGTTAAGGACGGAGCGAGAGCAGGTGCTGTCAATGTCGGTAGGAAGGCCTCGGATCCCGAGGCGTCCTGCATGTACATATCTCCGATCTTCATACTACCCAGGTATCAGAATCAGGGGATAGGTTACGTGGCTATTCAGAAGGTCTTTGCAATGCATCCGGACACCGAAGTATGGAAACTCGATACCATCGTTCAGGAGAAGGGAAACTGTCATCTGTACGAAAAATGCGGATTTGTGCGGGGCGCAGAGCACGTTGTAAACGAGAACATGACCTTGGTGGATTACGAAAAAAGAAAATAAAAAAAGTGTATTGACTCTCACATTATGTGAGGGATTAACGTTGTAGTGAGCTCAGGAAAAACATCCATGGAGGAAGACACAAATGCTTAGAATAGGCGAATTTTCAAAACTATCCAGAGTAAGCATCAGGATGTTGCGTCACTACGATGATATAGGTCTTTTGAATCCGGCAGAGATCGATGAGTTTACCGGATACCGGTATTATCGAGAGGATCAGCTGTTTACCATCGGAAGGATCACCGCACTGAAGGATATGGGCTTTGCCCTCGCGGATATCATCAAGATCCTTGACAGTTACGATGATAAGGAAAAGATCGACGGCTTTCTGGCTGAGAGGCAGAAAGAACTGGCGAAGTTATCCGAAGAGACGGAGTACAAACTGATGCTTCTGGACACGGCCCGAAAGAGGCTGAGAAAGGAGCAGAATATGAGTTTCGATGTAACAGTAAAGACAATACCGGAGAGATATGCAGCTACAGTTCAGATGGTGGTTCCTCATTATGAGGATGAGAACATCCTGTGGGGCACAATGATGGGAGAGTGCAAAAACCTTATGCCCGCAGATCCCTGCCTGGCAGCTGCCGAGTTTCTCGATGATGAGTACAAGGAAGAGAATGTTGAGATCATCGCATGGATGACGGTGAGCGGAACCTATTCCGATACGGAGCATGTGAAGTTTAAGACACTTCCCGCCGTGAAGGTTGCCAGCAGTATCATCAAGGGCAGTTATGATCAGATGGGTGATGCATATGCCACGGTAGTGTCCTGGATAAAGGCTAACGGCTATAAGATGAACGGTCATATGTTCAACATCTATCATGTAAGTCCGGCCCAGACACAGAATCCGGATGAATATGTAACGGAAGTCTGCTTTCCGGTGGAATAAATAGGATATACTCAGAAAATGATAATCCATCCGATACCGCCGTTATATGATGATAATTCCGAAATCCTGATACTCGGAAGTTTTCCGTCCGTGAAGTCACGGGAGGAAGGTTTCTTCTACGGTCACCCCCAGAACCGCTTCTGGAGGGTGACCTCTGCTGTGTTCGGAGAAACCGTTCCGGCTACGGTTCCGGAGAAGAAGGCGTTTCTTCTTCGCAACCGGATCGCTCTCTGGGATGTGATCGGTTCATGCAACATAGAAGGTTCGGCTGATTCCAGCATCAGGAATGTGACTCTGAGCAGGAAACAGGCAGAGAGGCGATATGCCCGCCGTCCACGAGCCCTGCGAATGCCGCATGGTCGGTCAATCGCCTGACGGAAGCCTGGAGCTGCATACGGGGAGAATAATCTGATGGGAAAAGAATTGAATCCTGCCACTGAAGGGGACAGCCACATGATGACAGAAGACGAGTTTCGCAGAATATTCGACACGATCCCGGACGAGTTCGACAGATTCCGTCCGAGGTACAGTGATGAGCTTTTCTCGTTCCTGACCGAGACGGTCAACATAGGCCCGGAGAGCACGGTACTGGAGATCGGACCGGGTACGGGGCAGGCTACTGAACCCGTTCTTAAGACCGGATGTCAATATCATGCCATCGAACTCGGTGAGAATCTGTACCGTAAGATGATGGATAAGTACGGAGCACTTCCGAACTTCAATATAGTGAATGATGACTTCATCACGCATGATTTCGGTGACATGAAGTTCGACATGATCTATTCGGCGGCAACTATCCAGTGGATACCTCAGGATATCGCTTTTTCAAAGACATATGAACTCTTAAGACCCGGCGGAACTCTGGCGATGATGCTGACCGTATCCGAATACAGGTCTGAGAACGAGCCCCTGTTCGAGGAGATACAGGCTCTGTATGACAAATACTACAAACCGGAGATACCATATACTCATGGTAAGTTCGGATATACATCCGCACCCGAATACGGATTTCTGGATGTTGAGAAGTATGAGTTTAAGGGTAAGAGAGTATTTACCGCGGATGAATATGTCGGGTTCTCGGGAACGCATTGTGATCATATCGTTATCCCCGAACCGATCAGAAGTGAGTTCTTTGAGAAGATGAGAGAGGCGGTATTAAAGGCCGGAGACAGGATAGTTTTCAACGATACATATGTTTTGTATCTGGCGAAGAAACCATAGAGGGGCTGAGCCTATGCATTTTGTTGATGCCAAAGGGATTCTGACTGCCGGTGGCGGACATTACGGAATGAACATATACCGTGGTTGTACCCACGGCTGTATATATTGTGACAGCCGAAGCAGGTGCTATCAGTTTACGCATCCCTTTGAAGATATAGAGGTTAAGCAGAATGCCCCCCTGCTGCTTGAACAGGCGCTTAGATCAAAAAGGAAAAAATGCATGATCGGAACGGGTGCAATGTCGGATCCGTATATGCATTGCGAAGAAGAACTGCGCCTGACAAGGAAGTGCCTGGAGATCATTCGTGATAATGGATTCGGGATAGCGATACAGACCAAATCCGATCGTATCCTGCGGGATATCGATCTGCTGGATGAGATCAACCGCAATACAAAATGTGTGGTTCAGATGACTCTTACAACTTATGATGACGAGCTGTGCGGGATCCTCGAACCGAATGTATGCAATACAAAGCGCCGTATCGAAGTCCTGCAGGTGATGCAGGAAAGAGGGATCCCGACGATAGTATGGCTGACGCCGATACTTCCGTTCATTAACGATACACCGGAAAATATCACCGCGATCCTGAATGCATGTGTACGGACAGGTGTAAAGGGCGTTATAGACTTCGGAATGGGCCTGACGCTTCGGGACGGCGACCGGGAGTATTATTATGCTGCGCTTGATAAGCACTTTCCGGGCATGAAAGAGCGATACATCAAGCGATATGGGAATTCGTACGAATTACCGAGTCCGAATGCAAAAGAACTGACGGGGCTGCTTAGGAGTATCTGCAGCGATAACGGGATCATGTTTAAAGCGGATGATTGTTTCAGATATATGCAGGAACTGCCGGATAAGTATTCGCAGATGAGCATATTTGATATATATGATAAAGAGGTGTGTGAACCATGATCATCATTATTACCGGAGCATCTCATACAGGAAAGACGCTTCTTGCCCAGAAGATGCTTGAAAAATACAAGTTCCCGTATCTGTCCATCGATCATCTGAAGATGGGGTTGATCAGGAGCGGTAATACACATCTTACGCCTGCGGATGATGACGAACTGACGGGTTATCTGTGGCCGATCGTTCGTGAGATGATCATGACGGCGATGGAAAATGAGCAGGATCTCATCGTAGAGGGCTGTTATATTCCTTATGACTGGCGTGATAGTTTTGATACTGATCAGCAGTCTGAGATCAGGTTCATCTGCCTTGCCATGACGGATGCATATATCGATTCGCATTTTGGGGACATAATGGATCATGGATGCGATATTGAGAGCAGGCTGGATGATTCGGATTGTACCGCAGAATGGCTGAAAGCATGCAATAGGGAAGTCATATCCGGATTTCAGGATGCCGGAGAACAGATCGTTCTCATAGAAGATGATTACGAGGAAACGATAGCGGAGAGTTTATCGTAATCGAGATCAAAGATTGCCCGGCATATCTTGTGCACATGATTAAGAACTTATCGATATCGGTATCCGGGATATCACGGTCTTCCTTCCCGGCTTTCTCGATCCTCTCGGCCAGATCCCCCAATTCCAATGCACCGATAGCCCGCGAGGTGCTTTTAACTCCGTGGACCTTTACCGCCATATTGTTCATATCACCGGCGAGCCGGTATTTCTCAATCTCGGCTGCGTTTTCTTCGACACGTTCCTGAAATGCCTTAACGGCAAACAGATAGTCCTCCGCATCGCCGCAGTAACTTATGCCGGCGGATACGTCAAGGCCTGCTGTCTGATACAGGAATGCAGGTATTTCTTTCATTTCGGATTCAAAGTCTGGGTTCATCATCACGCTATCCAATTATCACAAAACCTGATCCTTTGTCAACCGCCGGAGCCGTTACAGGCGGTATTGTGGTATAATACACGCAGTTGCAACTATCTTAAAACATGAGGCTTTCGTTTGAAAAGAGGACTGACGATCTTTGTAAATATCGCGATCATTGCCTTCATCATCTATTTTGTGTTCATTTATACGTCGCAAAAGAGAGAGGAAAGCAATAACCAGGAGCTAACGGTCTTTCAGAATACGGCAGAGACCGCAGTCATATCATAACGAATTATCTTGAGGACGAACAGCATCTGTGCGATATCTGGGCGAACTATATCAATAAGCATGCCTCGTTCGCGGGACGCCCCATGACGATAGATGAAGCCATAGCAGCTTTCGGCAGCCTGGAGGAATGATACATGGCGGGTCAGGTGAATAGTGATGCGGAAGTATATCTGTTCGGACAGGTACTCGGAACACATTCTTTTTTGCTGAGGGACGGATTCCTTGAGCCTGACGAATACTCGGAGATAGAAGCAAAGTATTTCCTGCCGGGAGGAGAGACCGGGACGGCTGCGACAGTGCTTGATTCACTGGGCGTAGCGGTTAAGATCGACGGAACATACATCGGTACGGATGTTGCGCCGATGCTTAAGGAATTCTATGCAGGCAGGAATGTGGATCTGTCGCTTCTACACTTTACGGATGATGATCCCGGTGTCATGGATTATGTCGTGATCGCCGGACTGGTGCGATCACCGATGGGGAGATTCCAGACGCTCTTTGCTTCCGGTAAGAAGTGGTGGAGCACTCCCGCAAAAGAGGATATCGAGGGCTGCAAGGTCGCTGCCATCGATCCGTTCTTCGGAGATGAGACACTGGGGGCTGCCGAATTATGCAGGAGTATGGACATACCCTATGTCACGATCGACAGCCCGCATGATTCCGAGCTTCATAAACACGCTGCAGTGAATGTGGTATCAAAGGAATGTACTTCCGAACATTATGCAGGAATGCCTGCCGAAGAAATACTGAAGCTGATGCAGGCAGAAACTGACGGACTAACCATAATCACTCAGGGCGCAGGCGATATGCTCTATGCCCGCCGCGGTGAAGAGATCCACAGAATGAAACCTTTCTCTGTAGAGGTTAAGAGCACGCTCGGTGCAGGAGATACATTCAAGGCAGGATGCGTGTACGGATTGCTGCACGGCATGAACGATGAGCAGCTGGTGCGATTTGCGAGTGCATGTTCGGCGATCGCCGTTTCACGTTTTCCGCTTCCTCTTAATCCCCCTAAACTTGAAGAAGTGCAGAATCTGATCGGAAAGGAATGATCACAGACCATGAAATGCTTAAGTTGCGGTGCTGAGATAAGTCTGACCGACAGTAAATGCCCATATTGCGGCAGGGTCATTACTGAGACCGCGCGTCACCAGGAGGACCTGAAGAACTATAAAAAGAAGAGCGGCAGGATACGGGGTAAAGCGGAGAGTATCAATTCCCAAAACGTACCTCTTGTGATCAGCGCGGTGGTGATGATCATCCTGATCGTTTTCGTTTGCGTAGCTGCTTATGTGAAGGAGAATGCGTTTCTTTTTAAGGACAATGCCCTTCAGAGAGAATCCCTGAAAAAATACGATGAATATTCCGCGATGATACAGGATTATCTGGATGCCGGAGATTACACCGGCTTCA
The DNA here is from genome assembly GCA_017620155.1 of Lachnospiraceae bacterium. GTDB lineage: Bacteria > Bacillota > Clostridia > Lachnospirales > Lachnospiraceae > XBB2008. The sequence continues at coordinate 14,309 of JAFZQY010000003.1, read as the reverse complement.
ATGCATTTATGGAATATCACAATATCGCCGAATATAAGGAACCGTATGCGGATCTTAAACTGATCAACGATTTCGCATATGATTATAACTCCATGGTCTCGGCCATAGAGTGTGCGGTCATGAACGGACCGGATACAAGCATTTACGATCCGGAGGGAGACGTCCGTAGCTGCAGGATGCAGATAGATGATTTCTACAGGGAGTATGAGTATCAGCTTTCTGAGATAGAGGCTGACCCGTACCGGGATTATATATATGACATGAGAGATAAGGCGGACATGGTACTTGAAGTCTATCTGGGACTTGATGAAGCCGGCAGGGAAGAGTATTTTAGCAGCTCCGACATCAAACAGGCGGCATATCTTGAGGAGGTGATCCTCGGTGAATAAGAAGACCATTCTGACCATATCGATAGTCGTTAATATCCTTCTTGCTCTTGCCGGTTTATTCCTGGTAGTCGGTGCGATCGGGGAACTGAGGTTTGAATATGCGGAGCAGGAAAGCATCCGCCCCGACAGTCTGAGGATGTATCTTAACAGGGAGAACTACGGAGCAGCGGCATCGCTGTCCCATCCCATCAGAGGCGGCGCCGAAGTTAATGACGAAGATCTGGATTATTACATGCTCGGTGAATATGCGGACGTTCTTTTCCTGAAAGAAGTATTTGCCGGGGCAGGGGATAAAGAGACATATGATAAGTTCGAAAACAGGGCATCCGAAATACGCGGGAGCATGCCCGATTATGCCGTGATATTCGATAAGATAGACATAAGCCTGGAAAACGCACTTAGGGTTAAATGACCGGAGAGATACAACCATTATGACCAAGATGATCAAATGCGTCTCATGCGGCGCCGATTATGAAGCAAAACTTGTGAGATGCCCGTACTGCGGTACTGCACCTCTTGCGGCAGAAGAAGACGAGTACATGGATAAGCTCGAAGATGTCCGCAGGGATCTGGAAGAGTACGGATCGGAAGGAAGCAGGGAATTAAAGCGTGGCCTGGGTAAGACCGCTCTGATAACGATAGTTGCTTTGCTGGTGATAGCCATACTTATCGCATGCAGTATATGGATCACCGGAGCGGGCAGGAGAAGTGACGGACAGCGTAAGAAAGAGGAATTCCTGACAAACCAGGGAATCACGACAGGTATGCTGGAGGAGTCTGTTTATGCTGTGTGAAAAGTGCGGACATAAGATCGGAGTGGAAGAACTGAAGTGCCCGCATTGCGGTGCCGATAATCCGTTTGCGTTACAGCATGAGCAGAACATGCAGCAATACGATAAGCGGTTTGATAAGACCGGCAAAGGCGTGCTCGAACGGGCACGGAGCATGGGTAAGCTGGGCGTTAAGGCCGCTGTGATCGTGATCCTGATCATAGGCAGCATCATCACGTCGCTGATCGAATCATATAACTATTCCGATCATGATGACCGGGACACGAGAAGCAGGGACGCTGTAAAGTATTCGCAGGAATATATGGCCGAGCTGGATGAACTCATCGAAAACGGTGAGTACATGGAGAGCGTGAGCTACATGTATTCCCACGGGATCATGAACTCCGGGGATGAGGCATACGATGAACTGCGCGGCTACAAATACGTGGCAAGCGATTACTATGAGTGCATGCAGTACATCGAGAAGATAGTATTAAGGTCTGACAACGAAGAATACTTTGATCACCTGGACACTTATATCAGCGGCTTTTGCATGTATCTGGAAGACTTCCGTGAGACATATGAAGTCTGGGCGGAGAGCGATAGCAGCGTTAAGTATCACCCGTATATTCAGGACCTTGAATCCGAATTAAGGACAGCCATGAGCGTGTATTTCTCCATGGATGAGGATGAAGTGGAGGAATTCCTGTCACTCTCCGAGGCCGCTAAGGCTGTTAAGCTTGAGGAGGTATTCCGCCATGAATAAGACTAAAGTTCTTAACGTGATCATGATAATCGCCATCGTGATCCTCTCTGTTGTGTTTTTCTTTAACCTCGTCTTCATGGTCGATTCGTTTAAGTATGCGAAGGAGAGGCGTGAGGAAAAGGCTGCCGAAGACGAGACCATGGTCATGGAATATGAACTGGAAAACAGGGCATATGATGAGATCATGAACACCTGGTATGTTAAGAGAATGTCCGACATGGAGCCTGTTCACGGCTACAGTAATACATACAATATAGCCGAGTACTGTCATCTTGCCTTTATGACAAAGGTTTATGAGGCAGAGGGGAACGCGGACAGGATCAGACTCTGCGATGAAAGAAAAGAAGCCGTGAAGGAAAAACTCGGCAGGTATTCATATATTTCCGATGAGGTTGACACGATCATAGACAACCTCTCTGACTGATCGATCCGATCATAAATCCAAAACCGACTAAAAGTCGAAAAAATGTTGACAAGTGTGATTGGCCTGCTGTAAACTGAATCTACATTAAAAACCGACCGACAGTCGAAAAAGAGATCCGCCCGGTAACGCAAGACGTCGACCGGCTGTCAAACACATCCAAAAAGGGAACCCGAAATGAAAAAAGGTGAAAGAAGAAAACAGGAACTGCTCGATATCGCATACAGGATGTTCATATCAAAGGGATACGAGAACACCAGTGTCGATGACATCATCGAGGCAGCAGGCATCGCGAAAGGCACATACTACTACTACTTTGAGAGCAAGGAGCAGATGCTCGAGGAAGTGATCGGGATGATGATCGATAAGGAGATCGGGGAAGCTTCCGCGATCCTCAGTGCACCTGTCCCGGTACCGCAGAAGATCGTTGGCATCATAGCATCGATCAGACCTGCGCCCGATGAGGAACCGATCGAAGGAGCACTGATGAGACCCGAGAACATCATCATGCATCAGAAGATCAAACGCCGGCTGGTTGATAAGGTGGTACCGCTTCTCGTGAAGGTCGTTGAAGAGGGGACAGAAGCGGGGATATTTAACTGTGATAACATACCCGAGCGTGTCAGGATGCTGCTGGTACTCAGCAATGATCTGTTTGACGAATACGGATTCAGTGATCGGGACGTTGACGTGTTCATCGACATCACAGAGAAACTGTTCGGTGCTGAAGAACACTCAATGGACTTCATCAGACAGCTGATCAATGCAGGTGAATGATCCGGTGATACAGGAATCTGCAGAGATGAGTAAAGAAAACAACTTTGGGAAGTTTCTCCTCCTTTGGACAGGAGAACTCATATCATCGATCGGCGGCGGACTGACAGGTTTCGGCCTCGGGGTATACATCTTTAACCTGACCGGCAGCGCAGCGAGCATGGCACTGGTTACGCTCCTCGGATTCCTGCCGACGCTCCTCTTATCCGTTCCGGCCGGAGTGCTGGCCGACCGATTCGACAGAAGACTGCTGATGATGATCGGCGACGGATGCTCCGCACTCGGTATCATCTACATTCTGATATGCATGTTAAGAGGCGGTGCGAGCCTGACACAGATATGCATAGGCGTAACAGTGAGCGCGGTCTTTTCGGCACTTCTCGAACCGTCATTTAGGGCTACGATCACCGACCTGCTGACTGCGGAGGAGTATTCCAAGGCGAGCGGACTCGTATCATTGGCCGGTTCGGCGAGGTATCTTTTCTCTCCGGTGATCGCGGGATTCCTGCTGGTGATAAGCGATGTGAAGCTCCTGCTCGTGATCGATATATGCACTTTCTTTCTGACAGTGGCAAGCGCAGCGATCGTAAGACGCAGCATAGGACATAAGCAGTCTGAAGACAGCGGATCGTTCGGCGAGAGCTTAAGGGAGGGCTGGCAGATCATATGCAGGAAGCGAGGCGTCATCGTGCTGGTTGTCCTCTCATCCGTCGTCACGCTGTTCATGGGTATGTTTCAGATCCTCGCAGAGCCGCTGATCCTGTCATTTAAGGATGCGAGGACGCTCGGGATCGCAGAGACTCTGTGTGCGAGCGGAATGCTGTTTAGCAGCCTGATCCTCGGCATTAAGGGCCTGAAGGGCGGATATGTCAGGACACTCGGGTCGGCGCTCCTCACATCGGGGCTTTTTATGGCCGGATTCGGCCTTACAGAGAACATCATACCGATATGCATATTCGGATTTATGTTCTTTGCATCGCTTCCCTTTGCCAATAACAGTCTGGATTATCTGGTGCGCACAAATATCCCGGCTGATGCGCAGGGGCGTGTATGGGGGCTGGTCGGCTTCATATCGCAGCTTGGCTACGTAGTTGCCTACGGACTGTCCGGCGCCGCGGCCGATGTGCTCGGCGATGTGACGGGCAGGGGAGTCGGAAGAGGAGCTGCGCTTGTGATAATCTTCGCAGGTATCCTCATGGCGGCAACGGCTGTAGTGATAATGATCAACAGGAATATCTGGATTCTTGAATGTAATGAAGAATAAAGACGGAGGAAAAGATAATGAACGAAAAGGAAATGGTAAAGGATAATACAACATCATACAGATACAGACCGGTACTGTTCTTTGCGCTGGCGTATCTGTTCACATGGATATTCTGGATACCCGCGATATTTGTGAACGAAAACCTCGGGGCGGTGTTGATGCTCATCGGGCTGCTTGCTCCGGCAGTGGTCTCGACCGTATTCGTATCTGTTTCCGGCAACGACCTTCTCAAGAAGGATCTGAAGATCAAGCTCATCGGACTGTATAAGGTTAAATGGCTCAATGTGCTGATCGCCGTTATCCAGTTCGTGGGAATAATCGTGTGCTCGATACTGTTATCGCTGCTGTTCGGTCAGTCGCTCGATCAGTTTGCATTCACCGAGGATTTCTCTTTTACGGGAGTGGGAGTAGCCGGCGCGCTGCTGACCGTGACCGTGGCTTCGATCATAGAGGAAGTAGGCTGGAAGGGGTATTGCGAGGACTCGATCGGTGCATATATGAACTGGTTCTGGGAGTCCATGATATTCGGAACGCTGTGGTCCCTGTGGCATCTGCCGCTCATCTTCATACAGGGCACTTACCAGTCCGGACTCATGGTCAATCCGATGTATGTCATTAACTTCTTCATCAGCGGAATTCCGATGGGCTTCATCATCACATGGGTTTATCTGGCAAGTGACCGCTCGATACTGGCATGTATGATATATCATCTCTTCGTGAACTTCATGCAGGAGAAGATCGCCATGACACCCGAGACAAAGTGCGTGGAAACGGTCGTTGTGACCATAGTCGCCGCAGTGATAGTGATCATGAATAAGGAGATGTTCTTCAGCACGAAGCATGTCGGCAGGCTGCTCGAGACCAGATACGGAGAATCAAAAGAATAAGTGACTGAGTCGTTGTGTTCATATGCTCTTTTCGTGTATCCTAATTAGGAAAAAGAGATACATACAGATGACGGAGGAAGATAAATGACCGTATATGAGAGACTGCTCGAAGTCAAAGATCCTGAGTATCAGGAGTTCCAGGCAAAACTCGTGCCGAACATCCCTTCCGATACCATTCTGGGCGTCAGGACTCCCCAGATGAGACAGGTCGCAAAGGAAGTGAACGCGGATCCGGAGAAAGATGCCTTTTTGCACGATCTGCCGCATAAATACTATGAGGAGAATCTGGTACACTTCTTCGTGATCGCCATGATCAAGGACTTTGAGACTTGCGTAAAAGCAGTAGAGGAGTTCCTGCCCTATGTGGACTGCTGGCCGGTATCGGATCAGTCGACTCCGAAGGTGTTTAAGAAGAATCACGAGAAGCTCCTTCCGTACATCCGCAAATGGATAGCATCGGACCATGTCTATACCTCGAGATTCGGCATGCGCATGCTGATGAATGAGTTTCTGGGCGAGGATTTCCGTGAGGAATACCCGGAGCTCGTGGCCGAGAGAGGCGGTGACGACTATTATCTCAAGATGATGGAAGCATGGTATTTTGCAACAGCTCTCGCAAAGCGATATGATGAGACTGTCGTATATATCGAGGAGCGGAGGCTGGACGAATGGGTGCATAAGAAGTCCATCCAGAAGGCCATAGAGAGCTACCGCGTCACCGATGAACACAAGGAATATCTGAAGAGCTTAAGATAGATAACCGAAAGGATGCGTACGGATCATGGACAAGATAGCTGTGGTGTTTCCGGGAGTCGGATACAATAAGGACAGGCCTCTGCTGTACTATGCGGGCAAGCTGGCCGTAAGTTACGGATACAGGCTGGTGCATGTGGATTTCACGGGGCTTGACTGGAGCAAGGAGAAACTGAAGGATCAGACATTCCTTCGGGAGACCATGGAGAAATGCATGGTCATGACAGAGGATGCTCTGGCGGACTCAGGAGACTTAAACGGTGCGGATGTCGTGTTCATATCCAAGAGCATCGGAACACTGGTCGCCACGGCTTATGCTGCGAAAAAGAACATAAATGCAAGGCAGATATGCTTCTCGCCCCTTGAGGCGATAGGCGAGTATATAAGTGAGCAGGGTGGCATTCTCTTTTACGGGGATGCCGATCCTTATGCCGATTACAGAGCGATCGAGCAGGCGGCCGAGGATAAGGATCTTGAGACGCGCCGCGTGTTCGGAGGCAATCACTCACTGGAGACGGGCAACGTGTTCGAGGACATGGAGAACCTCAAGATCATGATGCAGCTTACCGCGGGATATTTCGGGGGATAGCCTGATGAGGGTCATAGATGGTATCATATGATGAGTAGGCCGACTGGTGAATGATATGGCCGGATAAGAGAAAAGGAATACGGATATGGATGCATACAAAGAGGAATTCATAAGGTTTATGGTGGAGTCGGACGTTCTTAAGTTCGGCGATTTTACGTTAAAGAGCGGGCGCAAGTCGCCTTTTTTCATGAATGCGGGAGCGTATGTTACAGGATCACAGCTTAAGCGCCTGGGCGAGTATTACGCACGTGCGATCCATGAGACATACGGAGATGATTTCGATGTGCTCTTTGGCCCCGCATATAAAGGCATACCCATCAGTGTTGTGACATGTGTCGCATACAGCGAACTATATGGCAGAGAGATCAGATACTGCTCCGACCGCAAGGAAGTCAAGGACCACGGAGCCGACAAGGGCGGCCTCCTGGGATCGCCTCTTAAGGACGGCGACCGCGTGATCATGATCGAGGATGTGACGACATCCGGTAAGTCCATGGAGGAGACCGTGCCCAAGGTACGCGCCGCAGCCGATGTCACGATAGTCGGACTGATGGTGAGCCTGGACAGAGGAGAGCGCGGACTTGAATCCGAGAAGAGCGCACTGTCCGAAGTTTCGGAGAAATACGGGTTCCCGGCAAATGCCATCGTGTCCATGGCGGAAGTGACCGAGGCACTCTATAACCGTGAAGTGGACGGACGTGTGATCATAGATGATAACATGAAGGCGTCGATAGACGCATATTACAGAGAGTATGGCGCGAAAGAATAGGATAATCTTCAGCAGTCGGGATCAGTCCGATAAGGGGATAATGTCTCTGGTACTGGGCATACTCAGCATGGTATCGCTGGCGTATGCGGGTATCGTGAGTTATATACGTCAGGGCGAGGTGCCGGATAAGTTCGGCAGCGCCCTGTTTGTTACGTTTGTGTTTGCGGCGATCGGTCTTATACTGGGCGGGCTTGCCCGTAATGAGGCGGATAAGCTCAAGACGATCCCGACGGTGGCGATGATACTGAACGGACTGGCGATCCTCGCACTCGGATTCTTTCTGTGGATAGGGCTTAACTGATGGATGATATGAGATTTTTCGAAGAGATAGACGGATTTACGCAGCTGCTTAAGGATGTGTGGCTGATGCTGGAGAACATCGATGACCTCGATACTCCCGAGCTTGCGTGCATCAATGAGAGACTGTATAAACAGATATCCCGGACGGATTATTTGACGAGTTATGTAAACCCACGTGTGGCGGTCACTTCATTCGGGACGGAGACGGGCAGGCTGCTCAGTGCCATAGCCGCGGAGCTTCGTGCTGCGATCCCGGCGCTCTATGAGAGGGATGAAGAGGGATATGAGATGAGGCTTAAGCTCATCAAAGATCTGCATGCCTCATACGATGAACATGGAGCATTCGATGCCGGGGACATCCGCCGGATATTCTATGCATATTACTGTGATAACCGGCTCTCGCAGAACAGGAGTAAACTCCGTGCCCAGCTCAAGCCTGAGTGTGCCTGCATCAGACTGGATCTGGCATCCGAGAGCTTAAACAGACGGGCAGATGATATCATCCGCATGATGTATTCCTGCGGGGAGTATGTTACCGATGCCGAGATCACGATGGTCAGGAAACTGTGCGCCATGGAGGATGAGAGGCTCATGGCTTTGGCAGAGACCTTTACCACGGGATTCATCAAGGGATTCGAGATAAGCGGCCGTGACCTGTCGATCAAGGATACGGTCGAGCTGCGCTTTAATATCGGCTTCATACCGATGATGATCATCGCGGCACGCATATTTGAGAAGAACAACCTGAAGTGTTCGATGATGCGCGGAGGTTCCAGCATATTCACGGGGCGTAGTGTGGATAAGAACGGTTTCTTCGGAGCCAATCCCAATCCCCAGTTCGATCTGGACCATAAGAACGACTTGAGTCTGATAATCGACGAGAAGTTAAATGAACTGCGTCTGGATACTCTGCGTCAGGCTTTTGAGGAACTGAAGAGCGAGGCAGGAGCACTGGCGGGTCCCGCGTGTGTGGACATGTTCGGCGAGCCCGATTTCGAGCCTGAGACCAAACCCGAAGCTGCCGACTATGACGACGAGGGGCGTAAGCTCGTGACCGCTTATACATCCAGAGCCGGTTCCATGGTCAATGATTATATCCCCGGCGAGGAGAGGAGCTTTACGATAATAGCCTATCCGATGCCGTCGATAGGACCCGACTTCGAAGAGATATTTGATGCGACGGTACGCATCAATACACTGGATTATGTTCTTTACCGTGATATACAGCAGCGCATCATAGACGTGCTCGATACCGCAGAGTATGTACAGGTTAAGGGGAGCGGAGATAACAGGACCGATCTGAAGGTTCATCTGGTCGACCTGACGGATCCCGCCGGGCAGACCAAGTTCGAGAACTGCGTTGCCGATGTGAACATACCTGTCGGAGAAGTGTTCACTTCACCCGTTCTCAAGGGGACCGACGGCGTGCTCCACGTGACCCATGTTTTCCTTGAAGGCATCGAATACCACGATCTGGAGATACAGGTCAAGGACGGAATGATCGCGGGATTCTCCTGCCGTGAGGGTGATAAGCTCATCAGGGATAATATCCTCTACCATCACGAGACACTTCCGATGGGCGAGTGCGCGATAGGCACCAATACGACTGCCTATGTGCTCGCACGTAAGTATGATATAGAGTCCAAACTCCCGATCCTGATCGCGGAGAAGACCGGACCGCATTTTGCGTTCGGTGATACATGCTACTCTCATGCAGAGGACCTGGCCGTACATAATCCCGACGGCAAGGAGATAATCGCACGTGATAACGAGTGCTCGCTCCTTCGTAAGACCGAACCCGAGAAGGCATATTTTAACTGTCATACCGATATCACGCTGCCCTATGATGAGCTCGGAGAACTGTCCGCAGTACACCCGAACGGGAGCGTAACTCCCATCATCTGCCGGGGCCGCTTCGTGCTTAACGGATGCGAGGACTTAAACCTGCCGTTTAACGAGTAAAAATGCAGGTGTTTTTTTCTGAATTTGTGGCCGGAAAAGCTGTCAATAATATACAATATATGGTATTATGATTGTTGGGTTATGCCCTAGTTGAAGTATAGTCATTGACATCTGCTTTTGGAGAAAAGATCATGCCACAGGTTTCTATAGTCATGGGATCCGATTCCGACATGAGCGTTATGAGCAAAGCTGCCGAGATGCTCGACCGGTTCGGTATCGCCTATGAGATGAAGATCATATCGGCTCATCGTGAGCCCGATATTTTTTTTGAGTATGCACGTACAGCCGAGGAGAGAGGTATCAAGGTCATAATCGCCGGTGCCGGCATGGCCGCTCATCTTCCCGGAATGTGCGCCGCACTGTTCCCGATGCCCGTCATCGGAGTTCCGATGCACACCACTTCTCTCGGTGGAAGAGATTCCCTGTATTCCATAGTCCAGATGCCCAGCGGCATCCCGGTTGCCACGGTCGCGATAGGCGGCGGTGCCAATGCGGGTATACTGGCAGCGAAGATCCTGTCCGTATCGGATCCGGAACTGCTCAGGAAGCTTAAGGAGTATTCCGAGGAGATGAAGGCGGGAGTCGAAGCCAAGGACAGGAAGCTGTCCGAGGTCGGATACAGGAATTATCAGTGAAGTACCGCGGCAGCGGTCGCAAACCGATTGTGACGAGTTAAGAGGAGGACAGATCACATGGATTACAAGAGCGCAGGCGTAGACATCGAAGCGGGATACCGCAGTGTGGAACTCATCAAGAAGAGCGTCGCGGAGACGATGCGTCCCGAAGTCCTTGGCGGACTCGGAGGATTCGCAGGAGCTTTCTCACTGAACAAGATCAAACAGATGGAGGATCCGGTTCTGGTATCCGGTACCGACGGAGTGGGAACCAAGATCAAGGCTGCGTTCATCATGGATAAGCACGATACGGTCGGCATAGACTGCGTGGCCATGTGCGTCAACGATATAGCATGCGCCGGCGGTGAGCCGCTGTTCTTCCTCGACTATATCGCATGCGGTAAGAATATCCCCGAGAAGATCGCACAGATCGTAGCAGGCGTGGCAGAGGGCTGCAAGCAGTCGGAAGCCGCTCTGATCGGCGGTGAGACCGCAGAGCATCCGGGACTCATGCCGGAGGATGAGTATGATCTCGCAGGTTTCGCCGTAGGTGTCGTAGACCGCAGGGACATGATCACCGGAGAGAGCATCAAGGCCGGTGATACACTGATCGGTATCGCATCCAGCGGCATTCATTCCAACGGTTTCTCACTGATCCGCAAGGTATTCGATATGACGGCCGAGAGCCTGAACACATATTACGATGAACTGGGGGCCAAGCTCGGCGATGTACTCCTGACACCCACCAGGATATACGTTAAGCCTCTGAAGGCACTTAAGGAAGCAGGAGTTGAGATCAAGGGCGCGAGCCACATCACGGGCGGCGGCTTCTATGAGAACGTACCCCGCATGCTTCCCGACGGAACCCGCGCGAGCATCCGCCTGGATTCATTCCCCCGCCTGCCGATATTCGACCTCATTCAGAAAAAGGGCAACATCGCAGACGAGATGATGTACAACACATACAACTGCGGACTCGGCATGGTTCTCGCTGTAGACCCTGCAGATGCCGAGAGAACAGTCGGCATATTGAACGGCGCCGGAGAGAAGGCATACATCGTCGGAAGTGTGGTATCCGGAGATAAGGGAGTGGATCTATGCTGAGGATCACAGTACTCGTATCCGGAGGAGGAACCAATCTGCAGGCGATCATAGATGCGATGGCCGCAGGTAACATACATAACGCACGCATAGTCCGCGTGATCAGTAACAACCCCGGAGCCTATGCCCTGACCAGAGCAGAGAATGCAGGTATCGAGGGCATATGCGTATCACCCAGGTCATTTTCCGACAGGGACGCATTCCATAAGGCACTGCTTAATGCCATCGACGAGGTCGATACGGATCTCGTGGTTCTGGCAGGATGCATGGTGGTGCTCCCGCCCGAGCTTATCAGCTCATACAGGGGCCGCATCATCAACATTCATCCCGCACTCATCCCGTCATTCTGCGGTAAGGGATTCTACGGTCTGCACGTACATGAAGCAGTCCTGTCGCGCGGTGTCAAGGTGACAGGCGCCACCGTTCACTTCGTGGATGAGGGTACCGACACCGGCCCGATCATCCTGCAGAAGGCAGTGGATGTCCGTGACGACGATACGCCCGAGACATTACAGCGCCGCGTCATGGAAGAGGCCGAGTGGCAGATCATGCCCAGGGCGATAGACCTGATAGCACAGGGCAAGGTCACTATCAAAGACGGACGCACACAGATTGAAGAGTAGTCAGAGGAGACATATATGAACATTCTTGTAGTAGGCAGCGGCGGCAGAGAACATGCCATAGTCACACAGATAGCCAAGAGTCCCAAGGCGGATAAGATATACTGCGCTCCGGGTAATGCCGGTATAGCACAGCTCGCAGAGTGTGTGCCGATCGGAGCCATGGAGTTTGATTCTCTTGTTAATTTTGCAAAAGAGCATGACGTACAGCTCACGGTAGTCGGCATGGACGATCCGCTGGTCGGCGGCATCGTGGATGTGTTCGAGGCAGCAGGCCTCAGAGTCTTCGGCCCTAACAAGGCCGCAGCGATCCTGGAGGGTTCCAAGGCATTCTCCAAGGATCTGATGAAGAAGTACAACATACCTACCGCAAGCTATGAGAACTTTACCGATCCCGGTGAAGCGATCGCATATCTGAAGACGGCACGTTTCCCCATAGTGCTCAAGGCTGACGGCCTCGCACTCGGCAAGGGCGTGCTGATATGCAATAACCTGCAGGAGGCCATGGCCGGAGTCAAGACCATCATGCAGGACAGGAAGTTCGGCAGCGCCGGCAATATGATGGTAGTCGAGGAGTTCCTGACCGGACGCGAGGTATCCGTTCTGTCATTCGTGGACGGCAAGACGATCCGCATCATGGATTCCGCACAGGATCACAAGAGAGCATATGACGGAGATGAGGGTCCCAATACAGGCGGTATGGGTAATTTCTCTCCGAGTCCTTTCTACACCAAAGAGGTGGATGAGTTCTGCCGCAAGTATATATATCAGGCAACCGTTGATGCTATGGCTGCCGAGCACAGACCTTTCAAGGGAGTTATCTTCTTCGGCCTCATGCTGACCGAGGACGGCCCCAGGGTACTGGAGTACAATGCCCGTTTCGGAGATCCCGAAGCCCAGGTCGTACTTCCCAGACTCAAGAACGATATCGTCGAAGTGTTCGAGGCATGCATAGACGGCAGACTCGATGAGATCGAGCTGGAGTTTGAATCCGATAAGGCAGCCGTTTGTGTCGTACTTGCATCGGCAGGTTATCCCGTGTCCTATGAGAAGGGTTACCCGATATCGGGCCTTGAGACATTCGAGGGCAAGGATGATTATTACTGCTTCCATGCGGGAACCGCATTCAGGGACGGAGAAGTCGTGACCAACGGCGGACGAGTGCTGGGCATCACGGCTATCGGTTCCGACCTGAAGGAAGCAAGAGCCAAGGCTTACGAAGCTACCGGCTGGGTAAGCTTTGAGAACAAGTACATGCGTAAGGATATAGGCCACGCCATAGACGAGGTTTAATCATATAATCTATTTGGAGTTTATTACGGAGGAGTATTTATCATGAAGAAACAGCGAATAACTGTTATCACAGCGAAGCTTCTGGCAGCTCTTATGTTGGCTGCGGTTGTATTCGGATCGGTATCCATGGAGGCGAGAGCCGAGCAGACCGGAACCGTTACCGTAGACAATGCCAAGGTCAGAAGCGATGCATCAACGGATTCATCCGTTGTCAGCACACTGGCTAACGGGACCACGATAAGCGTGAACGGAGAGAAGACCGATTCATCAGGCAATGTATGGTATCAGGTAACACTCTCCGACGGCAAGACCGGATATGTCCGTTCCGATCTGATGAACGTGACCGAGACAGCCGATGCTGCTGATACCGCTGCCGATGCTAATGCCGGAGCAGCTGAAGGAGCATTGGAAGACGGCGTTGCCAATACGAGCGTTGTCGCAGGCGGTGTGGATGTTACAGCCATAAGCAATCCCGAAGGCGTAACTCCCCAGGATCTGCAGAGTGCCAAGATCAATACCAACGGTAAGGTCAGAAGCGATGCTTCCACAAACGATGACATAGTAGCCCAGCTGTCACAGGGTACCGAGATGGTAATATCCGGATCCAAGCTCGGCAGCGATTCCAAGACATGGTACTATGTAACATTCATCGACGGCGGCGCAACCAAGAACGGTTACATCAGATCCGACCTGGTAGACATAGGCGAAGTGATCATCATGCCCACAGCTCAGCCCGAAGAGCCCGTAGAGACTCCCGAGGAAGAGCAGCCCGTCGTAGAGGAAGTCAATAACGACTACGAACTTGTATATACCGACGACGGTACAGGCAATAACGTATGGTGGCTGTACAATCATGTAGACAATACACGTGAGAAGCTTCAGGAGCTGCTCGACTTTGCAGATTCACAGGCAAGCAAGACCGCAACCCTGACATCCACCAATCAGAAGCTCAAGCTCATCTGCATCGTACTCGGAGCACTTCTTGCCATAGCTGTAATAGCAGTGATCGTCATGGCAGTTAAGCTCGCATCGGGCGG
>JAFZQY010000033.1 GCA_017620155.1 Lachnospiraceae bacterium | reverse complement strand
TCCGGCAGATACACTGTGATCAAGCCGATTAAGCATTATCAGGCGCCTGGCGCATTATTTCAAGAGCAGAGGCGCAGCCTCTGGTTACCATTGCAAAGAAAAATCCACGGCGTGAACCGTGGACTTTGTCTTCAGTCTGAGCCGGGGATCAGTTCCCCGGCTTTGTTTATTTATCAGCCTATTTCGACCCTTTCTTTTGTCAACCTATTTCAGCCCAGGCTTCCTTCAAAGCCTCTATGATCTGCAGGTGCTGAGGACATTTTGTCTGGCATGCTCCGCAGGCTACGCACTTGTCGGCTGTGGCGCCCTTTTCCAGGACAAACGTTCTGAAGCCCCAGTCATCGGCAGGATTGACTCCGTAAAGTGAAGCATTGTTCCATGCCGCAAAGATTCCGGGAATGTCAACGCCCTGAGGACAAGGCATACAGTATCTGCAGCCCGTGCATTGTATCTTGGTGCGTGAGATATATGCCTCGCGGACTTCGTCTATGAGCTTGTGCTCCTCATCGGTCATGATGCCGGCTTCCACGGTATCGAATATGCGAAGGTTATCATCGATCTGTTCGGCCTCGTTACATCCGGACAGAACCGTTGCAACCTCAGGATGATCGCAGAGCCATCTGAACGCCCATTCAACTGCCGAACGCTTTACGGGGAATTTGTCGTACAGAGCCTGTACGTTGTCCGGAGCCTTCGCTAGTCTTCCGCCGAGAAGGGGTTCCATGATGACAACGGGGATTCCAAGCGAACCTGCGAGCTCGAGTCCCTTAGTGCCGGCCTGGTTGTCAACGTCCATGAAATTATACTGGATCTGGACCATGTCCCAGTCAGAGTCTTTTATGATATATTCAAAATCTTCATAAGGACCATGGAAAGAGAAGCACTTAAAGCGTATCTTTCCTTCCTTTTTCATGTCATCAAAGAATTCGGGCGCGCCGATCGCTTTGAATTTCTCCCATTTATCCTTATTGATGCCGTGCATCAGATAGAAGTCGATATGATCTGTCTGCAGTTTCTTAAATTCTTCGTCCAGAAGAGCCTGCATGGATTCGCGGTCGTGTACCTGCTCATAAGGCATCTTGGTCGCGATCGTCACACGGTCTCTGTATCCGTCCAGAAGCGCTTTGCCAAGTACTATCTCGGATGTTCTGTCCAGGTAGACGTAAGCCGTGTCGATGTAATTCACGCCGCCGTCGATCGCCCTGCGGATCAGAGAGATCGCCTTTTCTTCATCGATGATGCTGTCCCCCGAAGCTTCACCGTTAAATCTCATGCATCCGAGTCCGAATGCCGACCCCATAACATCCAGTTTTCCGAATTTACGATACTTCATATGTTTTTCTCCTTTCTCTTCTCAGGTCCGGAGTATTATGCATATGTTTTTTAGCTAAGACCCTGATATTATATTATTATATATCTTGTGCTAAAAGATAGCGTTATATGTCTGAAAAACAGAATTCGTTTTTGGCGAAAATGTGCAGACATATTGCATCGTGGAAGAAAGATCAGAAGGAAGAGAAACATGAGCATTTTGATAAAGGATACTACAAGAGAAGAACGCGAGCGGATCGTGGCGGAATCCATAGGTAACATCAACGGTTCCTGCGACGGATGCATGGCCGGTCTGGCCGACATGTATCAGGATTACATCGACGGCATCCGTGAGATCAGCGAGATCAACATGGCTTTCAGGGCGCATTATGAGTCCGGTGTCGACGGACCCGAGAAGAAGTCCTGCGGGTATATGTAACCCGCTCACTCGCCGGCTCCGACTATATGTAATCCCCGAAACGAGATATAATAACCAAAAAAAAAAGAAAAGACTGACATCCAATGAAAAAATTAATTGAACGCATAAAATACACATTCAGATACACACAGAAGCTCAGCAAGACGCATCCTTTCACATTCTATGTGCTGCTGGCGGCCACTTTTTTCGGGCTGCTCTATTCATTAAATGAAGGCTTCCTGGGAGACTTAAGCTGGTACAGGTCCACGCTTGCCAAAAACATGGGCGAGCTTTTTTCGCATCTTACCATGTGGATGATCATGCTCCTCTTCGCAGTCTTTTTGCTCGAGAATCTGATACCCCGGGACAAACTTGTCTTAAAGGCCGGCATAACCCTTCCTGTCGCCCTCGTCACCTTCGTTTATTCGGGGATACTCACCGAGACCTGCATCTTAAGCAAAACATTTCTTAAGATGAAGGCTGCCATAGGTGAGGACCACATATACATGTTCACGACCGGATACTTCGTCACACTTTTCCTCGTGTCGCTTTTCCTGTGCTATATGAGACTTCGCGAGGGCATGGCCTTCGGCGATTACATCATGGGTGTGATATCAGGAAGTTTCCTGATATCGGTCGTATATTTCGTCGTTAATCTGGGCCTTCTGACACTCACTTTTGTTTTCACTGAGCTTCTTTTCGGTGACTTCGGGGATATCTATCCGCCCCTTGCGATCATCGCAACGGGCCTTTATCTGGGCGGCTCGACGCTGGTCATCCTCACCGAGAGCCTGACGGACATTCCGAAGTTCATGAACGTTTTGTTCAGATACGTTCTGTATGGAATGTCGCTTGTGGCTTACGTGATCGTTTATCTGTACATCATCAAGATCATCGTGCTTCAGGATTTTCCGTCCAACAGCGTTTACGGGATCCTGACTGCGCTGTTCTGTTTTTCCATCCCGCTCGCATATCTTAACATCGACCGCACTACGGGATTTATTGAAAAAGTATCCCGCATCCTGCCGTATATCTTCGCACCGCTCATTTTTCTTCAGATATACACGGTGGTAGTGAGGGTTCATCAGTACGGACTCACCCCGTCGAGATACTTAGGTATCATCTTTATCATGTTTGAGATCCTCTATGTCATCTGGTATACGATCCGGAGAGATACGATCCATTACATCGTACTGATCTTAGCGGTGCTGGCTTTTCTTCTCACATTCATGCCGGTTACCAACGCTCTTTCCGTGCCGAAGATAACCCAGTCGCTGACTTTAAGACGCTGCCTGAAATACACCGCCGAGACTATTCCGGCTGATGCCAGGAGGCGGATGTATTCGGCATACGATTATCTGAAGAACATGGATAACGGTGAAAAATATATCGACACCCATTATTCGGAGGAGCGTATCGCAGAGCTGCTCGGAGATGCGGTTACGGGTGATGACGATGATTATACGCTCAGCGGATTTACCGAAAGCAGAAGCTTCTCCTGCAAGATGATGGATCTGGATATCACGGGATTTGACACCATCACGTCCTTCCAGAACAAATATTACATGGACGAGTACAAAAGAAAAATTGACAGCATCCCGATCTACAGGGTGGCGCTCAATTCATACGGATCGGAAGATGATTCCTTCGATACTTTTGATGCGACGGAACTCATAGAACTTATGCAATCTTACAACTTTGAGAACAAGTACGGTTCCGAGGCCGAGCCGCTCATATTTGACCAGGACGGCAAGAGGTTCGTTATCACTGAAGCTTTTGTGTCATACGATTCTCTCTCAGGAGAGATAGAGACACTGGATATAGAAGGACTTTTATTGATGAAAAACCACAACTGATCTTTTCATCGGAAGGAGGAAAACAATGCCCGTAATTGATTCTAAAGTAAGCGTTTCGGTAACCAAAGAACAGGAGCAGGAGATCAAGTCACGCCTCGGTCAGGCAATCTCTCTGATCCCCGGAAAAAGCGAGAGCTGGCTCATGGTCGGGATCGAGGATAACTATCATCTGTATTTCAGAGGAGATGATTCCGAGCCGATAGCATTCGTTGAAGTCAAGATCTTCGGCGGTCCCAACAGGGATGCTTTTGAGAAGATGACAGCGGAGATCACGGATATATTCGGAGATGTCTTAGGAATAGCCGCAGATCATATGTATATCAGATATATGGCTTCGGGCGACTGGGGCTGGAACGGAAGTAACTTCTGAGTATTGAATCAGAACGTAAGCGACTTCTGAGGTCTGGTTATAGATGACATGAAAAACGCGGGAGCTGGGCTCCCGCGTTTGTTGTTTATATTTACTCGATACGGCTCGAGGATGTCGATTTATTCCTGGGGATACGACTTGATGACGTCGTTTACTCCTGCGGATATGACTCGAGGACGTCCTTGATTATAGGTGCAACCCCCGATTTTCTGGAAACGGCTTCGGGAAGTTTATATACGCCGTCTTCAAAGACTGCAGTGTTTTCGAATCCTTCAGCAAGTACAGCATCGGATACTTCATCCGCGGTGAACAGCCATGTGAATGAGACATCATCATGGAGAGCGGTGATCATTACAAAGGCCATATCCACTCCCGCTTTTGTCTTGGCAGCAGGCATGATCTCCTTTATGCGTGCTGTGAGGTCGGCTGCTTTTTCCTCATCATAAGCGTTGATGCAGGCGATGGAGTAGGTGGTGTTTCCGCTTTCATATTCCTTGTAATCACAGAAGTAGATATCCTCATCGCTCATCCCTTCGTAAGATATCGATGCGGTGAACATATCCTGGTAAAACGCGTCTCTGTCAGTGATGCCCGCGATCTTGCACAGATCATCCAGGGCTTCCTTATCAGCATATGTCGAGGTGTCGGCCAGAAGGTTCTTGGTATCGGACATGATGGAACCTGCCATGGCCATTGCAGTCGGCGCATCGGGCTTAAGTCCGAAATCCCGGTAACGCATCCATACTACGGTTGCTGCGGAACCGAGCGGTTTAGAAACATATACGGGAGCAGTGCTCGTTGTTACGGTACCGACAGCGTGATGATCAATGACAGCAACCACGTGCGCATTGGTTAATCCTTCTGCAGACTGAGAGAGTTCACTGTGATCCACCAGAACGATATTAAGTCCGGAAGCATCGGGCAGCAGTTCGGGCGTGGCCAGACCTGCTTTTTCCAGGACGCATTTGGTCTCGTTATTGATGTCGGAAAGGATCACCGGCTTGGCATTATATCCAAGCTGGTTGAGCAGGTATGCATATCCGAATGCACTTCCTATGGTATCCATATCCGGAGATCTGTGGCCTGTAACGTATATCGGTTCGGACATGTCTGCGATGTTCATAAACTCGCTTTTCATCAGCTCGATATTGTAGTCTCGCTCGGCTTTATATTTGTTGTCTGCGATCAGCTTTCCTGCGAAGAAGCAGCCTATTCCGACCACTACTGCAATTGCTGCGAATATGATGATTAACTTGCGGTTCATGTTTTCTTTCATTGGTGTGACCTTTCTATAATCTGATCAGACTTATGGTTTTCTTCGGATCATGTTCCCATTTTCTTCTGATCGGGTTTCCGGTTTGTTTTCGTTCAGCCTTCCGAGTTGTTCATTTAACAAGTACCGATTTTAGCATATTTTTGCCGAAAGTAGAATTCTGCGCGGAATTATAAGTGATTTATGACCCAAATGAGGGTTTTAGAGCCATTTGGGTCATGAAAATGTCCGCCTTTTAAGGGTGCAGCCCGGAACGGACACGATGCGGACCTGCGTAATATGACCCAAACGCGTGAAATTGTGGAGTTTGGGTCATAACTCCGGTCGATGTTACGCGAAATCGTCGGCCAGCATATGACCCAAACAGGGGCTTTATAGCCGTTTGGGTCATAAAACGCTCTATATGGTGTGGCGATCCGGGCCAAATACGCCGTCCGGAAGTGGATTCATGACTTACAGAGCAAAAAGTTGCTCCTAAGTCATAAGTTACGCAAAATTTCCTGGGAAACTTCTCGTACCGCCGGCGGTTGAAACCGAGGAAGCAACGGTTGAAACCGAAGAAGCGGCGATTGAAACCGAAGAAACGGCGATTGAAACCGAAGAACATGGGCGCGGTAGAGACTGACGAAATGGATATGATAGAATTAAACAAAGGGAGCCGGTTCAATGGACAAATCTCAGGAGTATTCACAGAAACTTGACCAATTTCATAACATTCTTCTGGATTCGGAGTGTGTCGCTTTTCTGGGCGGGGCAGGAGTGTCCACCGAGAGCGGGATACCGGATTTCAGGAGCAAGAACGGTCTCTACCACAAGACCGAGAAGCGGTTCTCGCGCTACAAACCCGAGTACCTGCTCAGTTACGATTGTCTGAAGCGCGAGCCGGAAGTCTTCTTTGATTATTATCGAAAGAATCTGGATGCGAGAAAGGTTGAACCGAATGCGGCGCATAAGGTTCTCGCTCAGATGGAAGCAGACGGAAGGCTTGAAGGGATAATAACTCAGAACATAGACGGCCTGCACCAGAAAGCGGGCAGCAAGAAAGTCTGGGAGATACACGGCACGATATGGAGTAATCACTGCGTATCATGCGGAAAAGAGTATGACGCGGATTTCATATTTGAGAGCAGGGAAGCTGTTCCGAAGTGCCCGAAATGCGGCAAGACCGTACGGCCTGACGTGACTCTGTACGGAGAACTGCTTCCGGGCAGAGCATATGAAGAAGCGGTGGGTCTGATCAGAATAGCAGACTGCCTGATAATAGGCGGAACTTCTTTGGAAGTCGGATCGGCTGCTCAGCTTGCGCACATGTATCACGGTGAGCATCTGGTCATCATCAATAAATCCAAAACGAGAATGGAAGGGAAAGCCGACGTTGTATTCCATGACAGCATCGGAAAAGTGCTGCAGGACGTCTACGCCGACCTGTAAGGCGGATGCGGCACGTGGCTTCTACGGATCACCCTTTGATCATTTCCGTGATCTTCTGCACATTCTTTTCTTTTTCGACCATGAGCACGAGAGGCTTGTCAGCACCATAGTCGATGCGGAGCTTATACACGGGAATGCCTTTGCCGCAGCTCATACCGGGCGTAAAAGATGATTCATGTACCTGAACATCCCTGATCGAAGCTAATGGCAGATACTGTCCGTTGAAATAGATTGCCTGCGGGGAAACTTTGTACTGTTCCACGCGTACGGCACATTTCCGGTCTTCTTTTATATCGGTTATCGGATCATCCGTGACTATGCATTTCCAGGCCATAAGATCACTCCTTTATCAATCTTCTCCAACCAGATGTACGGTGATGTAGTCGTGAGATGTCGCCGGCAGGAATTTTTCAATTACTTCTTTCGTTTTCATTTTGAGGCTCGAAGTGCAGACACACGGGTGGCATCCGAGCTCGTCTTCCTTAAGGACATCTTCGTCGATCAGAAGCTGAACGGCGTGATCCTTGTCGTTCATGAGCCCCATGATGCTGACTGCGCCCGGCTCGATGTCTAAGTATTTCAGCATGTCTTCCGGCTCTGCAAAAGAAAGTCTCGAGGAGCCGATCTGTGCGGAGAGTTCCTTGGTCTTGAATTTCTTGTCTCCGGGCATCATGAGCAGATAAAAGCTGGTCTTTTGTCTGTTGCAGAGAAACAAATTTTTGCAGATGACCACTCCGAGGATAGCATCTATCTCGTTGCAGGCTTCCATCGTTGAGGCGGCCTCGTGATCAGTTCTGTAGTATTCGATCCCCAGAGAATCCAGCAGGTCATAAGTGCGGATCTCGCGGGGCAGGCGTCCTTCTTCGTTTTCGGGTCTTCCTTTTAACAGTTCCATGTGTTCGTCCTTATTAAGTGTAGAGTAGGTGATGACCGCCGGCATTTATCCGACCATGTCCATCTGCCTTCATTAGCAGAAGGAACTGTATCATCAACCTTCCATATAGTACCATATATCTCCTTGATGTAGCGCCGGAAAGTGAAATGAAGTAGAATGGTAAGCATGAAAAAAATAGACCGCGACACAGTGAAACAGGCTTTTGCCTCATATTCCGATAAATATGATTCCTCGGATCCCAAGATCAAGCTCAAGATAGACCATACATATCGTGTGGCTTCGCTCTGCGACCGGATCGCCAAAACGGTGCCAGGCACCAACGAAGCATCCGCCCAAACGGTGCCCGACCCGGACGGGACTTCGGGGATGACCGATACGCCGTTCGTAGACCACGACCTCGCCTGGCTTTCGGGCATGCTCCATGATGTGGGACGGTTTGAACAGGTCAGAAGATTTGGCACATTTTCGGACGCGCAGTCTGTGGACCATGCGGCTTTCGGGGCGGATCTTCTTTTTAAGGAGGGTCTCGTAGATTCGTTCGGAAGCTTCGATCCGGAGCAAAAGGAAATCCTCGAGACTGCGATCAGGAACCACAACAGATTCCGCATAGACGAAGGCCTTCCTGAGAACATTAAAGCTTACTGCAACATCCTGCGGGATGCGGATAAGATTGACATCTTCCGCGTGAATATCGATACCCCGCTCGAGGAGATATACAACGTCTCATCCGAGGAACTTGCGCGCTCGTCCGTGTCAGATGCCGTGAAACAGGGCTTCATCGAGGGGCATGCGATACTCCGTTCCGCGAGAAAAACATCCGTCGACATTCTGGTAGGGCATATCAGCCTGGTGTATGAACTTGTTTATCCGGTGAGTGTCGAGATAGCGAAAGAGCAGGGATACATTCATAGAATGCTTGATTTTTCTTCGGAGAATGAAGACACGAGAGAGTGGTTTGAATTCATGAAAAAGACGCTTCAGCTCAGAGGACTCAGCTGATCGGTAAATACCTTTTTCGCTGTCTGAAGATACAGTTCTTCCGCGTTGATCATGGCCTCCTGCAAAGGCATGTCGTCAGGCTTCGTTTCATATAAAAAACTTATCCCCTGATCATACAGGTCGGATGCACCTTTTTCGATGCTTCCGCAGATTCCTATAACGGGTATTCCCTGTTTGTGAGCGCGAAGGCCGATGCCCTGCATCACTTTTCCGTGGCTGCTCTGCGCGTCGGCGCATCCCTCTCCGGTGATGATCAGATCGGCGTCTTTGATCCGATCGTCAAAATCCGTGAGATCAAGAAGGGTATCTATCCCCGATTTAAGTTTCCCGTTCAGAAAAACCATAAGCGCAGCACCCAGACCGCCGGCCGCTCCGGCTCCGGGAATGGTGTCGAGGTCGATGTTAAACTCGCGTTTGATGACATCGCGATAGTTCTTCATCCCGGCTTCGAGCCGTTTCATCATATCCAGATCTGCGCCCTTTTGCGGGCCAAAAGTATAAGTCGCTCCGTTCTCGCCGCACAGCGGGTTGGTCACGTCGCACATTACGGTAAAATCGATGTCAGCAGTCCACGGCATCAATCCGGAAGTGTCTATGTGGGCCACTTTTTCAAGATCGGCTCCGCAGCCGTCGAGCTCGCATCCGTCCTCATCGAGGAAACGGATCCCCAAAGCCTTCATACAGCCCATGCCGCCGTCGTTGGTCGCAGATCCGCCGATGGTGACAGTGATGTTTTTGCAGCCACGCGATATGGCTTCGCGGATCAGCTCGCCCGTTCCATATGTGCTGGTAAGTAAGGGGTTGCGTTCACTTTCGGACAAAAGTGTGAGTCCCGATGCTTTTGCCATTTCCACGACAGCCGTTCCGTCAGGCAAAACGACATATTCAGAGCGTATGGGCCTGCCGAGAGGATCGAGAACCATGTAGCTGACGTTTTCGCCGCCCGTAACGGAGACGATCGCATCCAGAGTTCCTTCGCCGCCGTCGGCCATCGGAATGCACACGATCTCACACTCGCCGAGTACGTCGTGCGCGGCGTTCGAAAGCAGTTCGTGTATTCTTTTGCTTGAAAGGCTCCCTTTAAAGGAGTCCGATGCAAATACGAGTAACATGTGTATATTTTACTGTATTTTATTATGATGTGCTACAATCATAATATCTGAACAGAAACGACTACGATGCGTAAACCTTAAGTAATAGGGAGATGTAGGAGATGGATATCAAAGAAGCGATACGCAGCCGTCACAGCGTGCGCCAGTTTAAGGACACGCCTATTGAAGATGCGGCAAAAACAAGACTTAACGAAGTGATTGAGGAATGCAATCAGGAGAGCGGGCATCATTTCCAGCTGATCTGTGATGATCCCGGATGCTTCAACAACTTTCTCGCGCATTACGGGAAATTCAAGAACGTAAGAAACTACATAGCGATAGTGGCCAGTACACTTCCAAACGACTACGAGGAGTCGTGCGGATACTTCGGTGAGAAGGTCGTATTGGAAGCGCAGATGCTGGGCTTAAACACATGCTGGGTCGGCGGAACTTTCAGCAAGGGAAAATGCAAAGCCAAGATCGCAGAGGGAGAAAAACTTGTTGCCGTGATCGCAATAGGATACGGTGAAAACCAGGGCGCCGTTCACACATCCAAGCCCATGGAAAAACTCTGTACCGTTCCCGAGTCAGAGATGCCTGACTGGTTTAAGGAAGGCGTAGAGGCTGCGCTGATGGCGCCTACTGCGATCAATCAGCAGAAGTTTGTTATAGAATTGCGTGACGGCGTGGCAAACATCATGTCGAAGAAAGGGCCGTTTTGCAGAGTGGACTTAGGTATCGTGGCATATAATTTTGAGGCTGCATCGGGACACGAGATCGCCAGAGTGTCAGCGAAACTAAAAAGATGACGCCCCGTTTCCGGAGCGCCATTCCTAAGATCATTTAAGAAGTTTCGAGAATTCGATCGCTTTTCCGATATCACCTTCGACTTTGAGTTTTCCGAGTGTGAATGCGAGTACGGGATCAAGTTTACCGGTTACGAGTTTCACGTAATCTTCGGAGCTGATCGAGAGCGCACACTGACGATCGTGATATTCGTAGGGCTCGACGTTTACTTTTCCGTCTTTTACCTCAACATAGAAAACGCCGGGATCCATATCCGTGAGGTTTACCTGAACAGCCAGGAAATCGACGCCCGATACATCGAGCTTCTGAGCGCCTTCACGTACCTCTGAAACAAGAGTATTAAAATCCATATCTGCCCTCCTTTTTGCGGGTTATCATCTGCTTGCAATATTCCGTTTCACTTAACGGATATATCATAATAATAGCAGGTAGGGCGTGATCGGAACAAGGAGTCATACCAAAATCATCACTGTCAGAGAGGAGAATTAAGATGAGTATTGTCGACCGGATTGATGTTTTTACACAGAACAGTATCAGGATCCGCGGAAAAGATAAGACGATATACATTGATCCTTTTCAGATGAAGGAGGCGCCGCATGATGCGGACATCGTGATGGTGACGCATGACCATTACGATCATTTTTCACCCGATGATATCGAGAAGGTGGCGGGCGATAACACAGTGTTTGTTTATCCTGCCGCCATGGAGAAAAAAGCTTCCAAGACGCCGGTTAAGTTCAGCAAATTGTTTGCGGTTGAGCCCGGTAATTCTTATGAACTTGACGGCCTGGAGTTTGAGACCGTGCCCGCGTACAACACCCTTAAGCCTTTTCACCCGAAGAGCGCAGGCTGGGTCGGATATATCCTGAAGATGGAAGATAAGAGGATCTACATCGCGGGTGATACGGATGCGACCAAGGAGGCAAAAGAGGTTAAGTGCGACATCGCGCTCATTCCGATCGGCGGAACATATACGATGGATCCGTCCAAGGCGGCAGACTTCATCAACACGATCGCGCCTGAGGTTGCAATCCCGACACACTACGGCAATGCAGTCGGAAAACCCGGCGATGCGGATGAGTTTGCAAAGCAGGTTAACACGCCTGTTGAGGTCGTGAAAAAGATAGTTTTTTAAAAGGATATTCTTAGTTGCTGAGCGGAGTTATTCTTCGCTGCTTATCTGAATCATTCTTCGTTACGAAGAGAAGTGTGCCATCTGATGACGGCGATGCCGATGATTATGACATAGCCGATGATGCTGAGTGGAACGGGCACTTCATGAAAGAACAGAAATCCCCAGAGTGCAGCAAAGATGACCTGAACATAGTCGAAGACCGAGAGTTTTTTTGCAGGAGCATATCTGTAGGCGGTTGTGATGCCGAACTGGCCGGCCGCTGCGGAGAGCCCCGCCATGATGAGTATCAGCCACTGCTTCGGTGTCATCGGAGCATAGTTGAATATCATGAACGGCAGTGTGAGTAGGCATGAAAAAAGCGAGAAGCACGTGACTATGATCGGCGTCTTTGCTCCTTTTTTGCCCGCGCTTCGAACGAATACATATGCGGTTCCCGCACCGAATCCCCCATACAATCCGATAAGAGCCGGAACCAGTTCCAGATTGGAGCCGGTTGGCCGGATTATAAAAAGCGCTCCGATAAAAGCGATGATGGTCGCCAGGATGTCCATCTTTGAAGGCTTTTCCTTAAGAATGATGATGGATACGAGGATGGCGAAGAACGGTGAGAGCTTGTTGAGCATGTTCGCATCGGCGAGGTTAAGCCGGTCGATCGCGTAGAAGTTGGCGATGAGGCCGGTCGTGCCGAAGAGGCATCTGAAGAATATATCCGAGCGGAACTCCTTCGGGATGCTGAATTTTTCCTTATTTATGATCAGGGCGGACACAGCGATGACCAGCGCAAAAGCGTTGCGGAAGAATGCTTTTTGCATGGTGGGAAGATCTCCCGACAGTCTTACGAAGAATGTCATGAGAGAAAAGCCCATGGCCGCTATGATGATGCATATGATTCCTTTTGCTTGGGGTTTCATGGTTTCTGCGATAATTTGCCCGGGGTTGTTTCTGATCTGGCTTCCCGGGGATCAGGCTTTGAAGCATCCGGGTATCTCTGGTATACCGCGGGATCTGCAAAGCGCAGACGTGGGTCCCGTGTACGAGAGTTCATTTCCTTCGATATCCGTCACTGTGCATCCTGCTTCGGTCGCGATGAGCGCGGCTGCGGCGTAATCCCACAACTGGACGCGCATCTCAAAATACAGGCCGCATCTGCCGAGAGCCACGCAGCACATATCCCATGCGGCGGTTCCCGATCTTCTTAAGTCCACGCACAGAGGCAGGAGAGACTTGGCTATCTCAAAAGTCTTTTCGGTAAGTTCTGCGTAATACGGCGCGGTGCCGAACACTGCGAGGGAATCGGAGAGCGGAGCGTCGGATGACATGACCGGTTCGCTGTTCATGTAAGCGCCTTCTCCGGATATCGCCGATAAGACCATATCGTCGAAAGGATTATAAATGACTCCCATGTAAGGCCTGCCGTTCTTGAGTAATGCGATTGAGACTACGGAAGGTCTGTATGAATAAATGAAGTTGGAAGTTCCGTCGATCGGGTCGAGCACGAAACAGTAGCCTTTGGTCATCTTTTCCGTGAAGACATCCTGTCCGTCCTCTTCGCCGAGAAAGGCTGCCTCCGGAAGAACTTCAGACAGGCGCTCGATCAGGAATGCCTGGATCTTCTCATCTGTTTCCGTGCAGAAATTCGCATGTCCTGACTTCTCCATGATCTTCGGATGGGAAGCTTCGAGCATGATCTCTCCGGCTTCTTTTGCGATGTTTATGATTTCGTTGATGTTGGGAGTCTGTTCTGACATTTTTTTCTCCGTTTGATTTATCACATTTATGGTCTTGAGTGTTTCCTGCTTCACGCTTTTGCGGGTCATGTTGTGACCGGCTTCACTTTTTTCTGTCACATTCGTGCCGGCTTCTCTATAACTATAAGCGGAATAAGGCATTCCTCCGCTGTAAGTCCTGCATGTACTCCGGGGGTGATCCGCGCCTCTTCGTGCGTTACGAATATTGTCGTATCCGAAATTGCGAGCGCCACATAATCGCCGATGAATTCCTTCAGAAGCGGATGATCGTTTCCCGGGCCGAAGAGTCCCCTCTCGAGCACTTCTTCTTTTGTCATGAGCAGAAACTTGTCGCCGAAAGCTTTTTTAAATAATTCAGGGAAGCTGTCGAGGCATTCTTCTTTTACAAAGAAATTCAATGTGCGCGGCTCGATGGACGGCATGCGCACGAGGCAGTCCGTGATCTCAGGATAGTCAAGGATACACAGGTTGTTGCTGTCTATGTGACTGTGATCCGCAGTGATTATGAGCAGCGTGTCGTTGAGTTCCGATGCGAACCTGCTGACCGTGCGCTCCAGGGAATTGACGAGCTCGTGGGTTTCGGCGCTCATGGTGCCGGTCGCATGCATCGTTGTATCGGGTTCGTTCCAGTATGCATAGATGAACTTTTCGCCGGGCTCGTCGCACAGGTCCTTAACGCGTGCGAGTATGCTGTCTAAGTCGCCCGGAAACGGCGGCAGAAAAGGCATGGAAGCATACGCTTCACCACCCGCATCGTTGATCTTGCTGATGATGTTTTTGTAGGGCGTGTATGTGAAACCGGCGTTGAAATCAGCGGCAGGAGCGGGCTCGACCAGTTTGCCGTCCTTCTCCGAAAGCTGATCTGTATTGGTAAACACCGTTACGTTCTTGTTAAGTTCCGGATAATACATATCCCATCCGAGCCAGCCGTGTTCGTTCGGATAGAGACCGCTGAGCACGGAAGTCGTTGCGGCAACCGTTGTCGGCGGGTAGACGGAATAGTAAGCATCCTTCAAATTGGAGCGGAAGAATCCATCCGCCTCGAGATGCTTCTCGAGTATGGAGATTCCAAGCGCATCAAGCAGAAGGACCACAGTGTTCTTATGACCCTTTGCGAGATATTCGTCGGCCATGGGGAGCGTATCCGCAGTTGTCTGCACTCCGAATCTCTTCAATATGGAATTGGACAGATTAACAAGACATTTGCTGTAATCCGGTCCCTGGGTTTTGATCAGTTCGTTCATACATTATCTTATGGGGTGGCCGAGTACTAATCTTCGGCCTACGCGTGGGTCGCGTTCCGGGCTGCTGTGCCGTGGCCAGCCGGGTACTAATCTTTGGCCTACGCACAGGCCGTGTTCAGGGCTGCTGTGCCATGGACCGGCCGGCGTGTTTTGCAACAGCATAATCGTATCACAACTCGTACAAGCACGCTATCTATACCCCCCTTGCCCTATTTATAGTTGCTTCCCGACTCCCAATTAAAGAAATCGGTGGTCTATAATGTCAAAATATGACCCAAAGTGGTTAAAAGTGAGTAACGTCCATATAATGGTGTAAATTCATAGATCAAATATAATGAGCCAAAGGCTCGCCTTTAGGTATAATTTAATCACCACAAAAAAACCAATACCGAAGGGAGAACACAATGGCTCAACTCAATATTACTTTAAACCAGGACGAAATACTACAACTGCTTTCATCCAGTCGTGATGATGCATTTAAACAGCTCTTACAGGATAGTCTGAACACCATCCTCCAGGCTGAGTCCACAGAACAGCTCAAGGCAGAGAAATACGAGCGTTCTGAGGAAAGAACGGATAGCCGTAATGGTACGAGGGAACGCCAGTTGGTCACGCGTCTGGGCCAGATCGAACTGACCGTTCCGCGTCACCGTGATGTTCCGTTCAGATCACTGATCTTTGATAACTATAAACGGAGCGAAGCTGCTCTCGTGTCTACCATGGCCGAGATGGTGATCGCCGGCGTTTCAACGAGAAAAGTTGCCAAAGTAGTTGAAACCCTATGCGGGACATCTTATTCGAAGTCCATGGTATCAGAGGTCTGTAAGGAACTTGATGACGTTGTAAACCAGTTCCGTAACCGGCCGCTGACGGACCCATATCCGTTCATCCTTATCGATGCGACATATTTCAAGGTTCGAAATGACCATAGGACGGTCTCAAAAGCCCTTATGGTTGCATGCGCCACAAATGCTGAGGGCAGGCGTGAAGTGATCGGTTTTGATCTGTTTGACAACGAGACCAACAATACCTGGTTCATGTTTATCGAGTCACTCAGGAAGCGCGGGCTGCACGGAGTGAAAGTCATCACTTCCGATGCCCATCCGGGTATCATATATGCCATCAAGAAGATATTTCCTGAAGTGCCATGGCAGAGGTGCCAGACCCATTTTTCAAGAAACATTCTTGATAAGACACCTTCCAAATATCAGAAGGGTCTCCATACCGAGCTGAACGAGATGTACAACGCAAAAGACATAACCTTAGCCCGGAAGATCAGGGACCGGATAATAAGCGATTATGAGGATATCGCTCCGGCGGCAATGGAGTGCCTTGACGCCGGATTTGAGAGTGCGATGACAGCAATGGTGTTGCCGAATCCGTTACGCAGGTTTGTCCGTACATCTAATCACATAGAGCGCTTAAACCGGGAGCTAAAGCGCCGTTCGGATGTGATAGTTGTATTCCCGAATGATGATTCAGTGATCCGTATCATGGGAAGCGTGCTCATGGACATCCATGAAAAGTTTGGATCAGTGAATGGCATGGGCTTCCCAATAAAGCAACTGAAATCAATTGGGAGCTACGAACTCCAGCTTAAAGAAATAGCTGAAGAACAGTTAAAACTCCTGGCAGCATGAAAACATAAAACCTAAAGGCAATTTACACACAAAAAAGGACTTGACCTAAAAGTGGACGTTTGGGTCATAAATATGCTGGCTTGGAGTTTGAATTGCAGGGGAGTGGAGAAGAGGAATATGACCCAAATCAGGTTAAAAGTGCCATTTGGGTC
>JAFZQY010000032.1 GCA_017620155.1 Lachnospiraceae bacterium | reverse complement strand
GAGATCGTCATCGATGAGCGGACCGTGGACTATGCAAGGCTGATAGCATCCGTCGGCATCAATGCGGTCGTGATCAATAATGTCAATGTAAAAGACGCCGCTTCATACATGATAACCGACAGATATTTCGATAAGCTGGCCCGTCTCGGTGAGATATTTGCAGGATACGGCATCGGACTCTACTTAAGCTTAAACTATGCTTCGACCATAGAGATAGGGGGCTTAGGCAGCGCAGATCCTTTAGATCCTCAGGTCATTGCATGGTGGAAGACCAAGATGGCCGAGGTCTTTGAGAAGATCCCTACTCTTAAGGGATTCCTTGTAAAAGCGGATTCGGAAGGCCGTCCCGGTCCTTTTACCTACGGAAGAACGCAGGCAGACGGAGCCAACATGCTGGCCGATATCGTCAAAGACTACGGCGCCATCATCATATGGAGATGCTTCGTTTATAACTGCAGACAGGACTGGAGGGATTATAAGACCGACAGAGCGAGAGCAGGATTCGACAACTTCATGCCCATGGACGGTGATTATCATGACAATGTCATCCTTCAGATCAAGAACGGACCGATGGACTTCCAGATCAGGGAACCCGTATCGCCTCTTCTGGGCGGCCTGCGTAAGACCAACCAGATGCTGGAAGTGCAGATCGCACAGGAATATACGGGACATCAGATAGATGTGTGCTACCTGATCCCGATGTTTAAAGAAATACTTGGATTTAAGACATTCTGCTCGCAGGATGATGATACCGTGGCGGACATCGTAGGCGGCAGGACTTTTGGCAGCAGGTACTCAGGAATCGCTGCGGTCACCAATACAGGTAATGATTTCAACTGGACCGGTAACTATCTTGCGGGAGCCAATCTCTTCGGCTTCGGAAGGCTTTCCTTCGATACGGACCTTACTTCGGAGCAGATAGCGGAGGAGTTCGTGAAGACGACGATCTCCGGGGATCCGGAAGTGGTGCGGGAGGTAATGGACATACTGCTTCCTTCCCGCGAAATATATGAGAAGTATTCGGCACCGCTCGGAATAGGCTGGATGGTTCAGCCCGCGACGCACTACGGCTGCAGCGTAGACGGATATGAGTATGACAGATGGGGAACCTACCACAGGGCCGATCATTTGGGGATCGGCGTTGACAGGACCGATAAAGGCACGGGCTATGCGCTTTTGTATAATGAGCCCAATGCATCGGCATACAATTCCCCCGAGGAGTGCCCTGACGAACTGGTTCTTTTCTTCCATCATCTTCCCTATACGCATAAGCTTCACAGCGGTAAGACGGTCATACAGCATATCTATGATTCACATTTTGAAGGCTATGAAGAGGCCAAAGATCTGGCCGCAAAGTGGGATAAGCTTAAAGGCAAGGTCGATGAAGATATATTCGACAATGTAAAGGAAAGGTTCGAGCGCCAGCTCGTTAACGCTCGCGAGTGGTGCGATCAGGTGAATTCCTATTTCTTCAGAAAGAGCGGGATCCCGGATGAAAAGGGACGTCAGATCTGGTAGGAGATAAGACGGTGTATATTAAAAAGATATCATGCATATTTTCTGCGGCTTTAGCAGTAACTTTAACTGTCATGGCTCTGTCCGGCTGTTCGTCTGAGGATGTACCCGCCGATACGGGGACGGCATCAGCCGAAGATACGGCGAATGAATCCGTGCTCGGAGCAGTGGACTTCGATCACGAGCTTGATGATTACGAGCCCGCGAAGGATCATTACAGCTTTTTCTTTACCTATAAGATAGTTCATCCCTGGTGGGATGCTGTGGCGCTCGGCATGGAAGAAGCGCAGAGGCAGTATCTTGACAGGGGGATTGCCGTTACATACGAATATATGGCTCCCGATGATGCATCTGCCGAAGATCAGCTCGAGAGACTTACCGAAGCAGAGGAAGGTGATTATGATGTTATCGGCGTTGATGTAGCCGATGCAGAGATCATCTCGCCGGTCCTGGATCAGATGGTGGAAGACGGATATAAGGTGATGACCTTCTCCAGTTCCGATGCCCACGAAGGAAGCAAGCGTATAGCCTATGTCGGGAATACGCATAACTATCAGGATGGCGCTGACCTGACCGAAGAATTATGCAGGAAACTTGATTACAGCGGCAAAATAGCTATCCTGGTCGGAAGCATCGGCGCTCCCTGTCATGAGGACAGGGCGAAGGGGGCCGAAGATACCATAGCCGGTTATCCCGATATGGAGATAGTGGCCAAAGAGTATGACATGGACTCCGTGGATATGGCATATGAACTTACCATGCAGATCCTTAAGGATAACCCTGATCTGGACGGTCTGGTATGCTGCAACATGAGTAATCCCGTCGGAGCCGCAAGAGCGGTGACCGAGGCCGGAAGCGATGCGGTCATAGTAGGAATGGATCATGACAAAGAGGCGCTTCATTATCTGAAGAATGGGGTCATTTACTGTCTGGGTGTTCAGGATTGCTACTCCATAGGATTCGATACCATTCAGGTAGCGGTTAAGATCGCTGACGGCAATCTGCCCGGAGACCTGTTCCCTGAGAAGACCGACGAGATAACCACGATCATCTATCAGGGGGATGCAACATTAATGCTCGAACTACTGTATGGTGATGTGTCATGAATACTAAGTGGATATCGGAAAAATCGTTCGTACTTACGGCAGCGATAGGAAGTGTTCTGATCGCACTCATACTGATCGGCAGCACTTTGTGGGCGTCAAGTCAGACGGTCTCGTCAACAAATGATGCGGTTTCGGCCGTAAGCTCGTTTTACCTGGAGGCGATGGCTGATCATAATGCTCAGTCGATCAACAATCTGATCGACAGTAATTTCAGTCAGATGGAAAAAGCGATCGCTGTCATCGATGAAGAGGGGATCACGACGCAGGAGGAGCTTCGTGCTTCACTGGGCAGGATCAAGTCGCTTCTATCCTTAAGCCGTTTTGCTCTGGTTGATGAGGACAATATAGTATATACGCAGTACACGACCTATACGGGCGGGACCAGACATGAGTTCCTGTCGGCGGATAAGATGGAGGACAGAGTCATAAGTACCGTTTATCTCTACGGTTCTTCCAAGCAGCTCTGCCTGGCAATTCCGACTCCCGACCTGGATATCATGGGTAAACAATTCAAGGCGTGTTTCGTCCAGATCGACATAACGGACATCGTGGATCTGCTTGCTATTGACGATCAGTCCAGAACGAGCTTCGGCCTGTATTCCATGAACGGAGGTAATCTGTCCGAAACCGCGCTCGGACCGACCATCTCGGACAACAATATTCTTGATGCGGCAAAAACGCTGGTTTCAGAGAAAGACTGGGAGGCAATGTGCAATGATTTTGCGGCCGAAAAAGAAGGCGGTCTCTCATTTGTTTCCGGAGGACTTGCAGAGACGCTCTGTTATGTTCCCGTTAAGGGTACAGGCTGGGAGATGGCCGTTCTGATCAGAGAGAGCGTAATACATGATCAGATGCTCGGTATCAGTGAGAGTAATCAGGCCATAAGCCGGAAACTGATCGCCTGCGTACTGGTGATCATGCTTCTGTATGCAGCCGCTTTGGTGCTTCAGCTCATGAAGATCTCAAGGAATATGCTTGAGAAGGAGCAGGAGAAGAGTAAAAGCTTCAAGAGCATGGCCAATACCGACTCCATGACGGGAGTACGTAACAAACTGGCTTTTTCCGACGCAGAAAAGGCTCTGGATCAGATGATCGGGGATAAAGAGATAGATAAGCTTGCTGTTGTGGTATGTGATATCAACGGCTTAAAACATGTGAACGATACGTTGGGGCATGCTGCCGGCGATAAGCTCATCATGGACGCCAGTCATCTGATCTGTGAATATTTTACGCACGGTGCGGTCTACAGGATCGGCGGGGATGAGTTTGCGGTCCTTCTGGAGGGAACGGGCTTCGATACGATGGATGAAGTGATCCGGGATATGAACAGACAGGTGGAGGAGAACATTTCGACGGGAGACGTAGTTGTATCTGTAGGCTGTTCCGTATTGAGAGACGATGACTCGCAGCTTCATGATGTATTCCAGAGAGCTGATCAGATGATGTACGAACGCAAAAAAGAACTCAAAGCGATGGGTGCGAAGACAAGAGAGTGAACAATAAAACCCTGTATAAAAAAATATGGGTAGTGTCCCTGCCCATCATCCTTCAGAATCTCATCGACGCTGCGGTAAACAGCGCCGATGTTTTAATGCTCAATTATGTGGGGCAGGATGCCATAAGTTCAGTTTCTCTTGCGAATAGTCCGATCAGTATCCTTTTCATGTTTCTGTACGGAGTAGGAACGGGTATCGCTATGCTGGCCGCGCAATACTATGGAAAGGGCGACCTTAAGACCATCGAAAAGGTTGAAGGCATCGGGCTGAAATTCGCACTCATAGTTGCGATAGCCGGAGCAGGGGTGTGCCTGATCCTCCCCCGGTTCCTGATGAGGATCTATACATCGGAAGATGTGCTTATAGAAACCGGAGCGGTATATCTCAGATTCTTAGCACCGGGCCTTATCTTCTGGGCGATAAGCGCGGTGTATATGTCGATACTCAGATGCATAGGAAAAGTGAGTGTTGCGACGGTACTGGAAACGATAGCGCTCGTATGCAATGTGGCTCTGAACGCGGTATTTATATTCGGCCTTTTCGGTGCTCCGAAACTCGGTGTTCTGGGCGTTGCGATTGCTACAACACTAAGCCGTCTCATACAGCTGGTCGGCTGCATCATCGTATCGGCATCGAAGCCCGGCGTGGCACTCACATTCCGGACCATGTTTCAGCGACACAAAGCTCTGGAGAAAGACTTTATTACAATGGCTGTGCCCGCTATAGGCAATGACCTTGCATGGTCAGTGGCTTTTTCCGTATATTCCGCGATTATCGGCCATCTGGGCAACGATGCGGTTGCGGCGTATTCGATCGTCAATGTTGTCAGAAACCTGGGATGCGTCATGTGCTACGGTATCGGATCGGCTACGGGGATCGTGGTAGGACAGATTCTTGGCGAAGGTGATATGGACAGCGGCATTAAGTCCGGTCATTTATGTTTGAGACTGGCAGTCATTACGGGGATCTTAGGCGGTATCATTGTGCTGATCACAATGCCGGCGGCCCTTTATTTTGCGGATATCACGCCTTTGGCCAAGGATTATCTTAAGTTCATGCTTCTTATCAATACATATTATGTTACGGGAACAAGCGTTAACACCTGTCTTATCGCCGGCGTATTCAGGGCAGGCGGCGATTCGGCGTTCGGCTTCAAATGCGATGTTATCGATATGTGGGCGTATGCCGTTCCGCTCGGCTTCCTTGCGGCATTTGTATTTAAATTCCCGGTAAAACTTGTTTATTTCCTGTTATGTACGGACGAATTCGTCAAGTGGCCCTGGGTATTTAAGCATTTCTATTCTTATAAGTGGGCGAGGAACATCACGCGGGACGATATCGACCGGGTCTCTGAAATTGGAGGGCTAGCAGATCATGGAAAAGAAAGCGCTGGAAGCTCTGTTAGATGAAATGTCTCTCGAAGAAAAGGTAATGCAGCTGGTCCAGATCCCGGGCTCCGAGTACGAAGCCGGAGCTGAGATTACCGGAATTGAGAGAGGCGGGATAAGTGAAAACGTAAAAAATCTTGCCGGCAGCACTCTGGGCATATGGGGTGGCAAAAGCCTTAAGAAGATTCAGGAACAGTATATTAAAGAACACCCTCATCATATCCCGCTAATGTTCATGCTGGATGTCATACACGGACATAAGACGGTGCTTCCGTGCCCTTTGGGGCAGGGTGCCTCTTTTGATCCGGATGCGGTGAAAAAAGGCGCTGCGCAGCAGGCAAAAGAGGCTGCTGCAGACGGCGTTCATGCCACCTTTTCCCCGATGGCGGATCTATGCAGGGATGCGAGATGGGGCAGGATCATGGAGTCCACCGGAGAGGATAAACTCCTTAATTCCCGCATGGCCTCAGCTATGGTCGAAGGTTATCAGGGGGACGATCTGAGAGACACTGATCACATATCGGCTTGCGTAAAGCATTTTGCGGCGTACGGCGCTGCCGAAGGGGGAAGGGATTACAATAATACCGAGCTTTCGGAACATACGCTCAGGGAGTACTACCTTCGGGCGTACGGGGAAGCCATAAAGAAAGATCCCGCGATGGTAATGACTTCATTTAATTCGATAAACGGCATTCCCGCTACCGGGAACCGGTTCCTGATGAGAAAGATCTTAAGGGAAGAATTTGGCTTTAAGGGAGTATTGATCTCCGACTGGGGAGCTGTCGGAGAACTGATAAATCACGGATACGCCGAAGATAAGAAGGACGCCGCGCTTAAGGCGATGATGGCAGGCGTGGATATAGACATGTGTTCGGGTTGCTACAGCGATCATCTGGAAGAACTGGTGGAAACCGGAGTTATTTCGATGAAGATGCTGGATGAAGCGGTTCTGAGAGTCCTTAACATGAAAAATGACCTGGGGCTCTTTGAAGATCCATACAGAGGAATAGATACTGATGCCGGTCCGGTGACCACCGGAGAAAGCAGGCAGCTGGCGAGAGAAGCTGTGGCAGCGAGCCTTGTACTTCTTGAGAACAATGATAAAGCACTTCCGCTCAGAAAAGAAAAGAATGCCTTTATCGGTCCATATGCCGATACAAAAAAACTTCAGAGTTCATGGGCTTTTTCGGGCGATGACGAAAATACCGTGACCGTATGGGAAGCGGCATCGCAAATCTTTGATTCGGAAAGCATCAGAGTCGCAGCAGGCTGTACGATGCTCGATCAGGATGCGATGACTGCAAGAGGGATCCGCCATACGGATAACTGGCAGGAAGAAAACGACATACTCCTGGCGGAGGCCATCCGGGCCGCAGAGTGTGCAGATACTGTGATCCTGTGTCTTGGAGAGGACTATACCCAGTCCGGAGAGGCTACGAGTAAGGCAAGCCTTAAGCTGCCTTCAGTACAGCTTAAGCTTCTT
>JAFZQY010000031.1 GCA_017620155.1 Lachnospiraceae bacterium | reverse complement strand
GCCGATTATTATCAGGACAAGCGAAACTATGGAAGTCAATACTACAGCAACCGTTACAACATATACATGCATAAAGTTTTGGAAACCATTGATTTCCTTTCCTGCCTCCGAAAGTGGGAACATCGTGTATCCAACACCCGATATCCATCCTCTTATGGCAACTAAATATATACCGGCCCGAAAAATCTTATTTCCTGCTTTGATGACAGAAACATATATGCAGACAGCCATAATACACAGTAATCCGCATGTGTGATCCAAAGCAGTCAGCTGTCTCCACAACGTAAGGGATGGTGCAGTATCTGCAGACAGGTCACTCACTGCCTGGCTCATCCAGTCGTACCCCGGATAAGCCAGCGGTGCAAATAAAACCCCCGCAAGATAGGATAAGAAGTTTCCAATTCCAAACAAACCGCATAGCCTTAACTTCTTTAAGTATTCTTCTTTCATTTACTTCCTCCTCTTTTCAAACCGAAACATTCCATCTGGAGATTGCTCATCTTTTTCAGCTCCGTATTCCTCTGGTTCATTCGGATCCGGATGATGATCATTGTAGAACTCCACAATATGAAATCCGCATCTATTCACATAGAAATGGATGTTTCTTTTCTCAAAATATGGTGTGACCGTCTCCCATACCGTCACCTCCGGATGAAGCTTCTCAACTTCACACCATGCGGCATATCCAATCCCTTTACTGTGGGCTTTCGGCGATACAAATATCAGGGAAAGATCTCCTCTGTTTCCATCAACCTTGATGACGACACCACCGATCGGCTTACCATCATGCAAGATACGATACGCCTCACCTTCGTCTATAGACTTCTCAATGGTCTCGCGTGATATGATCTGACCATTCTCTTCAAAATGATCATCACGCATTCCGAACTCCTCCATCGCACCATAGTTAAAAGCTTCCTGGTTATCCTTGATAAACTGCTCTCTGTCTAATTGTTCAAGTTTTTTTAATTCTACCATTAACACTCAATCTCAAACCGAAAAAACTACATAACGCTTGAGCCATGAGAAACGCCGCAAAATCAAAAGAAATGAAGTATGACCGAAAACCATATCCTCACACTCCCTGTTTCTTCAATACAACGTATGTTCTTTCCAGTAATCCGATGTTCAGAATCGCAAATATCAGAAGATATACCGGCATGATGCCGATCCCGATATTCTGCTGCAGGATTCCGAAGACCATCGGCATGAATGTGCTTCCGACATAAGCAGATGCCATCTGCAGTCCGATAACTGCCGCACTGTACTTCTTACCAAAGTTTGTAGGAGCCATATGCTGGATAGCCGGATACACCGGCCCCATCCCGGTCCCTATGATCACAAAACCGATCGCCGCCGGCAGATAATGGCTGATAGGAAGCATAACCAGTAAGATTCCGATCATCTCAGCAATAATGCCTATCCTTATCAGCAATCTGTCCCCAAGCTTATTCGATACAAACCCCGAGATCAGCCTGCCAAGCATCAGACCTCCGAAAATAAGCGATCCGAATGATGCTATCAGCCCATCGGAAAGGCCTTCCTTTACTCCGGCAAAATAACTGGAAGTCCACAGAAAGCAGGTTGCTTCTCCTGAGCAGTATGCAAAGAATGCTACCAGCGTCAGAATTACCCCGGGAACCTTCAGCGCTTCGCTTATACCGGCTCCTGCCTCTTCTTCAGTTTCTGCACTGCTCTCATTTTTTTCCCAAAGCGGCAGAGACAAAATACAGGCAAACAGGATTCCCATCTGGATATACGCGGTCCATCTGTATCCCTCATTCCATCTTGCTTTACTTAACGCCAGCGCCATAATGTTCGGGCTGATTACTGCACCTACTCCATAAAAGCAGTGAAGGAAATTCATGACCGAACCGGAGTAGTTATTTGCTACATAATGATTCACAGATGCATCTATCGCACCGGCTCCCAGCCCATAGGGAACCACGAACAAAAACAGCATTGCATATGATGTCGAAAACGAAAAACCAAGAAGCCCGAACACAGTCAGCAAAATGGATGCAATCACAATCCACTTGGTATGAAACCTCCTGATCATTCGCGGGCTGATCAGCGCCGATATTATCGTCATAAACGAGATCGCCATCGAGACATAGCCGGCATACGAGGACGGAACTCCAAACGCCACCTGCATCGTTGGCCAGCCTGAGCCCAGGAGCGAATCAGGAAGTCCGAGACTTATAAATATCAAATATATAACTGCAAGTAAAAGAGAATACACTGTTTATTACCTCCGTCATTTCTTTATACTCATGATTGAGGGCTTACTAAATTATAGCAAAAAAACGGCGACATAAATATGAACATTCTGTTTATAGACGGTTATATTTCATGCACAATCGGTATCGGCTGACAGTTTACGTATGATCCTATTTCCGATAAAATAAATGATATGGCAACATACGATACAATATAAATAATTATCGGAGGAACTATTATGAGCAGGACAAAAGATTTGTCAATAATCAACTGTATTTCCACCACTCTTTTGGCGTATTTCTTTACGATCCCAGTCCACGAGCTGTTTCATCTTCTGACCGATTATGCTTACGGAGACAAGGTCACATGGTTTTCGGCTGGTGCGGTTCAGCCAATGGGGAATATAGATTATTCTGCTCT
>JAFZQY010000030.1 GCA_017620155.1 Lachnospiraceae bacterium | reverse complement strand
CTGTGATCAAGCCGATTAAGCATTATCAGGCGCCTGGCGCATTATTTCAAGAGCAGAGGCGCAGCCTCTGGTTACCATTGCAAAGAAAAATCCACGGCGTGAACCGTGGACTTTGTCTTCAGTCTGGGGCGCGACATATAAGTCGCGCCTATATTATTATATACATGTAAAAGGCGCTGAAATAAGACGCGGAAAAAAGCGCAAAAAAAAGCCCCAACCCCATCGTAAACGATGAAACTGAGACTTTATGCGCCACCAGGGGCTCGAACCCTGGACACCCTGATTAAGAGTCAGGTGCTCTACCAACTGAGCTAGTGGCGCAGATTGACATAACGCCGTTTTGCAACGCAAAAGTTATTATAGTATAATGCATTTTGTTTTGCAAGACAAAATTAACATTTTTTTAACGCGATTTTTAGTACATTTTTATGAGGACGAAAATGATCTTCGATACACATGCCCATTATGACGATCGCGCATTCGATGAAGACCGCGATGAGCTGCTTTCATCCCTGCCGGATCGGGGAGTAGGCAGAGTCGTAAATGTAACCTCCACACTTGAGTCTCTGGAAAAGAGCAGGGATATCGCTGAGAAGTACGACCATATATATACCTCCGCAGGCCTGCATCCTACGGAGATCTATGACCTTACGCTGTCGGATCTTTCATATGTGGAGGAACTTTGCTCGTATGAAAAGTGCGTAGCCGTGGGCGAGATAGGGCTTGATTATCATTACCCCGATACAAATGTTAGGATGCAGAAGGATTTCTTCGCAGCACAGCTTGAGATCGCGATCAGGCGCGGACTTCCGGTCATCATTCATTCCCGCGACGCCGCAAAAGACACGATGGACACCATGCGCTCCTATGATCTTAAGGATATCGGCGGCGTTGTCCATTGCTATTCCTACTCGCTCGAGATGGCCCGCGAATATGTGGAAATGGGCATGCATATAGGCATCGGTGGAGTTGTCACATATAAGAACGGGCGCAAGCTGAAGGAGTGCGCACAGAAGCTGCCGCTTGAGAGCATAGTCCTTGAGACCGACTGTCCCTACCTGTCTCCCGAACCGAATCGCGGGAAGCGCAATTCTTCGCTCAACATAAACTATGTGGCTCAGGAGATAGCCCATATCAGGGGACTTACCATAGATGAAGTAAAGAGTGCGACCTGGGACAACGCGCTGCGTCTGTACCATATGGACTCCGCACGGGGATGAGAATAAGAAACGATAAGGCTAATAAGATAAGATAGGACAAGTTCCGGGGAGAAAAAATGAATCTCAGCGACATTCGCACACTCCGCGAAGTGATGAATAAATACGGGATATCCGCCCAGAAGAAGTACGGTCAGAACTTCCTTACGGACGAAACGATCCTCGACGAGATAGTCGAAGGCGCGGGCATATCTTCGGGCGATACCGTACTGGAGATCGGTCCCGGTCTGGGTACCCTTACCGCAAAACTGGCTGAGGCCGCACATAACGTGGTCACGGTGGAGATAGACGAGGCTCTGATACCGGTGCTTAAAGCTACTCTCGCCGATTTTGACAATGTGGAGATCATAAGTGCCGATATACTTAAGTGCGATATCCGCGAACTATATGAGAAATACGGGACGGGGGACGGGTTAAAAGTTGCCGCCAACCTGCCCTACTATATCACTACCCCGATAGTCCTCAAACTTCTGGAACACAGCGACATCATAAAAAGCATCACGGTCATGGTCCAGAAAGAGGTGGCGCAGCGCATGCAGGCTTCGCCCGGAAGCAAGGACTACGGAGCATTGTCGCTGGCTATACAGTATTATTCAGATCCCAGGGTGATAGCAGAGGTTCCGGCTGACCGCTTCTATCCGTCTCCTGCTGTGGACTCCGCCGTGATCGCGCTTGAGTCCAGGGAGCACCCACCGGTCGAGGTTTCCGATGCCGGCTATATGTTCAGGCTTATCAGGGCCACGTTCAACATGAGAAGAAAGACTCTGCCCAATGCTTTGAGTTCAGGTATGCCCGAACTGTCAAGAGCTCAGATCGAAAATGCGCTGGATGCGATGAATCTGCCACATACGGTGAGGGGAGAGACCTTCTCACTGGAAGATTTTGCCAGACTGACCGACCTTCTCTATGAGAAAGCCTGACAACTATATATAGTTTCATTTCATGTATAAAACACCACAATTTGTGGATTTTGCCCCCCTTCGATATTTACATCACCGATACCCTATGGTAGACTAAAGATTGATTAACTGTCGGTTTTATGAGGTGATATCGTGGACAAGTATGAATTTAAAGTCAGATCGGAGGAGATCGATAAACTGATCAGCGAAGGCGATTATGCCGCCGCTGTAGAGATAGCCGATACCATAGACTGGAGCAAGGTCAAGAGCGTCAAGACCCTGTGCCGTATATCTGATCTATATAAAGCAAACAGACGCTATCAGGAGAGTAAAGAGATCCTTCTGATGGCTTATCAGAGATATCCGACCGGAAGACTCATCGTCTATTCCCTCTGTGAACTGTCTATAAAACTCGACGAATTCATTCAGGCAACCGAATACTATAAGGAATTCCGTCAGCTTGCGCCGAACGATACGAGCAGATACATTCTGCAGTACCGTATTTTTGAGTCCCGCGACATAAGTCTCGAGGAGCGCGCCGGCGTTCTCGAGGAGTTCAAGAGCAAGGACTATCGTGAAAAATGGGGCTATGAGCTTGCCTATCTCTATCACAGGATGGGTCTTGCGAGCAAGTGCGTGGATGAGTGCGAGGAACTCATCGTTACATTCGGTAAGGGCAAATATGTCCTCAAGGCCCTGGAACTCAAGGCAAAACATGAGCCGCTTTCTCCCTCCGAGCAGAAGAAATACGACGAACTCATGAGAGAGCACAGAGGCATAGAGCCCGAGCGTGACGAAGAGGATTCTTCCGAGGTAAAAGTCCGCGAAAGCATATCCGATGTAAGCTCTTCAACGGATAATGCCGATCTTCAGGGTGCTCCCACCACCGAACTCCCCAAGGATCCTCAGGAGATGGATATCCAGGTAAAGACTGTGGATGTCGGCCAGTATAATACGATCAATCTCCAGGAAGCCCTCGCAGAGAGCATGAAGGAGATCCTTGATAAGAACGACGAGGATTCCATGATCCCTTCCACACCGGAAGAAGATATAGAGGATAACACCATATTCGGTACATCCCCGATGGCAGGCCACGAGTTCGCGCAGGCACCCGAGCCTCAGCCCGAACCCGTTCCCGTAACGGCAGCTGAGCCCGAACCGGCTTTCGTACCTGAACCTGAACCCATCCCGGTGCCCGTTCCCGCGGCCGAACCCGAACCTGTTCCGTCCCCTGCTCCCGAACCCGAACTGATCCAGTCGACAGTACTGATACCCGATATAGAACCCGCACTTCGCGCCAACTCCATCATCACGCCCGAGGTCATGGCCGGAGATACCAAGCGGATAGATACCGATTCCGTGGTTGACTATCTTGAGTCACAGCGTCTCGTTCAGGAGATGCAGGAAGCTTCGGCATCCATGAAGGCTTCCTCCAACCAGGCAGAGCTCATCCCCGGAGCCGTTACCGGCCAGCTGGACAATGTGGATGCTATATCAAGCGCTTACGACCAGATGCTCGCCGAGGAATACAGCGGTCAGATAAGACTTGCGATATATGAAGCCGAGCAGGTTGAGAAGCAGATAACCGGCCAGTTGAGCATCGATGATGTCCTGGCTGACTGGGAAAATACCA
Organism: Lachnospiraceae bacterium; assembly: GCA_017620155.1. Lineage (GTDB taxonomy): Bacteria > Bacillota > Clostridia > Lachnospirales > Lachnospiraceae > XBB2008. Next base: position 15,405 of record JAFZQY010000030.1, on the reverse strand, counting down.
AACTTGAGAATGAGAAGAAGCGTGAAGAGGAAGTCCGTCAGCGAATCATGCAGCATACAGGCTCTCTCTTCGATGAATTTGACGAGGATACCAAAGCTTCGCTCATAGAACAGCTCGAGAAAGCGTTTACCGAGGCGATCATGAAAGAAAGCCGCGGCGGCGTTGTGGATGAGAATCTCGGCAAGAAGATCCGCAAGGAAGCGCTTCGTGCCGTTGAATACATGACCATGGACGGCGTGATAGGAAAGGGCGTTGCCGAGGTTGCAGAGTCCATGCCTACTCCCGTCATAAACATCGAGCCCGAGTCTAAGGTCAAGCCCGCAAAGGATGAAGCTCCGGAAGAGCCGGAAACCGAGATGCCTGAAGATGAGACTCCCGCAGAGGAGACTGCCGAAGCATCCGATGAGATTGCGGATGAGACCGGGGCTTCCGCTGAGGAAGCTGCCGATGATGCGGATGACGAAGAGGTTTCCGCAGGAGTACCTGACGGAACCGATTCGCTGGAAGTAGCAGCCGTAAGAGAGGCTCTCAAGGAAGACGAAGAGGAAGCGGCGAGCAAAGAACGCAGCACCGCGGGCAAGCCTTCTTCGAGACATGCCGGAGATGATGCGGGCGATAGTTCCGATGAGGATGAAAGTTCCGAAGGTTCGCGCGCGCTTAACGAAGACGAGATAGAACTCTTCGGTACGTTTTTGACCAGAAAGAGTACCAAGAGACAGATCTGCCACGCTCTTGACAATATGAGCATGGCTGCTTATACGGGCAATGTCATCGTGACCGGCGAAGAAGGCGTAGGAACGATAGACCTCGCCAAGAAACTGATCAAATACATGCAGGCCATCGATTCCAATTTCGTCAATCCCCAGGTTGCCAAGGTCAGCGGCAAGGGCTTGAACGACAAGGATATCGCAGCTCTGTTCGAGAAGATAAAGGGCGGCGCGATCATTATAGAGAGCGCCCGCGGAATGAAGAAGAGCACGGTACAGAAACTCATGAAGGTTCTCGAGAACGAGAATCTCGGTGTTCTGGCCATACTTGAAGATACTTCGGACGGCATGGACAGGATCGTGGGTACTCTTCCTAAGCTCGGCGAACTGTTCAATGTACGTATAGATCTGAAGGCCCTGGACGACAAGGCACTCGTTGATTATGCCTGCGAATATGCCTTAAGCCAGGAGCATACGATCGATGAATTCGCGCTTCTTGCGCTGCATACACGTATCGCCGAGATGCAGACCAGCACACATCAGGTATCCGTAGGGGAGGTCAGAGATCTGGTGGATGATGCAATTTATTATGCGGATAAGAAGAATCTTGCGCATTTATTTGATATAATTCTTCATAAGAGATACGATGAGGAAGATATGATCATCCTCAGAGAGAAGGATTTCATGCACTACTAGGTTTTGCATCACAGGGGGTAAGATATGGCTTCAGCTAAGTCAAACACTGTATTTATTTCGGAGGCTGACCAGTTTCTTTTTGCACAGGGTACGCATTACGATATCTACAAGAAACTGGGAGCACACCCTTCAAATGAAGAAGGCGTAGAGGGTTATTTTTTTGCAACATGGGCACCTAATGCACAGGCGGTCCATGTTGTTGGTGATTTTAACGGATGGAATGAGTGGGCCGATCCCTGCGAAAAGATTGGTCCGGGCGGCATCTGGCAGAAGTTCATTCCCGGCGTGACCGCGAATCAGTACTATAAGTTCCTCATCACCACCGCCGACGGAGACAGGATCTACAAGGCAGATCCTTATGCATGCTATGCTGAGCTCCGTCCCGGAAACGCATCCAGGACCTACGATATATCGGGGTATAAATGGGGCGATTCCGCATGGGCCAGAGCCCGTGAGAACAAGGATTACAATAAGGAGCCCATGGCCATATACGAGTGCCATATCGGCTCATGGATGAAGCATCCCGACGGAACGGAGGACGGCTTCTACAATTACAGGGAGTTTGCCGACAGGATAGTTGATTACCTCAAGGACATGCATTATACCCATATCGAGCTCATGGGTATCGCAGAACATCCTTTTGACGGATCCTGGGGTTATCAGGTAACAGGCTACTATGCTCCCACATCCAGATACGGCGAGCCCAAGGACTTCATGTATCTGATCGACCAGCTCCATAAGAACAATATCGGCGTCATCCTTGACTGGGTACCCGCTCACTTCGCAACCGATGAATTCGGCCTGGCATGCTTCGACGGAAGCTGCATCTACGAGCATCCCGATCCCAGGCTCGGCGAGCATCCCGACTGGGGAACCAAGATATTTAACTATGCCAAGACCGAGGTCAAGAATTTCCTGATCGCCAATGTTCTTTACTGGATCAAGGAATTCCATGTGGACGGCATCAGAGTCGACGCCGTGGCTTCCATGCTCTATCTTGATTACGGTAAGAAGGACGGACAGTGGCTTCCCAACCGCGACGGCGGCAACAAGAACTACGATGCGATCGAGTTCTTCAAGCATATGAATTCCGTAGTGCGCGGAACCTATCCGAGCTTCCTGACCATAGCCGAAGAATCTACGGCATGGCCTTCGGTTACCGGCGATATAGGAACCGAGTCGCTCGGCTTCGCGTTCAAGTGGAATATGGGCTGGATGCATGACTTCTGCGAATACATGAAGCTCGACCCGTATTTCAGGAAAAACAATCATTATGCCATGACTTTTGCCATGACGTATAACAGCAGCGAGAATTACATCCTTCCGCTTTCTCATGACGAGGTTGTGCATCTTAAGTGTTCCATGGTGAACAAGATGCCCGGATACGAGATCGACAAATATGCGAATCTCCGCCTCGGATACACGTTCATGATCGGCCACGAGGGCAAGAAACTCCTGTTCATGGGCCAGGAATTCGGTCAGGAGAGAGAATGGAGCGAGAAGAGGGAACTTGACTGGTTCCTGCTCGACCGTGAATTCAACCGCGGAATGCAGACCTATGTAAAAGAGCTGCTCGAGCTGTATAACGACAATCCCTGCCTGTACCGCATAGATAACGACTGGGCAGGCTTCGAATGGATGAATGCCGATGATTCCGACAGAAGCGTGTACAGTTTCGTGAGAAGAGACGACACCGGCAAGAGCAGACTGCTCTTCGTATTCAACATGACTCCCATCCGCTGGGACAACTACTGGATCCCCGTTCCGGTCAAGAAGAAATACAAACTGGTACTCAATTCAGACGAGAAGAGATTCGGAGGAAACGGAAACAAGCTTCCGGCAGAGCTTTCCGCGCAGGCCGGCGACTGCGTAAGGCAGAAGCAGTATCTGATAGCAGACTTACCTCCTTACACTGCACTAATATACAGATTCTGACGAATCTGATATTAGTGCCCATTTTGCTTCGCAAAATTCCGCTAAGCTCACAGTGCCCTATCGGTTCTGTTCGCTAAGCTCTAAAGAAGAAAGGACATAGCATATGGAAAACTTAGGCGATACCCAATTTATCAATGTGGCCATAGAGCAGGAAACAGGCGTAAAGCTCGTTCTGTCCACAGTATATGAAGCTCTCACCGAGAAAGGTTACAATCCCGTAAACCAGATCGTCGGATATATCATGTCGGGCGACCCCACATACATCACCAATCATCAGGGTGCCCGCAGCCTGATCATGAAGGTTGAGCGCGACGAACTGGTTGAGGAACTTTTGAGCGAGTACATCCACAGCAAGGGCTGGGATCAGAAGTAACATCGGAGCGGTCTCATGCGCATAATGGGATTGGACTACGGTTCCAAGACGGTTGGAGTCGCAATGAGCGATCCTCTGCACATAACGGCGCAGGGGATAGAGATCATACGCAGGGAAAAAGAAAACCACATGCGTAAGACCCTGGCGCGCATAGATGAACTGGTAAAGGAATACGAAGTCGGCTTGATCGTGCTGGGATATCCCTTAAATATGGACGATTCGCGCGGCCCCAGAGCCATAGCGAGTGAGGAACTGGCCCGGAAATTAAAGAGCCGGACGGGACTTGATGTGGTCCTTTGGGATGAGAGGCTGACCACGGTCGAAGCCGATGAGATCATGAGCGAGGCGCATATCAGTTATAAAGACCGCAAGCAGTATGTCGATAAGATCGCGGCGACGATCATTCTTCAGAATTATCTCGATGAAAACCCAGATAAAACCTGACAGAATCAACGTATACAATTTGGAGTGATTAATTGGAAAAGATAACATTTGCCCCTGAGGGGGAGGAAACCATAGATTTTTACATTCTCGAGACTACGAGACTCGGCGGCGTCGATTATATCCTGGTAACGGAAGAGCCGGAGGGCGATGGCCAGGCCTATATAATGAAGGATCTCTCGGATCCCGGCGACGAAGATGCTCTGTACGAGATGGTAGAAGATGATGATGAGCTTAAGGCCGTCGGTAAGGTCTTTGAGAGCATCTTAGAGGACGTGAATATTGTATGAGTGATAACAGAAAGTCACAGGACGAAGGCTCCAGACTGAAGATAATCCCGCTTGGCGGATTGGAGCAGATCGGACTGAACATTACTGCCTTCGAATACGAAGACAGTATTATTGTGGTGGATTGCGGCCTGGCGTTCCCAACGGATGACATGCTGGGCATCGATCTGGTAATTCCCGATGTAACATATCTTCTGGATAATCAGGCCAAGGTCAAGGCTTTTGTGATAACGCACGGCCATGAGGACCATATCGGAGCCCTTCCCTATATCTTAAAAGTTCTGAACATCCCGATATATGCTACCAGACTTACTCTCGGACTTATCGAGAATAAGCTTATCGAGCATGAACTTCTTGATGTGACCGAGCGCCATGAGGTCGGCTTCGGAGATACGATCACGCTCGGGAAGTTCAAGGTAGAGTTCATCAAGACGAATCACAGTATCGTGGATGCGGCGGCTCTGGCCATATACAGTCCCGTCGGAACCGTGATACATACCGGGGATTTCAAGGTCGACTATACTCCTCTGTACGGCGATTCGATCGACCTTCAGAGGTTCGCGGAGATCGGACGCGAAGGAGTGCTCGCTCTTATGTGTGACTCGACCAATGCCGAGCGTAAGGGCTTTACCCCGTCCGAACGGACCCTCAGCGTAGCTTTTGATGCGCTTTTTGCTGAACACAAGGGGCGGAGGATCATAGTTGCGACATTTGCATCCAATGTGGACCGCGTTCAGCAGATCATCGATACGGCTTACCGTTTCGACAGAAAAGTCGTGGTCGAAGGCCGCAGCATGGTCAATATCATAGATACTGCATCCAATCTGGGCTGCTTAAACATCCCGGACAATACTCTGATAGACATAGAAGAGATCAAAAACTATCCCGATGATAAGATGGTCATCATCACTACAGGGTCCCAGGGTGAGAGCATGGCGGCATTAAGCCGCATGGCTGACGGCAATCACCGCAAGATAAGCATTACCGCCAATGACACGATCATCTTCAGCTCACACCCCATCCCCGGAAACGAAAAGGCGGTGACCAATATCATCAACGAGCTCCTTCAGCGCGGCGCAGAGGTTATTTTCCAGGATGTACACGTATCCGGCCATGCCTGCCAGGAGGAGATCAAGCTGATATATACGCTGGTCCAGCCGAAGTATTCTATTCCCGTGCACGGAGAATACAAGCACCTCAAGGCACAGGCAAGCCTGGCCGCCGATGTGGGGATCCCGAAGGAAAACATTTTCATAATCTCTACCGGAGATGTACTGTGCTTAGGTCCCGACAGCGCGGAAGTCAGAGGAAAAGTGCCTGTCGGAGCGATCATGGTAGACGGTCTGGGCGTTGGTGATGTCGGAAATGTGGTCTTAAGAGACCGTCAGAGATTGGCAAAAGATGGTATTTTGATTGTAGTTGTGGCTCTGGACCAGTATAATAAAGAAGTTCTGGCGGGACCGGATATAGTTTCACGAGGCTTCGTGTATGTGAAAGAGTCCGATGAACTGATGAACGGAGCTTGGGAAGTAGCATACGAGACCATAGACGGATGCCTGAGCCGGGGACAGACGGACTGGAACCGGATGAAGATGATACTACGTGATAATCTCGGTGACTATATATGGAAGCAGACCAAGCGTAAGCCCATGATACTTCCGATAATTCAGGAGATTTAAGCAGGAGCAGAAATATGACCGTCGAACAGATAGGAATGGCTGCAAAAGAATATGCTGCAAAGATACAGGAGACGGACATCTACCGCGACTATTGCAAAGCCCGTGAGCAGATAAAGAAGGATCCCGAACTGTATGCAAAGGTCAACGAATACAGAAGAGCGACCTTTGAACTGCATAACTATACCGATCAGGACCAGCTTTTTGACCGGATGGATGCCTACGAGAAAGAATACGAGTCATTCAGGGAAAACCCGCTCGTGGAGAACTTTCTTCAGGCTGAACTCGCTTTTTGCAGGATGATGCAGGAACTGAACATTCTTATCCTGGATCATCTGGATTTTGAGTAATAAGAGGAGTGTTATGAAAGCAGGAGAGATAATCGGTTCCATACTGGAGACGATAATTAAACTTGCCATATTTATTTTCCTGGGAGTGCTCATATACCGCGGAGCACTGATGGCGTACGATTATGGCTATCGCGTTTTCACCGAGGCTCCCGTTTCGGTCGGTGAAGGAAGGATCATATCGATCGAGGTCAAAGAAGACATGTCTTCCAAGGAACTCGGAGAGATGCTTCAGCAGAAGGGGCTTATCCGTGATTCCAGGATATTTATCTTGCAGGAACTGCTCAGTGAATATCACGGAAAAGAAACTCCCGGCATCTACGATCTGAGCACCGCGATGACTGCAGAAGAGATGCTGGCCGTGATGTCACAGGAACCGGTAGAAGAGGAGAGCGAGGATGAACTCGTAGTCATCCCGGAGGAAACGGAGGAAGAAGAACTCTATATCTCCGAAGAAGATGCCGACTCCATGATGGGAGAGGGCACTACGCTGATCGAAGAGGAGGCCGCTCCGGAACCGGCTGAATGATGGAAGAAACAAGAATTGATTCGTTCATAGAGTCGCTTGGGTCCCCGGCTCCGGAATACCTGGAGGAACTGGCGAAAGAAGCCAGAGCGGCCGGTGTTCCGATCATCCGGCCCCCGATGATGGACTTTCTGCGTACAATCATATGGATGCACAGACCAATGACGATACTCGAGATCGGGTGCGCCGTTGGTTTTTCTGCGTTATATATGAGAGAATGTGCGTTTGAAGACTGCAGGATCACTACGATAGAAAATTATGAGCCCAGGATTGTCGAGGCCAGGAAAAACCTCGCAAAATACGATCCCGATTCCCGGATACGGCTTATCGAAGGCGATGCCATGGAGATCATAAAAGGCTTAAACGAAGCCTATGACCTGATATTTATGGACGGCCCCAAGGGTCAGTACATCAATATGTATGATGACATTAAGCGTCTGCTGCCGCCGGGAGGCGTGCTGATCTCGGATAACATCCTTCAGGAAGGTGACATCTTGGAGAGCCGTTACGCCGTGACCAGGAGAGACAGGACCATTCACAGCCGGATGCGTGATTATCTGTATAAACTGACACATGATGAGGATTATTCCACGAGCATCCTGCCGCTTGCGGACGGCGTTTCACTCAGCGTGAGATTGGGAACATGATGAAGAAACCTGAACTGCTGGTTCCCGCAGGGAGCCTAGATGTACTAAAGACCGCGGTGGATTATGGTGCCGATGCGGTGTATATTGGCGGAGAGGAATTTGGCCTCAGGGCCAAGGCACACAACTTCTCCACGCAGGAGATGGCTGAGGGCATCGCTTATGCACATGAAAAAGGCGTAAAAGTCCATGTCACGGTGAATATCCTTGCGCACAATTATGATTTAGGCGGTGTGCGCGAATATCTTGAAGAGATCAAAGAGATACGCCCCGATGCCCTGATAATCGCCGATCCCGGAATATTCACCATGGCGCGCGAGATCTGCCCCGAGATCGATATACACATATCCACCCAGGCGAATAATACCAATTACGAGACCTACCTGTTCTGGCACAGACTGGGCGCAAAACGCGTGGTATCTGCCAGGGAGCTGTCTCTCGCCGAGATTAAACAGATCAGGGAAAAGATTCCTGCGGACATGGAAATAGAGAGCTTCATTCACGGAGCCATGTGCATATCCTATTCCGGAAGATGTCTCTTAAGCAATTATTTCACGGGGAGGGATGCAAACCACGGAGCCTGCACGCATCCCTGCCGATGGAAGTATGCGGTCGTTGAGGAGACCAGACCCGGCGAATATCTGCCCGTATACGAGAATGAGCGCGGAACATACATATTCAACTCAAAAGACCTGTGCATGATCGACCATATCCCCGAGATGATAGATGCGGGCATAGACAGTTTCAAGATCGAAGGCAGGATGAAGACCGCGCTTTACGTAGCTACGGTCGCAAGAACCTACAGGGCGGCGATAGACGATTACCTCAAGGATCCCGCTGTATATGAATCGAATCTCGATCTTTATCGTGAGGAGATCAGGAAGTGCACCTACAGGCAGTTTACGACCGGATTTTATTTCGGAAAACCCACGCACGAGACGCAGATATATGACAATAATACCTATGTCAACGAATACATGTATCTCGGAACCATAGAGGAGGTCACGGACGACGGCTTGGCGCTTTTTGAGCAAAAAAATAAGTTCTGTGTGGGAGATACTATTGAGATTATGAAGAAAAGTCTTCATAATATAGAAATTGAGGTCTTAAAGATGCAGACAGCTGAGGGTGAGGAGGTAGATTCCTGTCCTCATTCAAAACAGATGATATACGCCCTGTTTTCGGAGACTCCGGAGGTCGGAGACATAATCCGCGTAAAAGGGCAAAGCTAAAGAAGGAGCGTATAAATGAGCGAAGTATCTGAATTATTCGGAAAAAACGTGTTTACTCTCGGGAAGATGAAAGAACGCCTCCCCAAGAACGTATACAAAGAGCTGATCAGGGTAATGAACCGGGGCGGCGAGCTTTCAATGGAAGCCGCAAACGTGGTTGCCAAAGCCATGAAGGACTGGGCCGAGGAGAACGGAGCGACACATTACACTCACTGGTTCCAGCCTCTGACCGGTATTACGGCCGAGAAGCATGATGCTTTCGTATCTCTTCCGGATGAAGACGGCAAGATGATCACCGAATTCTCGGGCAAGGAGCTCATAAAGGGCGAGCCTGATGCATCTTCTTTTCCTTCGGGAGGCTTAAGAGCTACATTTGAGGCCAGAGGATATACTGCGTGGGATATCACTTCTCCCGCATTCCTTAAGGAATCTTCCTGCGGCGTGATCCTGTGTATCCCGACCGCATTCTGTTCATATACCGGAGAGGCTCTTGATAAAAAGACTCCTCTTCTCAGATCGACCGAAGCGCTTAGCGAGCAGGCTTTAAGGATCGTGAGACTGTTCGGAAATAACGAGGCCAAGAAGGTCACTCCCTGCGTAGGCCCCGAGCAGGAATACTTCCTCGTGGATGCCGATCTTTATATGCGCAGATCCGATCTGATGTTTGCAGGCAGGACACTTTTCGGTGCACCCGCACCCAAGGGTCAGGAGATGGACGACCACTATTTCGGCGTCATCAGAGAGAGAGTCGGAGCCTTCATGAAGGACTTAAACGAAGAACTCTGGAAGCTCGGAATCCTGGCCAAGACCCAGCATAACGAGGTCGCACCCGCCCAGCACGAGCTTGCGCCCATCTTTGATACCGTAAATATCGCAGTCGATCACAACCAGCTCGTCATGGAGACCATGAAGAGGGTTGCGGTAAGACATAACTTAAGATGCCTGCTTCACGAGAAACCCTATGCGGGTGTTAACGGATCCGGTAAGCACAATAACTGGTCTATCAACACCGACAACGGCGTGAACATGCTCGATCCCGGCGATACGCCCAACGAAAACATGCAGTTCCTTCTGGTACTCGCATGCATCCTTAAGGCAGTTGACGATCATGCGGATCTCTTAAGACCGTCCGCAGCCGATGTGGGTAATGACCACAGGCTTGGTGCAAACGAGGCTCCGCCTGCGATCATATCAGTATTCCTCGGCGAGCAGCTTGAGGATGTGGTCAGACAGCTGGTTGAGACAGGCGTGGCAAGTTCGTCCATTCAGGGCGGCAAGCTCGAGACCGGCGTTTCCACTCTGCCTGATTTTGAAAAAGATGCGACCGACAGGAACAGGACCTCGCCTTTTGCTTTTACGGGCAACAAGTTCGAGTTCAGAAGTGTGGGAAGCTCTGATTCCATCGCCAGCCCCAACACTATCCTGAATGCGATCGTTGCGGAGGCTTTTGACGAAGCGGCTAACGAACTCGAGGCAGCCGATGATTTCGAGATGGCTGTTCACGACCTGATCAAGAAATACATGACCGAGCATCAGCGGATCATATTCAACGGCGACGGTTATTCCGACGAATGGGTAAAAGAAGCTGCAAGAAGAGGCCTTCCGAACATCAGGAGCATGATCGAGGCAGCTCCCGCACTTACAACCGACAAGGCTGTTAAGCTTTTTGAGAGATACAGGATATTCACAAGACCTGAGCTTGAGTCCCGAGAGGAGATCATCTACGAGACTTATGCGAAGAGCATAAATATCGAGGCTCTGACCATGATCGACATGGCCGGCAAGCAGATCATCCCTGCGGCTGTTAAGTATTCAGGCGTTCTGGCACGTACGATCAATGAAGTAAAGTCAGCCGGAGTCAATGCGAGTGCCGAATCCGAACTGCTCGGAAAGGTAGTCGGTTACATCAACGACGCCCAGAAGGCTTATGACAAGCTCAAGGAAGTCAGTGCAAAGGCCGTAACGATCAAGGCTGCCAAGGACAGGGCTTTCTATTACAAGGATGAAGTCAAGACTACTATGGACGAGCTCAGAAAACCGTGCGATGAACTTGAGATGATCGTCGATAAGTCCATGTGGCCGATCCCGACTTATGCAGAGCTCATGTTTGAAGTCTGACACTACGTATACAGCATAGAAAGAAGAGAACATGGTATTCAGTTCAGCCATATTCCTGCTGGCCTTTCTGCCGGTAGTATTTGTACTTAATTACATAATGAAAAAGGAATATTCAAACATATTCCTTCTGGTTGCCAGTCTGATCTTTTATGCGTGGGGAGAACCTTTCCTGGTTTTTCTCATGATCCTGTCGATCATCATAAATTTCCTGGTGGGCAGGCTCATCACCAAAGCCGGGAGCATCGGTGCAAAAAGAGCCTGGCTGATCGCGGGCGTATCCCTGGATCTGCTTTTCCTTGGATATTATAAATACTACGGATTTATAGTATCGATCATCAACGGGATAGCAGGGAAGGATCTGATCCCCGATCCCGGTATCGCGCTTCCGATCGGTATATCATTCTTCACTTTCCAGGCAATATCATATATAGCCGACGTATACACGGGCGAGGTTGAAGCTTCTTCTTCCATCGTCAATGTTGCGCTGTATATTTCATTTTTCCCGCAGCTGATCGCCGGTCCCATCGTCAAGTACAGGGATATCAACCTCCAGATCATGGACAGGACTATCACGAAGTCCGGGATCGCGCGCGGATTTAAGCGGTTTATTTACGGTCTGTCCAAGAAGGTTCTTATTTCAAATGTCCTCGGTCTGTGTGTCGATACGATATATGCTTATGACATCAAGACCATTGATGCGAAGACCGCGTGGATAGCGGCTCTTGCTTATACTTTCCAGATCTACTATGATTTCTCGGGTTATTCCGACATGGCAATAGGTCTTGGCGAGATGTTCGGATTTAAGATTCCCGAAAACTTCAACTATCCCTATCTGTCGGGATCGATATCCGAATTCTGGCGCAGATGGCATATCTCCCTAGGAACCTGGTTCAGGGAATATGTTTACATCCCTCTGGGCGGAAACAGAAAGGGAAAAGTCCGGACATATATCAACCTGGTGATAGTCTTCTTTCTTACAGGACTCTGGCATGGGGCTGATTTTTCGTTCATCATCTGGGGGCTCTATCACGGTTTTTTCTCGATCCTGGAAAGACTGGGACTTAAGAAACTGCTCGATAAGTCAAAGATCGTATCAAAACTGTACTGCTTCCTGATAGTCAACTTCGGCTGGGTACTTTTCCGGGCGGATGATACTCTTACGGGACTTCGGTTCATAGCAAGGATGGCGCTTCCGTTCAGACACAGCGACATTAATCTCGATGTCCGTGAATATATGGATGCCAAGACTGTATTCATATTTATCTGTGCGCTGATCGGTGCAGGTGCGCTTCAGAAACTTGTTCCCGCAAAGATAGCGGATAAATGGAAAGGCTCCGTATGCGAGGCGATATACTGCGTGATCATACTGATCCTCTCCATAGCTGCGATAACGGCCAATACATATAATCCGTTCATATATTTCCAGTTCTAGGCGTGAGATAAAGATGAGTAAAGAGAAAAAAGCGGAAAATATAATACTGATAGCATTTGCAGTTCTTATCTGCGCTCTTTCCCTGATCTGGTTTCCTCTTCAGAACGTGCTGGATAATGAGAACTATGAGAACAGAGATCTTGCCGTAAGACCTGAGCTTACGCTTGATAACTATGGGACCTTTTCGGGCGATTATGATAAGTTTTTCAATGATCACATACCTTTCAGAAACTATCTGATGACGCTCAATAACGGTCTGGATTTCTATGTATTCAGGCGTTCAAACAGCCCGAACGTTATCATAGGCAAATCAGGATGGCTGTTTTATGATACGACGGATGCGGATAAGGCAGGCGGTCTGGGCGATCCTATAGCGAATTATAAAGGAACGAACCTCTATACGGACGAGGAACTGAGACATATGGCAGCCAACCTCGAAGACCTTGCCCGCTTCATGAACGATCAGGGCAAAGAGTTCATTCTGTTCATCGCTCCCGACAAGGAGCGTATCTACAGCGAGTATATGCCCGATGTGTACGGTAAGCCGGCAGAAATGTACAGGACACTGCAGGTTGTCGAATATCTCCGCGCCAATACCGGTATCAGGGTTGTTTATCCATATGAAGACATGATGGAGGCCAGGGAGCATCTGGATATGGACATATACCACTACACGGATACCCATTGGAATCTGATAGGCGGTTATGTCGGCGCGCGTGCACTCCTTCGAGAACTGGGGATCGCTATTCCTGCGCCCTGGGAAGAGGGGATGACCATTGAGAGGATCGGAGACCATCAGGGTGATCTGGCCGATATGCTTCACCTATCCGTTTTTCTTAAGTCGGGCGATCCGGAGTATGAGGTCAAAGGTTATGATGAGCATAATATAAACAATTATTCGGATGATTTTTACGGAGAGATAGATTTTACGGCTGAGAATGCCGATCCGAGATCGATATACATATACAGAGATTCCTTTACGACCAACATGGCTCCTTACATCGGCGCCAATTTCTCCAAAACGGTCTGCAGGCATCGTTTTTCCTATGTATACGGTTCCCTGGAATACGAGGATCCCGATATCTTCGTTTATGAAACCGTTGAAAGATATCTGGACGATGCCAGGACATTCAGCGTTTTTGATAATTAAGAGGCTCATGTGATACGGAATAACAAATATTCCGCAAATGTACTTGCTTTTTAGAAAACGTTCATATATAATATCGTTTTGTCAAAGCGGTATCGCCAAATGGTAAGGCAACGGACTCTGACTCCGTCATTTCTAGGTTCGAATCCTAGTACCGCTGCTTAGGAAAACCCCGATAGTTAAAAAACTATTGGGGTTTTTTGATATAATTGTTTTATGCAGTGTCAAACGAGAACGAGGGAGGATCTGCAATTGATGAGGAGATCTGATCATATAGCCGCACGCAGGACGATCATAACACTGAGCGCTGCTCTGCTCATGATCCTTCTGACCGCATGCGGAGGTCAGAAAGAGAGAGATCCCGATATCCCGACGGAAGCCGAAGCGGTCAGAGCCATAGAAAAAGAAATGGGTATAAAAGGCGCCACAGTGCTTAATATGCAGGATGTAAGAGGCGCAGGCCCCGAATATGTCGGTATTGATGCCATATATACCATGACCTGCGATCGCGGGGTTGAGTTCACCGTTCTGCGTTCATGTGAGTATGACACTCTTTTCGGTCTGGGCTACTACTATGGCTGGAAGACTGATTACAATGATATAGTTCTGTCAGATTATATACAGGAGCATCCGCTTCCGGATGGCGTATATTATTCCGACGAATCCAATATTGCCCACGCTTACGGTGCAGTCCGTTATTTCGACTGCTCTGACAGACAGATATGGTTTGCTTTTGATTCCGATGAGGAGTTTGAGCACTATCTTGACAAGCTTGAACCGTGGCTTGACGAGTGGCTTAAGTCAGAACGGAAGTATCTGTCGAAAGGCAAAGATCCGATCATCTGCGTCGGCGCATACATGTCGCGCGATGATTCACCGGATTATCTTATTTACGTGTACAGACTGTTTGGATATGAAAAAGATTCTTTTCACATTATAGGAGCAGACGGCAATACATACAGGTGGAGTTCGTTCCGCAGAGCAATGAAAGCGGATTATGAAGCGAGAAAGAGGTTGACGATGAAATGATCGTATGGTGGTATAATTGCACATGGAAATACATCCGTGTATTTCCGAACATGTGCTAATTCCGTCCTGGAATGCTGGCACATGGAAATTCAGCCGTCAAAAAAGGAGGTATATATGGCAGCAAAAACGCAGGGACAGTTGATCAAGGAAGCAAGAACGGCAGCAGGCATGACTCAGGAGCAGCTTGCTAAGAAAGTGAAGGGGCTCAGTGCTTCGGATATCAGCAAGGCTGAGAGGAGCGAGATCGCTCTGACCAATGAGCAGGTAAAAGCGATCGCGAAGGCGACGGGTGTCACCCAGAAATCTCTTCTGGAGGCGCCGGTTCCGAAGAAGGCAACTTCCGGCGGCAAGACATCGGCATCAGGTAAGACTTCATCGAGCGGCAAGACATCGTCCTCCGGAAAAACCTCATCTTCTTCCAACACCATGAAGGTCAGTGCCGAAGAGAAGAAGCTCATCCAGGCATACAGAGCAGCTGATGCTGACTCTAAGAAAGCGGCTCTTGCGCTTTTGAAAAAAGGTAAAAACGAGGAGATCGGCGGCATCCTGGGTTCGCTGATAAACAACCCCGATATTAAGGATGCGCTCTCCGGACTTCAGTCCTTATTCTGACGTAAAATGCCACATTAACTCTATACATAAGCCCATAGAAAAGGTATAATCCAACTATGTGTAAAACTAATTAAGGAGGTCGTTTACATGATTTATTCTACAGAAGTAAAAGCAATGTGTCCGGTACACCAGGGCGTGCATCATGGCGCTGCTCCGATACCGGAAGAAGCAAAATGGGTTAAAGCAAAAGAAGTAAAGGATAT
>JAFZQY010000029.1 GCA_017620155.1 Lachnospiraceae bacterium | reverse complement strand
GTTGGAATTACAGCATTCTGACGAGTGCGTTTTTCATTTTACCCCATTTTTTACCCCAATTTACCACAATTGATTTTTTAGCAAAAACGTGAACCTTAGAGTACTAAATTCTCTATGCTCGCGTTGCTGTTTTTTGTATTAACTTGACGCCGGATTAAGTTGTTTTTTCTACATATTTAATGGCACATGTGTACTTCTCAAACATCTTTATTATATTGCCACACTATTTTTGCGACAGCCTCATATCGGTTCCTCTGTACTGTTATCTTATACTATCCTATTCGCATAGGTTGCGGCTTTGGCATCGATCTCAGGCACTTCGAGGATGCTCATCGGATCGTTTGCGGTCTCAACCATGGCGAATTTGCCCGGAAGTATCATCCCTTTGTTGAAATTAAGGGCACCTATTATCTGCTCAGATACGATATCGCCGCCGCAGTACTCCAGATCTCGACTATGTCACCCGAATTGATCCTTCCGCGGCTGTCCGCCCGCATCAGAAGATCAGAGGCGGCCTTGCTTATGACAAGAGCGGCCTTCTCGACATCATCTCTGCTCAATCCGTTAAAGTTGAGCCGGTTTCCGTCGGAATATGATTTGATGAGTTCGTCTCTTAATATCTCATGAGCGGTCATCAGTATATCTCCTCCCAATGCACCCTATGTTCAAAATCCCTTATCAGCATTGATCGCCCTCTGCCACAGCAGCTTATATCGCCTCAGATATCTCTGCCTCATTTCAGCTATAAGTCAATTACCGCGGACTCTCCTGATACCTCTTCGATCAGCGGCTTTATCTTATTCAAATATGTATCCACCTGCTCAGGGCACCTTCCGATATAACGCTTCGGCGACAGTACTTCACGAAGCTCATCTTCTGCCAGTCCCAGTTGGTCTTCTGCCGCAAGCCTGTTAAGAATATCGCATTCCTCTCCGTTTTTCATGCGATCAGCAGCCTTCATCGAGCACTTTCTTATAATCTCGTGTATCTCCTGACGATTGCCGCCCTTTCTGACCGCCTCCATCATAAGGTTCTCGGTTGCCATGAACGGCAGGTACTCGGTGACCGCCTTTTCTATGATCTTCTCATTCACGCGAATCCCGTCCGTGACGTTCTGCGCGAGTCTAATTATCGCGTCCGCGCATAGGAACCCCTCCGGCATGGATATCCGTCTGTTTGCGGAATCGTCGAGAGTACGCTCCATCCACTGAGCAGAAGCCGTCATCGGGGCGTTCATCGCATCTGCCATCAGATATCTCGCGAGCGAGCAGATCCTCTCGCACCTCATCGGATTGCGCTTGTAGGCCATTGCAGAAGAACCGATCTGGTTTTTGCCAAAAGGCTCTTCGATCTGGCGGTCGTGCTGCAGCAGGCGTATGTCGTTCGCCATGCGGTAACAGCTCTGCGCGACCGATGACAGAGCGTTAAGGATGCGGCTGTCGGTTTTGCGCGGATAGGTCTGACCGCATACATCAAAGCATTCATCAAAACCGAAATCCAACGCGATCATGCGGTTCATCTCATCGATCTTATCCTCGTCCCCGTCGAAGAGATCCATAAAACTCGCTTCTGTTCCTGTAGTGCCTCTGCATCCGAGGAACTTGAGACAGCCGATGGCAAAATCGATCTCATCGAGGTCAGATACAAAATCCTGCATCCACAGTGTCGCGCGCTTTCCGACTGTTACGAGCTGTGCCGGCTGGTAGTGCGTGTATCCGAGTGTCGGCACTGACTTGTACTTATCCGCAAATTTTGCCAGATTCGCTATGACCTTGACCAGCTCCTTTCGAATGTACCTAAGGGCGTCTCTGTAGATAACGAGATCAGCATTGTCGGTGACATAGCAGCTCGTAGCGCCCAGATGTATTATGCCTGCTGCCGACGAAGCAACTTTACCGTATGCATACACATGTGCCATTACATCGTGCCGCACTTCTTTTTCTCTTTGTCGAACGCACATGTAGTCTATGTCATTTGTATGAGCTTCCAGATCTGCGACCTGCTCTTCCGTGATCGGCAGCCCCAGCTTCATCTCGGCTCGTGCCAGAGAGACCCAGAGCTTTCTCCATGTCCGGTATCTCATGTCAGCGGAAAACAGTCCGAGCATGTAGTCGGAAGCGTAGCGCGATGCCAGTGGGGATTCATATCTGTCGGTCATTTATGGTTTCTCCTTTTTCGGTAATTGCTATCGATGGCAAATAGTCTTTTCTAAGGCCAGTGTAAATATGATAATGATAAGTTTCCGGGTTCGGAATCTACATGTTGACTATACTGTATGTCTAGTATCAGTGCATATATAATAACAATGATGCCAGTATCATTTCTTTGCTTATCTTATGACGACCCTGTCTCTTTCGGCTCCTACCGAAATGTATTTCACAGGGCAGCCTGTTGATCGTTCTATCATCTCTATGTATTTTTGCGCTGCAGGCGGGAGGTCATCCCATTTTCTCGCTAAGGAAATGTCGCACTTCCAGCCTTCGACGTATTCTATCACAGCTTCAGCGGTGTCGAGCAGAGCCGGGAACGGAAATCCATCAGTTAACTCATTTCCGATCCTGTAATGGGTGCAGACAGGTATCCTGTCCATGTAACTTAGGACGTCGAGTTTAGTGATCGCAAGGCATGTCGCGCCCTGCATCTCCACGCCGTAACGTGTCGCCACCAGATCGATCGGGCCCGTGCGGCGCGGACGGCCTGTCTTGGCACCATACTCAGCGCCTGCTTCCCTGAGTCTGTCGCCTTCTTCACCGAACATCTCGCAAACAAAAGGTCCCTCGCCTACACATGTCGAATACGCCTTTACTACACCTATTACTCTATCTATTTTGACGTAAGGCGCTCCCGAGCCAACGCCGGCAAAAGATGCGAGCGTATTGGACGAAGTCGTATATGGATAGATGCCGTAATCTAGATCCCTTAGAGCTCCGAGCTGGGCTTCAAAAAGTATCTCCTTGCATTCCTTCTGAGCGTCTCTTAGATAGGCACCGGTATCGCACACAAACGGTTTGATCTTATTGCAATACTCCGCGAGCCAGTCCTCGAGCATCTCCATGGTGTATGGCTTTGCCCCATAAACTCCGGTCAGGATGAGGTTCTTCCACTCCATCAGATCCTGCAGATGGGCGCGAAGCTGATCCGGATAGAAAAGCTCGCCTGCCATGATGGTCTTCTTCTGATATTTGTCAGAGTAAAAAGGCGCGATACCCTGCTTTGTCGACCCGTACTTTTTGTCCGCGAGGCGGGACTCCTCCAGCCCGTCCAGCTGTCTGTGCCAAGGCATCAGAAGTGATGCCCTGTCGCTGATCTTGAGATTGTCCGGGGTTATGCTCACACCTTTTGATGTGACCTCCTCTATCTCTTTCCAGAGATTCTCAGGGTCAAGCGCGATTCCGTTGCCCAGGATGTTCACTACGCTCTCCCTGAACACGCCCGAAGGCAACAGGTGAAGAGCAAATTTGCCCTTGTCGTTGATAACAGTATGTCCGGCGTTGCCGCCACCCTGATATCTTACTACTATGTCATACTCATTTGTCAGAAGGTCGACCATTCGGCCCTTACCTTCATCCCCCCAGTTAATACCGACTACTGCACAATTCCCCATGGCTCAGTCCCCTTTTCATTTATTCTTCAAATATCCCAAAACTACAGCCGCATGCATCCCGCCAAGTTTTATAGCCACATCATCATCCGGCAGAAAAGCGCTGCTGTGGAGAGGTTCTTCGCACCCCGCTCCTATATGATAGAAAGTTCCTGGCGCCTCATTGAGAAAACACCCGAAGTCCTCCGTTGTCATCGTCGGTCCATCGATTCTGCACACGCCTTCATCTCCGAAAAGGTCGGTCGCAGCTTTTTCAGCCAATGCTGTCATTTCGTCGTTGTTCACGATGCCCGGATGGCTGTGATTATATTCAATTACTACTGTTGTCCCTGTTTTTCCGGCGATTTCACGGACAGTTCTGTGAAAAGCTTCCTCCATCGCGGCTCGAGTCTCCGATCCGAGAGTCCGAATTATCCCCTCGAGCTCCGCGAAGCCGGGCACTATGTTTTCTGCCGTTCCCGAGTTCATTTTGCCTACAGTCAAAACACATTTGTCGTCTGTGATCTGCCCCGGCAGTGCGAGAAGTGCTGTGACCATTTCAGCGGCTGCCGCCAACGCGTCAATGCCTTTCTCCCGTACAGCTCCGTGAGATGCCCTGCCGTTTACGACGATCCTGAATGTATCAGAAGCAGCGTAGAACTTTCCGTACATGACCCCAATCTTCCCTGAGGGGAGATCAGGCGTTACATGCGCGCCGAAGACAGCATCTGCGCCTTCAAGGCAACCTTCTTTTATCATTCTGGCTGCTCCGCCTCTTCCCTCTTCATCAGGCTCGAACAGGAAAACTACATTTCCCTCGAGTTCATCCCTGTGTGCTGAAAGTATCCTTGCCGTCCCGAGCAAAGCTGCCGTATGCACATCATGACCGCAGGCGTGCATTTTGCCCTTATAAACGGATGCAAAATCAGCCTCTGTGATCTCAGTCAGAGGCAAAGCGTCCATGTCAGCCCTGAGTGCAACCGTCCTTCCGTCTGCTTGCCCGCGCAAAGTACCGATTACCGCAGTGCCGAGCACTCTCTTTGTTGTTATATCCAAACTGTTCAGATAGCTCTCAATCAGGTCTGCAGTCCTGAATTCGTTGTTACCGAGCTCGGGATGGCTGTGGATGTCTTCCCTCAGTCGCCTGATTTCATCTGAACTCTCCGTCAGTTCGTTCCTGATCGTTTCGCAATTAATGGTTTTCATTCGTACATATTGCGCTAGCTGTTGTATAGCACTTACTGCATAGTCACCAGAATATATCGTCCGCTCGAGTCCTCGCTGCTCTTTCTGTCTACTCGGGTGAGCAGATCACTGCACCTTTGTAGTCCTGAAATTGACCGATTCTTGCGGGAAAATGTACCTACAGGCTGCTCAGGAATTGTTCCAGCCTGTCCATTCCTTTACTGATCGCTTTCATGCTGCAGCAGTAAGATATCCTCACATGCCTGTCGGAGCCGAAAGCTGCTCCCGGCGTCACCGCGACTCCTGCCTCATCTAGGAGGTGCCGTGCGAATGTCATCGAATCCATTCTGTACTTGGATATGTCCGGAAAAGCATAAAAAGCGCCCTCCGGAACCGTCAGCTCCATGCCAGCATCCCTTAGGCGGGAAATCAGATAGTCCCTGCGCGCTTTGTATTCAGTCAACATATATGACGGGTCCGTCTCCAGTGCGGCCATACATGCCTTCTGGAACATCGCCGGAGTTGATACTATATCGAACTGGTGCACGAGTTCGAGTCTTTCTTTCACGGAATGATCCGCCATAAGATAGCCCATACGCCATCCTGTCATCGCGTAGGGTTTGGAAAAGCTCTGAACGACCAGTATCTGCTCTTTCAGGTCGCGGTTTTCCGCAAAGCTGTGATAATCATCCGTATAGCAAAGCGCCTTATAGACGTCGTCACATATAACAAATATATCCCGGCCTTTCACCGCTTTATAAACGGCACTCAGGCTTTCCTCTCCGTAGACGCAGCCCGTTGGATTGTTCGGTGAATTCAGGATCACCGCTTTCGTCCTGTCGGTTATCAGTGATTCGAGCTTATCCCCTTTTATCTGAAAACCATCCGAAGAGGTGTCCATATGCACCGGAACTCCTCTAGCGAGGCGGACTATTTCCTCATAGAGTACAAATGCCGGGATAGGTATAATGACCTCGTCCCCCGGGTTCAGGATCCCGAGAAGTGAGACAAAAAGGGCTTCAGTAGCACCGGCTGTGAGTATGATCTCATCAGCCTCATAACCAAGCCCGTTCTTATTCTTCTCGAATTGCGCTACTCTGCCGAGGAGTTCTCGAGATCCGTTATTTTCTATGTAATGTGTGTCACCTGAGAAAACTGATTCAAGCGCTGCCTTGCAGATCGGCTCAGGAGTGGCAAAATCAGGCTCTCCGAGAGTAAGCCTTACGCAGTCTTTCCTTGCAGCAGCCATCGCGGAAAACTCCCTGATAGCGCTCCTCCTCAAACTGTAAACTGCTTCATTCAAGTGGTCTCTCATTGCCATAGGTTCACCTTTATCTCACAGCTTTCTGAGGTCCTGCTCAAGCGCAGTCTTCGTTGACGTCTGTTCATCCTTTTCCTTGATGATCCTCGCAGGACAACCGGCAACTACCATATTAGCGGATACATCCTGCGTAACTACTGCGCCGGCCGCCACAACAGCTCCCTTACCGATGCGTATGCCTTCGATAATAACTGCATTAGCGCCTACAAGCACATCATCTTCCACAATCACAGGAATAGCTGATGCCGGCTCCACTACTCCTGCCAGTACAGCTCCCGCCCCGATATGGCAGTTACTCCCGACCTCGGCACGGCCACCTACTACAGCGCCCATGTCTATCATTGTCCCGTCGCCGATAACGGCACCGATATTGATTACAGCGCCCATCATAATAACCGCGTTCTCTCCGATCTCTACCTGTTCCCGTATGAACGCGCCCGGCTCTATCCTGGCGTTGAGATTCTTGGTATCGAGCAGATGGAGAGCACTGTTTCTGCAGTCATTTTCAATTACGATATCTTCTATCCTGTCAGAATTCGCCTTTACTATTCCGCAAAGCTCTTTCCAATCACCGAAAACGATCTTGTCTCCCGCTCCGAAGACTCTGGCGCTTCCGTAATCGACCGGTTCTTTTTCCTTGACGAACATCCTGACAGGCGTTTTCTTCTCAGCATTGCCGATATACCGTATTATCTCCTGAGCGTCCATAACACTTCTCCCCCGGTTCAGTTTTTTAATTCTAAGTGATACTCTTCATTCGCCATCATAAGGAATCTCTCCTTCAGACAATCTTTACGAAAACCCCATCCTTGAATGACAAAATGATAAAACTATACCCCTATATATCCGGTAAAAACGTCTTCAGCCGGGCCGGTCATGAAACATTTACCTGTCGCCCGATCG
Organism: Lachnospiraceae bacterium; assembly: GCA_017620155.1. GTDB lineage: Bacteria > Bacillota > Clostridia > Lachnospirales > Lachnospiraceae > XBB2008. The sequence goes on along the minus strand of JAFZQY010000029.1, from coordinate 2,226 downwards.
TATCTGATCAGAAGATCTCCGCCCGCGAGATGTACAAGCACTTCATCATCGATTTTGTCCGCCATGATTCCCGCAAATACCGAGGCAGCAGCGCCTGTACCGCATGCCAGAGTCTCTCCTGAACCTCTTTCCCATACGCGAAAGAATATTTCTCCTCGGCTGCTGATGCTTATGAATTCGGAGTTTACTCCATCAGGAAATCTTTCCCGGGCAAGTATGTCTCCAATCTTCTTTATGTCGATAAATTGCAAAAGTGATCTCTCATATGAGGCGGCAATCAGGTCGTTGCTATCGCAGAAGGTATCTCCAAGCTGAGGATTATCCTCCAAAAAGAAAACTGCATGAGGATTACCTATGTCGACTGCTGTGAAAATAAGTTCTGCGCCGCATAAATTCAAGGACTCAGGGCCTACCTTTACCAGCTTCGGCTTTCCCATGTCGACAGTAACAGAAGTGACGCATCCATCCTCAACATCAAAGCTGACCTCTCTCAAACCGGCTTTCGTGTCAATGACCGCATGTCTTCTGTCTTCAGGAATGATGCCGTTATCATATATGTACTTGGCGACACATCTGATACCATTGCCGCACATGCTTCCTTCCGATCCATCCAGATTGAACATATGCATATATGCATCAGCGCGAGCTGACGGCTCGATGAGTATAAGCCCATCTCCGCCTATTCCATAGTGCCTGTCTGACAGTCTGACAGCGAGTGAAGACGGATCATCTACCTGTTCTTCAAAACAGTTGATGTAAATGTAGTCATTTCCGCAACCCTGCATTTTGGTAAATCTCATGTCAGTTCCCCGTTTTGATCTGTGATCCACCTTAGATCTTTACGATCCAGTCTCCCATAATGTCAGGAAGTTTACCGATCTGCATACCGTAAAGCGTATCATAAAGCTTCTGGCTTACATCTCCGACTACTTCGTTGTTGATTACGTGGTCAACGCCCTTGTAGTTCAGAACTCCAATAGGCGAAATAACACAAGCTGTTCCTGTTGCCCATGCTTCCTTGAGGGTTCCGTTCTGAATCGCCTCGAAAATCTCATCGAGCTCGATACGGCGTTCCTCCACTTCATATCCCCACTTACGGAGCAGCTTTATTACACTGTCTCTAGTGACACCCGGGAGGATAGAACCTGTAAGCATAGGAGTAACAATCTTATCTCCAATCTTGAAGAAAGCGTTTGAAGTTCCTACCTCTTCAACATAGCGACGCTCTTTCGCGTCCAGCCAGAGGACTTCCTCACAGCCGAACTCATGAGCCTTATAGGAGGCGATCATGCCGCATGCGTAGTTGCCTGCGCACTTCGCGAAACCGGTACCTCCGATAGCAGCTCTGATATACTCCTCTTCCACTAGGATACGGCTGCCGTGCAATTTGCTCTCATTGCCCTCATAGTAAGCGCCAACAGCACAAAGGATGATGATGAACCAGTACTTCTTGGCAGGCAGTACCGAGAAGCTGACCTCCGGCGAGATGATAAATGGACGTATATAAAGTGATGTTCCCGGATCGGTCGGTGTCCAGTCCTCATCGACTTTGACGATAGCCTTAACTGCAGCGAGGAAGAGATCCTCATCCATTGGAGGGATGCACATTCTCTCGTTGGTGCGGTTAAGACGCTTTGCGTTCATATCCGGGCGGAACAGATTGAGCCCGCCTTCTGGATTTCGGTAAGCCTTGAGACCCTCAAACATCATCTGTCCGTAATGCAGAGTTGTCGAACCCGGATCCATGCAGATCGGTCCGTATGGGATGATGCGTCCGTCGTGCCAGCCCTTTCCTTCGTCATAGTCCATGATCAGCATATGATCGGTAAAGTATTTTCCGAATCCAAGCGACTTGCAGTCAGTCGGCTTTGGTTTTGGATTAGTGTTTCTTGTTACCGGAAATGTGTATTCCATGTCATGCTCCCTTTTGAATTGTCTTTTAAATTTCGTTCTTTTGTAAAACAGTTATAATTAAAATAACTCCATTGCAAAGCTATTCATAATACATATTATGTTGGTATTACGATATGATTTGTGTATGATCCACGCAAATCCGCCGTTTGACGCGCAAGTCTGATAATCATTATTCCCAATGCCTCAATGCATTCACCTGGTGAAAGACCTTCTATGACTTCATCGATCTGTTTTCTTATACTCATTTACGCATTGCTCCGTTCCTCTTGATTACTGGCAAGTGTAATCAAAAAAAGGATTCCGCTCAATCAT
>JAFZQY010000028.1 GCA_017620155.1 Lachnospiraceae bacterium | reverse complement strand
TCGTTCTGTGTAAGAATACCGTCAGACTTGTATCCTATGTTGAGAACCATTTCTTCAGGCTTAACATCGATAACAGTACCTTCAACTACCTCTCCTGTGTGTATTGTTTTAAAAGATTCGTCTAACATTTGTTCAAAAGTTAATTCTTCCATTCTTTTTGAACCTCCTCAATAAGATTTTGCGGAGTAGACGCCCCCGCGGTAATACCCACCAGTCGAACAGATTTAGGTACTTCTAAATTCAAGTCATCCAGTGTTTCTATGAAATAGGTGTGCTCGCATCTGGCAGCGCATATATCGTATAATTTGCGCGTGTTTGAGGAATGCCTGCCGCCTATGACTATCATAACGTCCGCCCTCGATGCGAGTTCCTCAGCCTCGTTCTGACGTGTGAGGGTAGCGTTACAGATAGTATTCATAACATTAACATTATACTCTGCCGATATCAGTATTTCAACTATATCTTCAAATTTCTTGTGATTGAAAGTGGTCTGTGAAACCAGTGTTACAGGCCTGTCTGTGAGAGGTTTATACGACTTCGCACTCTCCACATCCTCAAGTGTCTGAACAGGTCCGTGGCACCACCCCATGATGCCCTCTACTTCGGGGTGTTCCGGAGACCCGAGTATCAGTATCTCTTCTCCGTTTTCAGATGCTTCGCGGACCGCGTCGTGTATCCTTTTTACAAAAGGACATGTGGTATCGACTATCTCAAAACCAAGACCTGCGATCTCATCATAGATCTGCTCGCTCACTCCGTGCGACCTGATGACTATGACGGTATCCGCGGGATCCAGACAGCGGATCTCCTCCAGACTGTTGACTATGCCGACTCCGCGGCTTCTTAAGTCGTCCACTACTGTCTCGTTATGTATTATCGGGCCGTATGTATATATTCTTTTTTCACTGCTGCTCAATTCATATACGGTATCTACGGCGCGTATCACGCCGAAACAGAATCCGGCTGATTTCGCAGTTACTACTTCCATATCTCAAATTCCTTCGGGTCAGGCTCCTGCCTCATGCGCAAGAGATATGATTCTGTCAGCCACTTCATCTATGGTCATATATGACGAATCTACCAATACGGCATCATCAGCCTGCTTAAGAGGTGCTATCTCCCGGTTCATGTCCCTCTCGTCACGTTCTATAATATCTTTCTCTATAACGTCGATATCGGGAGTCTCGCCCTTAGCGACAAGCTCGTCATAACGGCGCTTAGCTCTGACTGCACTCGAAGCGGTCAGATATATCTTAAGCTCTGCATCGGGAAGGACGCAGGTGCCTATATCACGACCGTCCATGACTACATCATTCTCACGGGCCAGCTTTCTCTGGAGCTCCAGAAGGATGCTGCGGACCTCGGGGATCGGTGCAACTACGGATGCCATGTTGCCGACCGCTTCATCACGCAGATGATCAGTCACATCGGTTCCGTTTAAGAAGACTCTCTGCGAATCTCCCACATATCTTATCGATATATCTGATTCGGATGATACCTTTGCGATACGCTCCTTATCTTCGGGATCGATATTAAGCTGAGCACAGTTATATGCCACAGCCCTGAACATTGCTCCGGTATCGACATATATGTATCCGAGCTTAGCCGAGACTATCTTTGCTATCGTACTCTTTCCCGCTCCTGCAGGTCCGTCTATTGCTATATTCATGATCTACCTCCTGTATTTACCAGTATGCCCTGGATCCTGCCAGATAACCCGTAGACCAGGCTATCTGAAGGTTGTATCCTCCGGTCAATGCATCCACATCTATGATCTCACCCGCAAAAGACAGGCCCTGAACTATACGGGACTGCATCGTTGACGAATCTATCTCCTTAACATCAACGCCTCCGCGTGTGATTATGGCTTCGTTAAAACCGCCCGCTCCGGTCACTGTCAGCCTGAGGGACTTAAGCAGCGATACAAGTTTCTTTCTCTCCTCAGCGGTGATCTGATGAACCTTTTTCTCAGGAGCTATCCCCGAAAGCCGTATGATCACGGGGATCAGACTCCTCGGAAGAAGGTCGCCGAGAGAATTCGAGTAATCACGGTTATTATACTCCCTGAAGTCACGGAGTATACGTTCATCAAGTTTATCAGCAGTTAATGCAGGCTTAAGATCTATAGTGACCTCGTCGCCCGGCTCGTAATACGAGCTTGCAGACAGGGCAAGAGGTCCGCTCACGCCGTTATGGGTAAAGAGCATCTCTCCGAGCTCGTCATATACCTTGCGCTTTCCTCTTAACAGAGTCAGAGTCACGTTCTTAAGTGACAGTCCCTGAACGGAACCTATCCAGTCCTCGGCACATATAAGAGGCACCAGTGCAGGCCTGGGCTCTTTAACCGTGTGTCCCGCTCTGCGCAAAAGATCATACATCATGCCGTCGGACCCGGTCGTAGGATATGAAGCACCGCCGCATGCTATTATGACATGATCAGCTTTTATCGTCTCACCGGATGAAGTAACAACGCCTATGATCCGTCCGTCGGATATATCGAGTTTAGTGACAAGTGTGTTCAGTCTGACCTCGGTTCCGAGCTGATCCAGTTTCTTCTTCAGGGCACGGATGACATCGGACGCATGATCAGATACGGGAAAGACCCTTCCGCCGCGTTCAACCTTGGTCTCAATCCCCTGCTCATGCATCAGCTCAACGATATCGCTGTTGTCGAATGCACTGAATGCGGAATACAGGAACTTGGGATTCCTTACAACACTCTTCATCAGATCGTCAGCCGGACAGTCATTGGTCAGATTACACCTGCCCTTGCCGGTTATATAGATCTTCTTACCGAGTTTTTCATTGCGTTCCAGGATCAGTATATCCGGATCATATTCGGAAGCCCCGATCGCAGCTGCCATTCCGGCTGCACCGCCTCCGACGATTACCGTTTTCATCCTTCGGTATCTTCCTTATTCTCGGTATTATTGTTTTTCCATAAGGGAACATTGAGCATCGGCTCGTCGCCTATGAAATTGATCTCATCGTTAAGGTATACCTGATAATTATTCCAGGCAAACTCCAGATTCTTAAGATTCTCTCTGGTAGAATCGGGAGACTTGAGAACAAAAGCAACAACGAGCGCATTGATAACACTTAAAGGAGCCACGAGTGAGTCAACGATCGAGACCATGTCACTCCTGGCGAGCAGATTGCATGAACTGTACAGATTGAGCGGACTGTACACAGAATCGGTTATGGTTATGACTTTTGCGTTACGGTCACTGGCAAACTCAAGTGCCTTAAGAGTACGCATCGAATAACGGGGAAAACTGATACCTACGACACAGTCCTCTTCCGATACGCGGATCATCTGTTCAAACGTCTCTGTAACCGACGTTGTGGAGATCAGGATGACATCGGGACGGACCATGCTCAGGTAGAAATGAAGGAACCTCGCAAGCGGTTCACAGCTGCGAAGTCCCATGATATATACGTGCTTGGCTGACAGCATATAATCAACAGCTGTCTCAAATGCCACAGGGTCAAGGTTTTCTATTGTATGCTGGATCTTCTCGACATCGGAACCAAGGACCATGTTGAGAATGTCGGACTGTGAACTCTTACCGTATCTGACATCCATCTTGGATACGGCCGAGAGTTTATCCTGAATGAACGCTTCAAGATCACGCTGAAACTCGGGATACCCGTCATAACCAAGAAATGACGCAAAACGGACAACAGTCGATTCGGATACATGTACAGCCTCTCCGATCCTGGCAGCCGTCATGAAAGCAGCCTGTTCACAGTTGTCATAGATATATGATGCAATGGCCTTCTGGCCCTTGCTCATACGTGCGAAATTCTCATTGATACGGGTAATAAAGTCCTTCTTGCTTTCCATTTAGGCGAATACCTTTTCAGCGTCCTCAAGAAGTTTGCGTGTGGCAGCAAGATCAAGATCATAATCATCGGTAAGGCACATACATGCACTTCCGTGAATGAGCATCCACATCTTCATGAACAGACCCTGGGGATCACTTGAACCCTGAGCCTTCGCTGATGCGATCTGCTCTTTCAGATATCCGGTATCACCGTTTAACAGCTGTGCGAGACTCCTGCCGTATCTGTTATCCGACAGGAAAAGCAGCCTGAATATCTCCTTATTGTTCTGCGCAAAACTGATATAAGCAAGTCCCAGATTTACAAAGGGAACCGTACTTTCAGAAGGGGAAGATGCACAATGCTCATTGAAGAGTCCTGCACAAACCCCGAATACGTCTGCATATAATTCATCCATATTCTGATATGCACGGAATATGGGCTGTGTCGAGCATCCGGCTTCTTTTGCGAGCTTACGTGCCGTAAGCGCATTCATACCCTCTCTCCTTAGCAGAGATATTGCAGCATCTATCAGATTCTCTCTGGTTATGGTAATGGTTCTCGGCATATTGATTTCCCCCCGTTTCGAGAATTGGATTATGTTAACTTATAACGTATGTTATTATAATTAATAAAATACCCTCTGTCAAGACATCTTGACAGAGGGTTTTGAGATTATCTGAAATTAAACGGGATAAGCGCCGTTGGCCTTATCTGCTGCAGCTCCGTCTATACCGGTCTGCTGAGCTTCACGATACTCGAAGAAGTCCTTTGCAACCTGAGGGAACAGTGCATAGCTCAGTACATCCTCTTCCTGCTGCTTGTACTGCTTCATCTCAGCTTCAAGTGATGCAAGCTCGGGCTCCGTACGGCCTGTAGCCTCTGCGGAACGTGCAGTCGAACGAGGTTCTCCGGGGATGACCTTGTCGATGACTTCCTGGTTCATAGGCTTGATGGTCTGTCCGTAGTTACCGCGGAGAAGATCCTTGAACTCGCCTGTAGCCATCTTATATCTCTCACCCATCAGCACATTGAATATAGCCTGAGTACCGACGATCTGTGAAGAAGGTGTAACAAGCGGGGGCTCACCGCAGTCCTTACGAACCTTGGGGATCTCCTCAAGCACTTCTCTGTACTTGTCCTCAGCGTTCTGCTCCTTGAGCTGGCTGACCATGTTGGAAAGCATACCGCCGGGAACCTGATAAAGCAGAGTCTTGATGTTAACACCGAGAACCTTGGTGCTCATCAGGCCGCTCTTGATGCACTCTTCTCTGTAAGGTGTGAAGTAATCGGCGATCTCAGCCAGAAGCTGCTGATCATAGCCTGTATCATACTCAGTGCCCTTGAAGGTCTCAACCATAACCTCTGTAGCGGGCTGTGAAGTACCGAGTGCAAAAGGTGAAATAGCACAGTCGATTACATCAACGCCTGCCTCAACAGCCTTAAGGTAAGTCATGGAAGCAACACCGGATGTATAGTGTGTATGAAGCTGGATAGGAAGTTTGGTGTTTTCCTTAAGAGTCTTAACCAGCTCAGCTGCCTTATAAGGAACAAGAAGACCTGCCATATCCTTGATACAGATGGAATCGGCACCCATCTCCTCGATCTTCTTGGCTGTATCAGCCCAGTACTCAAGTGTGTAAGCATCACCGAGAGTATAGGAAAGAGCTATCTGAGACTCTCCTCTGCCCTCCTGCTTCTTGATCTTATTGGTTGCATCTACTGCAGCCTGAAGGTTACGAAGGTCATTTAAGCAGTCGAATATTCTGATGATATCTATACCGTTTGCTATAGATCTCTCAACGAAAGCATAAACAACGTCGTCTGCATAAGGACGATATCCTAAGATGTTCTGTCCGCGGAACAGCATCTGAAGCTTGGTGCTCTCTTTAAGAGTCTTAACAAGCTCTGCAGCCTTGTAAGGAACAAGAAGACCTGCCATATCCTTAATACAAATGGAGTCTGCACCCATTTCCTCAATCTTTCTGGCCATCTCTGCCCAGTAATCAAGGGTGTATGCATCACCGAGTGTGTAAGAAAGAGCGATCTGAGATTCACCGCGACC
>JAFZQY010000027.1 GCA_017620155.1 Lachnospiraceae bacterium | reverse complement strand
CGCTGAATATCATCATCGAGCGAAAGCCATCTGTAAAGCCGGTCTATCGGCGCGATAAACGAATGTCTTTCTCCCGGGTATTCCACCTCGTAACCGAAATAGGAACTCTCCGTATAAGTGAACGTGTAGACCTGATGTCCCTCATATACGTTGACGACCGTGAACGGATAAAAATATCCGTAGCAGGTATTCAGCCATGCATTCACATAGCTTAACGGGTGTTTCTTAAAAAGCGAGAGCCAGAGGTTTCTGTATCTTCCCGGATCCGCCTCGTATGCGGCGTTGTCAAACCCTATCTTAACCGGATCCGAAAGCTCCGGTGTGTAGTGCTTAAGCGTATCCTCGGGAAGGATCTCATAGAGGGTTTCAAGTTCCTCTTCGCTGAACTCATCTCCGTATACGCTCCAGGTCCTGGCAAGCTGCTGGATCGGAACGGTGAGCATCTCCTGATGCTCCGAATCGTCGGCGTGAAGGACTGCTACAAGCCCCATGCTGATCAGCTGATAAACAAACAAAACGCCGGCCAGAGCAAGTGCCGGTGCAATGCGCTTTATCATCGTACCCTTAATGGTCGCAGCGAGATATCCGCCCATCACGCAGGCGTAGATGATGAATGCATAGACGCCGTTGTGTCTGTTCAGCATCATGATAAGGAGCGCTGCAAGCAGACATATCTGATCTGCGCGCCCTGCCTCGCGCTTTAATACCTTTACCGTGAGCACAACGCTTACGAGCACCGCCGCCGCAAAGACCGTGTCCTTGACGGAACAGAGCGCAAACATGACCACGGTCGGAAACAGAGCATACCAGATCAGCCCGAAGATCCTGAATCTCTTCATGGTGCTTATCACCCATGAAAAAACGAGCGAGAGCACGGCCATCTGGACCAGGATATAGAACGCGATCCCGGCGTTTGCCGATCCTGCAAAAGCCTCACCCGCACGCACGCTTCCTCCCAGGAAAAGCGTATGAAGAAGCGGATGGTGCGTCGTAAAGGTGCGCGTTGCGACCGCCGTATATTCATCTACGGCGTCATATACAAAAAATCCCGGAAATTCAGCCAGAAACACCGGGATCCAGCAGGCAAAGATTATCAGGGCATTCCGTATGAGCGAAGCCGAAAGTTTACCCTTTTTTACATCGTCATCACCAGATGGCAGTTCGCTCTGTGAAGTATATCGTAAAAAGAAATACAGGGAAGCTCCGGTCAGAATAAAGGAAAGCACCATCGCTATCCACGGAACCGGATCCGAAAACTCTATCGCACCGTTACGCCCGATCATGGAACCGAGGAGCATAAAGACCGCGCATACGGATGCATAAACGACCGATATGGCCTGCAAGCGTGCGCTATGCTTCTTCCCGGTTGTCTGCGGTTTCAAGTCCCACAACCTCTCTTACGACATACTGTGGCGTTTCATTCACCGACATATAGGTGCGTCCCACATACTCGCCCACCAGGCCGAGCATGATCATTAACATGCCTCCCATGAAGAGAGTCACACAGATGAGCGTCGGGAAGCCCATCGGAGCTCCCGAGTTCATAAACTTCCTGACGATCGTATATATCATGTATGCGACTCCGAGCAGAGCGCAGATGATGCCGGTCAGCATCGATATCCTCAGCGGTTTCACGGAGAACGCGGTAAATCCGTTCATCCACAGGCCGAGAAGCTTGGAAAAAGTATATCCCGAGGTGCCCGTCTCCCGCTGTCTGTGATCCACATCAACATTCGTGATCTTATTGGTGGTCCTAAGAACAAGCCCCATCACGTAAGGATATGAATTCTTATACTTGATCATCTCATCTATCACATATCTGCGGGCAGCATAGTAACTCGACAGATAAAGTTCTTTGGGTTTGCCGAGCATGATGCAGGTCATCTTGTCATTCAGCCTGCTGCCCAGATTCCTGAAGCCCGAGTGCATCTTATGATCGTATCTTGCATATACAACATCGGAGCCTGCTTCTATGGCTTCAATGAGCCTTCCTACCTGATTCGCGGGAGTCTGTCCGTCATCATCAAGGCTCACCACTATATCGCCCTTCGTAAGCTCATATCCGGCCATGAGCGCGGCGTGCTGTCCGAAATTGCGGGCGAGGTTAACGCCCGTGATACGCTCATCATTTTCCGCAAGATTGCGGATCACGTCAAAAGTATCATCCGGAGAGGCATCGTTTACGAGGACTATCTCATAATCATAGTCCTTCATATTCGCCATGGTCTCACGGATCTCATCGACTACTGAAGTGACGGTCAGAGCCGATCTGTAGCAGGGTATGCAAAAACTGATCAATTTCATAAGTCCAACTCCATATGCACCAGATCGCGATGTCCGATATAATCCTTTTCAACCAGAACAGTGGTAAAGCCGGCGTGAATATAACTGTGTGCGGCGGGCGTGTTATCGGACAGCACACGGAGCGTGAACTTCTTAAGCCCCATATCGCGCGCATACCCGACAGCCCAATCGACTATATCATTGCCGTAACCCTTGCCGAGAGCGTCGTCCTCACCGATGAAGACTCCGTACTCCGCGGTCAGCGCTTCCATATCGATATCGCGTATATATACACTGCCTATGGGCCTTGAACCTTCGGCAGTGATCTCTTCCATGATGAACTGACGGACCAGTCCGGTCTCAACCTTCTCATGCATCCACTGTACGTGGCCTTCATACGTAAAAGGCTGCTGTATCAGAAAATTATGCATTACCCTGGGTTTATTCCGCCATTCAACTATAAGATCCGTATCATCCATCGTGATCGGACGGACCTTCAGATTGTCATTTACTCTGTATTCCATATGAGTAAGTATATCATCTCTGGCCCTATTCTGCACCTTTTTGGGGCATTTATGCAGGTTGTTGTTCAGATTATGTTAACTTTTTCAAAAATATGCCGATATATCAGTTAAAGGCGGATGGCCGAAGGATCGGTCATCATATGATACCTAAGTTTGAGCCAGGGAAGGCCGGGAGGTAGCATTGCAGTATACGGAAATGATTCGCTCAGAAAAGTAACAGGAGTGATCGAAACCGATAGGCTGGGAAGGGATTCAGGAGGCGGAGGCGCTTTCTACCAGCAGAACAGAAAAGAAGAGAAAGGAGACGGTTTCGCGGGTATCTTCGAAAATGAGCGTAAGAAAAACGGAGAACCCAGAGACATAGCCATCAGCAACAACGGATATGGAGCAAACGGCATGCCTCACGCAATCTACATCAAGATGAAAGACTATACTTACCAAAGCTGAAAACGACGGATGCGCAAGCCCCGTCGTTTTTAGTATGCTTTAGTTACACTGTATACGCCGAGTCTTCCGGCGATTGTATCCGTAAGTTCTATCTTCACAGCCGTCCCCGTATCGGCGTAGTAATCCGAAACCCAATCCATATCGTATTCATCCGAACAGATGATAAACACATTATCGTTACCGAGGATCGCATCCGACACATCAGCAACGCCCCATCTCATGAGCTTCTCGCGAAACAGCGGACTGTTCGAGATCCATCCTCCGATCAGATCATAATTCTTAACATACGGTTCCGTATCCGCAAACATTTTCTCATTAAACGTCTCTCCGTTTATGATCGTGCTGTAGACATCCTCAAAATAGAAATTGTCCGGATGCTTCCTGCAATATGCATCTATCGCATCGCCGAGGCTGTTTACCTCTTTCTGCGCAGCCACACGCTCGTTCAGTTTGGATACCGAACCCGGCAGTACGATCAGACCGCCCACGATCAGTACGATACCCGTGATCATCCTTAAGTATCTGCCGTCTTTGATCCTGCCCGAAAACTCCGCAGTGATCATTGCAAAAAGAATCACGATCTCTATGATATAGAGCGGATGAACGATACGGTCGGGCAGGCGCCTGCCGTAGACGATATACATCCATGAGATGCTTCTCATGAAGATAAGTCCGCCGACACGCAGGATCATTATCATTATCTTACGTCCGGTCTTTCTGTCCTTACTGGACAATACGGCGATGCCAAGCATAACATACAGAAACAGTATGAGCAGGGAATACGATCCCCCCTTAAAATGCGTCATTCTGTAAACATACTCCCGAAGAGCTTCCGGAAGTCTCTCGCTTGCGGACTCGTGTCTGAGCTGCGAAGCGAAGAACGCAACCTGTCCTATCTTTTCCCCGTCAATACGATCATCCAGCGCATAGTCATAGTTTTCCAGAAGATTAACCTGCGCGGCCGTCATATCGATCGACTCATAGAACCCGCTCTGTTCATCATACGGAGGTACATACTGATAATCATACAGTTCGGTCCTGTTATCGAATTCCATCAGAAAGACCTTCCACTCTCCCGAAGAATACGATACCGAATTGATGAAAAATGAGGCCGTCATCCCGACAACGATGAGTACGACAACGCCCATGAATCCTCTGACCGTGCTGTGGTCGAAGGGATGCTTTTCCCTGCTCCATCTGGCGATACCGCATGTTGCAAGAAAAGGCGCCAGAAGAAGGAGCATCTCAGTCCTGATCTGAAACGCCAGAATGACCATTATGATCGCGGGAAGCGCTTTTACGATGAACTTACGACCGGTTATTTCCACAGGGATCGTATACAGATAAAGCGCGGCCGTCGCCGCAAGGATCGCCACGGTGACCGTATACTGAACCATCACCAGATGCGGAAGCATCGAACACATCGCAAACAGAAATATAATGACACCGGCAGCGATGCTGCCCATAAGATCGGGAGTAAGATGAACGATACGGTAAGTTATGATGAGGACGCAGAGATACTGGCAGCCGCACAGGAAAAGCGCGTACCATGGAATGCCCGGTGCCAGCCTGTATAAGAACGAAATAAAATATCCTATCGGGCTTAACATCTGTACATTGAGCGCCGAAGGCGTGCCTGTATATGTGCCTGACAGGATATCTTTCATCAGCACATCATCATTGAACTCATAATAATGGTCATACGCCACGGCGGCTATCAGGACGAGCAGCAGCGTGACAATGACGGCAATGACGATGTCGGCATATCCGGTTTTTTCTTTAGCGGTTTTCATAGAAAGCAGCCACCTGATCGCAGATGTAGGTAACCTCATCTTCGGTCAGTTTGTAGTACATCGGGAGTCTTAAGAGTCTTTCGCTCTCCGAAGTCGTGTACTTATCCTCTCCGTGGAATCTGCCGTATTTTATTCCGGCGGGAGCCGAATGGAGCGGAATATAATGGAATACGGCCAGGATCTCATGCTTTTTCAGATGATCGATGAGAGCGGTCCGCTCTTCCATATCCCTGGTCTTGATATAGAACATGTGGGCATTGTGCTCGCACTCTTCCGGGATATAAGGAAGCGAGATACGCCCTGCTTCGGCAAGCGGAGCAAGGAGAGTCTTATACTGCTCCCACCTCGCCTTTCTGGTCTCGTTTATCTCATCAGCCATCTCAAGCTGTGCATACAGATAAGCCGCATTCATGTCGCTGGGCAGGTACGATGATCCGTAATCCTGCCATCTGTATTTGTCCACCTGACCTCTGTAATACTTGCTGCGGTCGGTGCCTTTTTCCCTGAAGATCTCCGCCTTCTCCACATAGGATTCATCGCGGATGAGAAGGGCTCCGCCTTCACCCATGCTGTAGTTCTTGGTCTCGTGAAAACTATAGCAGCCGAAATCGCCGATGGCTCCGAGAGCGCGTCCCTTGTATGTGGACATGATGCCCTGTGCGGCGTCCTCAACGACTGCCAGGTTATGACATTTAGCAATATCCAGGATCGTATCCATCTCACAGCCCACGCCCGCATAGTGCACGGGGACGATGGCTCTGGTTTTGTTGGTGATCGCATCCTCGATGAGCTTCTCATCGATGTTCATCGTATCGGGACGGATATCCACAAATACAGCCGTAGCTCCACGCAGAACGAACGCATCCGCAGTCGATACGAAAGTATACGAAGGAAGTATTACTTCATCGCCCGGTTTGATGTCCAGAAGCAGTGCCGCAAGCTCGGTCGCATGCGTACACGAAGTGGTCAGAAGAGCACGTCCGGTCCCGGTCTTTTGCTCGATCCATTCCGAGCACCTTTTCGTAAAAGGACCGTCTCCGCAGATCTTCTGATTGTCGACCGCTTCACGGATATATTCGATTTCTTTGCCTGTAAAAGGCGGTACATTAAAATTGATCATGGGGTTATTTTATCACCTGTTAATCTCAGTGGCAAACGTACACGGCGTACGCATCATTCACATAAACCTGCTCATAACCGTTATCGAGGATGAACGATATGAGGTCGTAAACTTTCCGGTCATCTTCGTATTTGGCCGCTTCTTCACCGAAGAAAGCTATCGCGTCGGGATCTCCTCCCTCCAGCGCGGCGACCGGCAGTGTGACGATCACGTAAGGCATGTGATCCGCTTTTTCCACGGTGATCGCATCCAGATCACGCTGCCATTCAAAATAGTTGTAGCTGTCCAGATCCGGCCAGAATGTGGTCAGGGCGCTCGGCATGTCAAGGATATACCCGAGCCCCGGGATCTCGCCGTAGAGGATCACAGAGTCGCCCTCCGTCTTGTGCGAATACATATAGTCCATGAGGCCCTGAAGCGTCTGAGCGTTAAAGGCGCTCGTCCGGATATGATCCGTTCTCGCGTAGCCCGTAACATATGAGTCCAACTTCTCTCCGTTTATGCCGTCATTGAAGGCATTGACCATATGAAATCCGAAGGCCTGTATGAAAGTCCCGACGAAAAGGATCGAGGTCGTGAGCGTTACGGCATATATGATCGCGCGCGTACGGGGCCGGCCGTTCATGAGCTCGGCGGGATCCGGAGTGGCGGTGCCGGCTTTAGCTTCTGCATCGGTGTCGTTCGCTGCTGCGTCGGCTTCGTCTGTAGCGGCGATGCTCTTACCGCGGCTATATCGGTACAGCGCGCACGCCGCATCCCACAGCACCCACGCTATATAAGGACCGCAAATGAACATGTTGTTCACTATAGGGTAAAGTCCGTTGTTGGATCCGATGCAGGTGATGTAGATCATGATGAGAGCTATCATCGAAAGGATCCTCTTGTGCTCCCATTTTTCCTTACCCGAGCAGAGGGGATCTGCCTTGAATATAATGAAAAGCGCTATCAGCGTCGTCGCAAGCAGAAGTATCACAGCCCAGAAATACATACATCCGTACTCATAATACCTGAATGAGAACATTCCGCGTCCATAGCAGAGTCTGATGATCAGTCCGAACATCAATACAGCGAAGAACGCATGTATCGCGTCCTTGTATCTGTATGCCTTCATGAAGACGGCTGCATTTCTGTTCTTCGTATCCATCTCAAGCGCCAGATAGAAAACTCCGCATATGAGCATTGCGGCGGCCCAGAGGGCTATCCATTTGCCCGCGTATGCATAGTCTTCGAACATCGCGGTTATCATCGACGCGGGCTTATAGTCGGTGGCCTTCTCGGTCATCCTGAACATATTTGAGATCATGTCCGTGAACGCTGTCGTCGAATACTTATACCGGACCACTGTCCAGGGAATTGCGAACCCGATCACGTACCCGCACGCACAGAAAAGCGTATCGAGCAGGGTATTCGAGATCTTCCTGCCGCGGATAAGCGCAGCGAACCAGACAACCAGTATCAGCGCCGCCTCGGTGACATTAGGAAGCCTCGTAAACACATTAAGGCCCAGGCATACGCCGGCCGCGATGAAGAGGATCTTTCGCGCCGCCTCGTCATCTGAGCAGACCGCCATATACAGAAGCAGCGCCCCCGCCGTAAAGAGCAGATATGTCAGATAGTTATACAGTATCGTCGTCGGGCACCAGCACAGGCTTAAGGCCAGCACCTCACCTATGAAAAGAACATGGATGTTGATGTCCTTTTTCAGGACAAAAAATACTATCAGCGCGGTCAGGCTGACCACCAGAGAAGTATAGACATTAAGACCGAGCAGCGTAGCACCGCCGGGCAGTTTTGTAAAAATATATCCGAGGACATTGGCTAGATAAGTGGCGATGGTCCATGTGCCTGACATGGATCCGTGAAAAGTGAAATTGGCAGGGCTGTACGTGGTATCTCCGACGTACAGGCCGCGTCCCGCCCGAACCAGAGGATAGGCGATCAGAAGCAGGACATATATATACATGAGTAATCGATCAGCTGGGATCTTTCTTTTTTCCATTACGAGAATTCCATGCGGTGGCTATGCGCTCATGCACCGCGCTCCGCACATATTCTATAAGCAGGCCTGCCGCGTAGATCAGCAGCACGCACCACAGCCAGTTAAGTATCGTCATGACAAGGGATCTGTCGGAAGTAACTCCCATCCATTTCGGCCACGCATATCTTACGCAGGGATGCTCATGCAGAAGGTATACGCCGAAAGTGAGCCTGCCCATGATACGGGCGGCGCGGGCCGGGATCCCTTCTTCATTAAACGAAGCGTTCCTGAAGATATAGAACAGTCCGATCGAAGCCGTCAGTACAAATACGTAGTTATAGTGAAATACGATATCGGAATAATGCAGCAGCCCGTCTATGCCGGTCGCATGACCCGCACAGGAGAATCCTAAGCCGATCGCAAAAACGAGAATCGCGGAGCCCGCATACACGAGCCACGATACTCCCTTTTTGCCTTCCAGAAAGCTTATTCCGTAGAGCCTGATGTATGCGGCCACGCAGAACAGCGTCATGAACCACAGATAGTTATATCCGTATGCATCACCCGGAAGAAGCATGGGCAGGAAGCTTTTTTCCACACAGGTAAAAAAGAGCAGAAGGCCGATGAGCAGGGTAAATGTGCGCTTATCAAGTGCTTTGATTCCCTTCGCAAGGATCGGCGCGGTAAGATACATCAGAAAGTATGCGGTCACGAACCAGTATTCCTCGCATCCCACCGGGAAGATATAGACAAGGAGCGAATGCAGATCGGTCGGAGGAGTCACGTCTCCTACTCCGGCGATCAGCAGTACCGCATAGATGAGCAGGCTGTACTCCAGGACCTGGATCAGGAGCCCTGCAAGTCTCACGGGCTTAAACTCTGACTCAACGAGAAAGTAGCCGCTGATCAGGACATATGTATTGACCGCGCAGATGCAGAATGATGTGATCAGCCACATCACTATTGAGCGCGCGGAAAAATCCGCAGTCGGATTTTCGATGATCCCGCCCTTGAACATGTAGTGGAGCGTGATCACCATACCCATGGCCAAAACACGCAGCCATTCATAATTGGATTGTCTCCTGGTCAGAGAATCACTCATCAACCGTCTCCGATACAGAATCCTGAACCGCTTCAGCCGCGCCTTCTGCGTCTTCTGCTGCATCAGCGTCAGCAGGCACTTTTGCATCAGCCTTGTGCCTGAATACTATCAGCTTACTGAGTATATAGTTTGTCACGATGACCACGAACTGCCCGATCAGCTTAACAACGAGGGCTCCGAGTTCCGAATTGAAGCCCATCTTCGTGCAGCCGAGCCATATGATCGCATCTTCTAAGAAAAGCGTGAACAGCCTGGCAAGTACAAATGACAAAAATTCCTTGCCGAAGGCTGCCGCAGAGCCGGCTTTGCTCCTGAACACGAAAATCTTGTTCGTGAAAAAAGCAAATACCATGACGATGATCCAGTCGACGGTATTGGCCGTAACTTCGCCCATGCCGAGCTTGGAATTGAATACCCAGAACAGCACCATGCTCAGTACGAAAGCAACGCCGCCCCAGAACAGATAACTTATTACTTCACGATGTTTTTTGTAAATATCCCAGATCTTTTTCATGCCTGTCTTTCTATGCTAACCTTTCCTTCTTCTACTCTGTAGACCATGTCACATTTCTCTATGGTCTGAAGCCTGTGGGCTATGATGATGAGCGTCTTGCGCCCATGCAGGCGGTTTATGGAATCCATGATCGCCGTCTCGGTCTCGTTATCGAGAGCCGATGTAGCCTCATCAAGGACCAGTACCTCGGGATCCTCAAAAAGCGCTCTGGCTATGCCGATACGCTGACGCTGTCCGCCCGATAACCTGATGCCGCGCTCTCCGATGCCGGTATCCAGGCCTTCGGGCAGCGAACGCACATAATCATCGAGCTGGGCTTCCTTAAGGGCTGCCCATACCTTGTCATCATCTATCTCTTCGTCCGGGATTCCGAACGCCACATTCTTACGGATGCTGGTATCTAACATGAATATCGTCTGGGGGATGTAGCCGATGTTCTTGAGCCATCTGCGGTAATTGCTCCGCACATCAACGCCGTCCGCGAGGATCTGTCCCTCTTCTATGTCGAGAAGGCCCAGCATGATATTCACGATCGTCGTCTTGCCTGCACCGGATGTACCCACGATGCCGACCGACTTGCCTACAGGGATCTTCATCGTCGCGTGATCGAAGACATACATATCGCTGTCGGGGTAATGATATACGATATCCTTAAGCTCTATAGCCTCTCTTACGGGAAGTTTCTCAACCTTCTCGACATCGAGATAGGAATCGGCATCGTAGTCCACGCTCTCGTCATGGATCTCAGTCTGAAGATCATCGGTAACGCCCATGAAGAACGGTTCAAAATACGATATCGCGGTCTGATAATTGTTGATGCGGTTCGCGCTCGGAAGAAGACGCATCGCAGCAACGCCGAAGGCCGTGATCTGTGAGAGAAGCTCGGTAACCGGCGCTCCGGAGAGCATCCTGATCATCATGTATATCACGAGTCCTGCCACGCACAGAGTCTCTATGAGAAGCCTCGGAGTCGCATTGAAGAGGTTGTATTTCTGGACTGCATTCACATAGCCTTCTCCGCACCTGGCATACTCGTTTATGAAGTAGGGTTCGCGGTTGGCTATCTTGATCTCCTTGATGCCGATAACGGACTGCTCGATCCATTTAAAGAGCCCGCTGTAATAATCCTGATTATCCTCACCCGCTTTTCTCATGACGGGCTTGAGCACATATTTGATCACGACGAGAACTGCGATCAGGAGAGCCGCGATCGACACGACCATGCCCGCGTCCAGATAGAGCAGGACGATGATCAGGCAGGCGAAGACTATGTACTCGCTGAACAGCTGCAGGACGCTCAATATGAGGCCGTACATGTTGTTCACGTCGGATGTTATGCTTCGCTGAATTACGGCCGTATCGGCGCCCAGATAGTACTCGTAGGGGCGCTGCATGAAGTTGATCATCATGCGTCTGGATGTCGCAAACTGATTGGTGTATACAAACTTAAGTTCAACCTTGGTCAGGAAGAACAGGAAGACATTTTTCACTACAAATGCAAGTATCAGGCCGACCATGGCAGTGATCGCGAACTGCGTCGTGCTCGTCATATGGAAAAGTTCATAGATCGCGTGCATGTATTTGTTGGTCTGCACCGTAGTCGGCTCGATGACGACCTGAAGCACGGGAATGGCCATGGCCACGCCCACGCTCTCCAAAACGCCGCCTATCAGCATCATGATCACTATTCCGCCCATCTGGGCTTTCTGCTTCCTGTCCAGAAGCAGGTTCATCTTCTTAAGTATCTTTATCATTCTTTAAAAATCCTGCCTGCGCAGTTATTTTAGTTCAAAACTGTCCCGGACTATATCCGCCGCCGTACGCAGCGCCCTCTCGTCCGGTCCCTCTATTATATAGTATCCGCGCCAGAGTATGGAAGATTCGTCGTTTATGGAGCCGAGATAATCAAGCAGCTTCATCTTGCATTTCCACTTGCGGAAAGCTACTCCCGCAGGCATGAGCGATATGATCTTCTCGAGATCCGGTATGCCGTGCAGGAAGCAATGCTCCATGTCAAAGTATCTGAGCATCAGCTTCCGGCCATTTAATGGCTGGAAATAATGCGATGCTCCGGACATATATCTTATGTACTGCTCTGCCGGATCCACACCGCAGGCCATCGGAATCAGTTCGTCATAGACATGTCTTCCCGCAGGTGAAGCCGAAACCTCAATCGCATTGATGTCTCGTCCGTGTATGACGATATCGGCATGCAGCATGCAGTCCTTGAGGCCCAGGGTCTCGCACACCTTGTTCATGTAATCCCTGATCTGAGCCTCCAGCGCGCGATCATCGCTCGGCAGGATGACCATGTATTCCACGGCCTGTCTTGCGGGAGGATCAGTCAGGCGCTTGCGGCGCACGAGCATTATCTCATAATTATACCCTTCCATGAAGCCGTCGACCGCATATTCATCTCCGATCAGCGCTTCCTCAAGTATATAATCATCGGACGGATCGTCTTCGAGAGAAGCTTTTCTCTGGTGCTCCTCCATGGTCTTCTTGACGTTTCTGGAAAACTCCGCCGCGCTGATATTCTCGTTATCGGGGCCTTCGGCTTCTTCGTGCGGACCCCATATATCATCCTGAAGCTTTAAGATCTCTTCGGCACTCGTAAGGTAGTGGACCGATCTTCCGTGCGATCCGAACCTGGGCTTAAATATCGCAGGATATAAGATCTTATACGGATCGACCGGTTTATAGGAGCTTACGAGAAAGCATCTGTTAGAACGTAAGCCCGCAGCGCTCAGTTTCTTATGGAACTCATATTTATCGGTGCATATGACCGCTTTGGCGCGGCTGATGCCGGGCAGCCCGAGCGCATCATTCACGGCACCTATCGTAGTCAGATGCCTGCCTATAGGCGTAGTCATGACGAAATCGATATCCTCTTTTTTCAGGGCATCTATAACCTCCGATTCATGAGAGATATCTATCTTGTAATGGACATCTGCCTCCAGGGCGCCCGGGGCCTTCGGGTCCTGGTCCACGGCTATGACCCGGTGTCCGAGCTTATGCGCCTGTTTAATTGAATGTACGGATTCGGCATCCGCTCCGATTACCGCTATGTTCATTACTGTGTTGCTATGACCTCATATATCTTGTAAATGATCCAGATGACTCCGGCGCACTCTAAAGCGCCCGCTGCTGCTCCTAAGAGCGAATCAAGCGTACTTACGATCGGCAGCTCCGTAAATCCGGACAAAAGGCCCAAGACCATACGGACGAATTTCCATCCCAGGCTTAAGATCACGATCGCGCCGGCTATGACTATCGCCGATCCGTACTGCCGGTCCCTGAACGCTCCGCGAAGAGCGAGGATGAGCACCAGGCAGATAAAAGCGACCGCTATGCTTATCAGTTTGCGGAGCTCTTTTGCAAATCCGTTCGAGTATCCCCTGCGTACACATACTATCAGGAAAAGCGCGGCAACTACGCATAGTATCAGGTTTCTGATCTCCGGCGTCATCTTAGCTGCACCGTGTCCACGGTCTCCGAATTGACCGTGGTGAACTTCCCGCTGTTCTTACCCGGGATCAGCAGATATGTGCTCTTCGGAAGAATCCCGTCGTATGCCGTATTGCCGTTTATCCTGTACTCAAGGACACGTGATTCCGAGTAGATGTAGACCAGATCGTTCTCCATCACGATCTCCTTGAATTCGGAGTTGTACTCTCTTTCATCTACGAGATTTCCACTCTTGTTGAAGATCTCTATGTGATATCTGTATTCGGCCTGATCGGAATAAAAGACCAGCGCCACGTATTTGTCGTTGTAAAAGACTTTCTGGATCTCCTCGGATACAAGATGCTCCGCGTAGGAAACGGGTTTTTCCGAGCCGCGGTAAAACATGAGCCTGTCATCTGCTACCGCAAACGAGATCTCATTGTCCATAAAATGCATCGTGGGGATGACCGTGCCCGCATAGTCGTATCCGCTGACATAGTTGTCGGTCTCATTTCGTCCGACGTCGCCGAAGTTATAATATGACACGCGCGAGCGCATATCGCCGCTGTCAACGTATACGTAGCTCACTCCGACGATCTTGCCGTTCGGAGATATCGCAACGTCGACCGGGAATCCGGACTGTCTCATGGTCGTCTTAAAGTATGCCAGGATGTTGCCCAGTGAATCATACAGATATATCCAGGTCGTGTCGGTGTCATTTAAGATGACGGCAATTTCTCCCGACTGGGATACCGAGAACTTATATAAGGGCATCGTAGTTGAGATCTCTCCGACGCTGCCTGTAGTCCTGAGAAGGTATATGGTCCTGGAGCCGTAATCACCTATCGCAGCCATGTCACCCTGAACGGATATCATGGGTTCCTGCATCTGATAAGTGATATTCCAGAGGGCTTTACCGGTTACATCCACGCATGCCGCACCGTCCATACCGTAACTTAAGATAGTGCCCGCAAAATCCACCATGTTCTCCGTACGGATCGAATGGTTGTCTGCGGAAGCAACTACTTCGGCGCTGGTATATACGCGGTTCTTGGCCTGCATGATGAGCGCAAAAACTATCGCCGCCGTCAGCGCGATCACCAACAGCGCGCGATAGAAGATCACCAGTTTGTGGCTGCGTATCCTGTCTTTATAAGTCCAGGAGGCCGCTTCACCACCGTTTTCTACATATTCCTCATTATTTTTTTTGGGAAAAGTAAAGATCCTGGCCATGTGTAAGCGTGATTATTTTGCGTAAAATCTGTAGATCGTTACCGTGTCGTAAGGCTTGTCCGCATCATATACGCAGTCAGGGAATCCGGCCTGATTGATGCTGTCGGGATAAACCTGTGTTTCGAGGCACAGACCGTATCTTACGTCGTAATGGAATCCGCCCTTGCCGTCCTCGGGAGTGATGCAGTTGCCCGCATAGAACTGTACGCCCGGCTGATCGGTCAGGACATCCATGTATCTGCCCGACTTGGGATCTCTCAAGGTTGCGATATTCTTAAGCTTGCCGTCTTCTCCGCCATCGATGACCCAGTTGTGGTCATAGCCCTTAACGAGTTTCAGCTGTTCAACATCATCATCGATATTATCGCCTACGCGTCTGAAATCGGTGAAATCAAATACGGTTCCGGCCACATCCGCAAGTTCGCCGGTGGGGATCGCTCCTTCCACTACGGGAGTGTATTTTGACGCGCTCAGTTTCAGCTCATGATCGAGGATCTTGCCAGAATCCTGTCCGCCAAGGTTAAAGTATGCATGATTGGTCATGTTGATAAGCGAAGGACGGTCGGTCGTCACATAGTAGTGGATCTTAAGTCCGGCATCGTCGGTGATGCTGAAAGTGACGCTTACCTCCATGTTTCCGGGGAAGCCCATCTCGCCGTCTTTCATGGGCAGGGAAAGCTTCAGCTCGCCGTCTTTCTCCTCGGCGTTCCAGAGTCTCTTATGGAATCCTAAGTCCGCATCGGAATGAAGGTTGTTCTTGCCATCGTTTACTGCCAGTTGGTACTTCTTATCGCCGATCATAAAAGATGCGCCGCCTATACGGTTTGCGTTAGGGCCGATCGTAGCTCCGAAGAAGCTCTTGTTTACCTCATAGCCGGATACAGAGTCGAATCCGAGAAGGACATCCTTAGCATTTCCGGAAGCATCGGGTGCAAAGATGCTCACGATAACAGCTCCGAAATCGCTGATGCAAACCTTCAGGCCTGCCGCTTCCAATGTGTACAGAGAAGCCTCTCTGCCGTCCTTAAGTTTGCCGAATGATGATCTTGTGATAGTTGCCATTGTTTTCTCCTTAATCTGTCGCGGTCGCGCCGCGTGTATGGTTTTTATATCTCCGTTCTGCCTTCAAGGGCGCGAAGGAGTGTGACTTCATCTATGTACTCCAGGTCTCCGCCTACAGGTACGCCGCTCGCTATGCGGGTCACCCTAATGCCCGTGGGTTTGACGAGCTTGCTTATATACATCGCCGTAGTCTCGCCCTCTAAGCTTGAATTGGTGGCGATGATGACTTCGTCTACATCACCCTCCAGTCTCGTCATGAGTTCTTTTAAGCGGATATCTCCGGGGCCAATGCCCAGCATCGGGGATATCGCACCGTGAAGCACATGATATACACCTTCGTATCGGCCTGTCTTCTCATATGCCGCCAGGTCCCTGGGGTTCTCGACCACCATGATCGTCTTATGGTCTCGTTTGGGATTTGCGCACACGGGGCAAAGTTCGGAATCCGCGAGATTGCAGCATTCATCGCAGTATCTGACCTCCGCCCTGGCCTTCATCATGGTATGAGCCAGATGATCCACCTTGCTCTGCGGAAGCGCGATCATGTGAAATGCCAGTCTCTGGGCCGATTTGGTGCCTATGCCGGGAAGGGATGCAAGCTCATCTATCAGATTATTGATGAGGCCGTTATACATCTCCATCAGAAGGGCATTCCTCCAAGTCCGCCCAAACCTCCGAGGCCGCCGGTTAACTTGCTCATGGCCTGGGAACTAGCCTCTTCAGCCTGTCTGAGTGCTTCATTTACGGCTGCCATGATCAGATCCTGGAGCATCTCTACATCTTCGGGATCCACGGCATCGGGATCGATCTTAACCGAGATCACTTCCTTTTTGCCCGAGACGGTCGCGGTCACCACACCGCCGCCTACTGTTGCGGTATACTCCGCAGACTCAAGTTCCTTCTGACTTTCTTCCATCTGACGCTGCATCCGCTGTGCCTGCTTCATCAGATTGCCCATATTACCCGGCATCTGGCCGCCGGGAAAGCCTCCTCTTTTTGCCATATTAACTCCTTTTTCTATGATCGATATCGCGTCGGTTCTCCGCTTAATTTGCGGAATTCCGCTTTTTTCAGACATATCCGGACGCGGTCTCGTCCTCAGTCTCTATCTCAACAGTTATCATCTGTGATATATCGAAGTGGTGTTCTTCAAGATCGCGCTTATCCTGCGCCAGCGTGTATGTCACATCGACATGCTTGCCGGTCAGTTCTGATAAAGCGTTATCCAGAATCTCACGATTGGTCGGATCGCAGGCCCTGCTGTAACTGATGTTGGATCCGCCCACGGCCAGCCATGTAAGCTCCAGTCGGCCGTCTGAGGTTATGCCGCGTCTTGCTTCCGAAATATTTATGCTCAGATTGGCAGGAAGGCTGTCCATAAGCGCTTTCCAGTGGTTGTTCACATACTCAACGTCTTCGGGAAGTGCTTCGGGGCGGGGTGCCTCCTTGATAGGCGTATCTTCTTTATTCACGGAAAAAGAGCCCGAAGCCAGCTTTTCTTCAAGAGAAGAGATGCGGTTTTTAAGCCCGTCAAACAGTACATGGAATTCCGCGGAATCCACGACGGAGGCAGCGGGAGCGGGGGTGGCAGCGGTGCCGACCGGGGTTCCGGCTGCGGCGTCATCTATGGTGCCAGGCACCTTTGCTTCACCGATGCCGTCTATGGTGCCAGGCACCACGGATGAAAATTCACCGGGTCTGCACATGCGGATCAGCGTAACCTCGAGCAGGATCCTTTTCTGCGGGGAATATCGGAGCTGTGATGTCAGATCCGACAGCTCCCTGATATATCTCATCACGGTTTCGGAATCGATACGCGCTGCGGTAGCCTTCAGGGCTTCCATATCCTCGGTATTGATATCTATGATCTCATCAAGGCCTGTATCCGTCGCAGCGAGCATGATGCTGCGTACATACCAGATGAGGTCGTTATTAAACTGCGAAAGTTCGCGCCCCTGATCCACGACATCCTGCAGGAGATTCAGGGATGTCACCACATCGTGGTCGTATACGGCATTGATCAGCCGGTCGAAAACGCTCGTATCCACGGCTCCTAATACATCGAGAGCGTGGTCATAGGTCAGCGTCTCACCGATATGAAAAGCGATGCACTGATCAAGGAGCGATAACGCATCACGCATGGATCCGTCGCCCATCTTTGCGATGTATCTGAGCGCCTTATCGTCTACGGAGAGGCCTTCTTCGTCGCACACGGTACGGAGCCTGCCCTGTATGGTCTCAATCGTGATCCTGTGGAAGTCATAGCGCTGACATCTCGAGAGGATCGTCACGGGCAGTGCATTGGGCTCGGTGGTCGCCAGGATGAAGATGACATACTCCGGAGGCTCCTCGAGGGTCTTCAGCAGGGCGTTGAACGCACCTTTACTGAGCATATGCACCTCGTCGATGATATAGACCTTGTACCGGCCCATCGTAGGTGAATATGCAACCTCGTCGATGATCTCGCGGACATTATCGACACCGTTATTGGACGCAGCATCTATCTCGATGATATTAAGCGCAGCGCCGCCTTTAATCGCCTGACAGGTCGGGCACTCACCGCAGGGGCTCCCGTTAACGGGATTCTCGCAGTTAACGGACCTGGCCAGGATCTTGGCCACCGTCGTCTTACCCGTACCGCGCGTACCGCAGAAAAGATAGGCATGACCTATCCTGTCAGAACGGATCTGATTGCGAAGTGTCGTTACAATATGGTCCTGCCCCTTGACATCGTCAAAAGAGACAGGACGGAATTTTCGATATAAAGCGGTGTAGGACATATTACCACATTATCTGACTATCGGCAGGATCAGTCGCCGAAGCTGATACCTATCATTTTTGCTTCCTGAATGATCGTAGCGTCGGGTGACAGAGTCTTGAGCTTGCCTGCTACATCATCAAGGGGAACCTTAACAATCTCACGGTTCTTATAACCAACCATGAATCCGTACTCGCCGTTAAGGATCAGCTTGCCGGCTTCTGCGCCGAGCCTGGTGGCAAATACGCGGTCATAAGGGCAGGGGCTTCCGCCTCTCTGGGTGTGGCCGGGAACGGTCACGCGGACTTCCTTGCCGGTCTTTTTCTGGATCAGTGCCGCGATCTCATAAGATACGGAAGGATAAGGAGAAGTCTCCTGTTTCTTGCGAAGATCCTTCTTGGAGAGTGCTGCATCTTCCTTGGAGATAGCGCCTTCTGCGACAGCCATGATCGTGAACTTGCTGCCTCTCTTGTCACGGCCGTTGATGGCTTCTACGATCTTGTCGATATCATAAGGGATCTCGGGGATCAGGATGATGTCGGCACCGCCTGCCATGCCGGCGTTAAGCGGAAGCCAGCCAACCTTGTGGCCCATGATCTCCACTATGAAGATACGTCCGTGCGAAGCTGCTGTCGTATGTATGCAGTCGATCGCATCCGTTGCGATATCCACGGCGCTCTGGAAACCGAAGGTCATATCCGTGCCCCAAAGGTCGTTGTCTATGGTCTTCGGAAGTGTTACCACGTTAAGGCCTTCCTCGCGGAGCAGGTTAGCGGTCTTGTGGGTTCCGTTTCCGCCCAGGATAACGAGCACATCGAGTTTGAGCTTGTAGTAGTTCTGCTTCATGGCCTCTACCTTATCCAGGCCGTCCGCATCGGGCTCACGGATGGTCTTGAACGGTGTCCTGGATGTACCCAGGATCGTGCCGCCCTTGGTCAGGATACCCGAGAAATCATGACCGGTCAGCATCTTGAAATCGCCGTAAATCAGTCCCCTGTATCCATCGATAAATCCGTATATCTCTATATTCTCTCCGCTGACATCAAGGCACTTTACAAGTCCTCTCATAGCCGCATTGAGCGCCTGACAATCACCACCGCTGGTAAGAATACCTATTCTTTTCATAGCCGACCTCCTGTATACAGTATATATTAATGCTTATTGTTACCCATAGTTACCTTACGGTAAAAACACCTATAATTATACTAAAATATAGGGGGGACTACAATTGACTTGATTCGAAAAATAATATATTATGTTTGAGTGTTTGAAGGGCATAAACACCCGAAAAACATTCGGAGACGTATCGAAGTGGTCATAACGGGGCGCACTCGAAATGCGTTTGCCCTCCGGGGCACGAGGGTTCGAATCCCTCCGTCTCCGCTGATATACAATAAATGAGCCGCACCTTTCGGGTGCGGCTCAAATCTTTTATTGCTTTATTTCGTTAATTCTGTACGTCTTTTGCGTCTGGTACCGATCACTCCTGATCGTCCTCTTCGGAAGATTTCTCATCACGTTTCTTCTTAGAAGCCGCCCATGCTCCGAGAGCTGCTGATGATGCGCCGATCATGGTCATCATGGATGCCATCGAACTTGCATCTCCGGTTCCGGGACTACGACGGGCTCCGAGTACTGCGCCTCCGCGTCCGCGACGAGCTCCGAGTACTGCTGCCGGTCCATCGGTATCCGTATCAGTATCTGTATCCGTATCGGTGTCTGTATCGGTGTCAGTGTCTGTATCGGTGTCTGTATCAGTGTCGGTATCGGTATCAGTGTCGGTATCGGTGTCTGTATCGGTATCTGTGTCAGTGTCTGTATCGGTGTCGGAATCCGAATCAGAGTCCGTATCTGATTCCGTAAGAGTGTATGTACGTCTTACCCAGTTACGATACCTTAAGTCTGTAGTCGATCTGCTGAACTTGATCGTGTATGTGAAGTCAGGATCAACTTCAGCTGAATCGTATTTAACACTTGCCCGGGACTTGCCCTCTACATCAACATTGCTGCTGTATGTTTTTGTGAGAGTTATGTCAGCGGTTGCTTCCTTATTGTCCTCAACTTTGACAGTAGCAGTTGCTTTCTTATTATCCTCAACTTTGACAGTAGCAGTTGCTTCCCTGAAGTCGGTTACATGAACTGTAGCGGATGCTTCTTTTATGTCCGTAACATTAACCGTAGCGTTGGCCTGTTTCTTATCTTCAACCTTGGCGTTAGCAGTTCCGGAGTAAACCGTGCTGGATGCTACGGTCACTTCCTTCTTAGATCCGGCT
Organism: Lachnospiraceae bacterium; assembly: GCA_017620155.1. GTDB lineage: Bacteria > Bacillota > Clostridia > Lachnospirales > Lachnospiraceae > XBB2008. Next base: position 8,392 of record JAFZQY010000027.1, on the reverse strand, counting down.
ATCTCATATTTCTTGGTAAGCACCTGTTCAACGGCCTTCATCTTCGTTGCATAAACCGTAGACTTGTTGGTATCCACATTACAGGAAGTAGAATGCCACTCACCGCCGTTATTCTCAAATCTCGCGCATATTACCTGGCCTTCGGATTCATTCCAGATACCGACTGTAGCATTCGGCGCAAGGCACACGCCGGTAAAGTCCCTAAGATTTACTCTTCCGGCAAAATCGTCAAAATCAAAGATGACCTGCTGTGGATTAATGTCCTTGTCTTCTCCGGCTATCTGCTCCCAATATCCTTTATAAGTATTATTGTTAAGATAATAGTAGAATTCATCATCGCCGAATTCGATCGTATCTGCATCGGTCAATGCCGAACAGTCAATATATACCCGAACATATCCGTCTTGAGAGTCAAATCTGAGCCCCTTAGGAACATTGTATTTATCGCCTTGTTTCTGAGGAGTAACGGTTTCTGTTTTATGATAAGTGTTGGCAACCAGCTTGATCAGCTCAACAACCTGATCAAATGCCTTCTCGTTTGTATCCTCACCCAGGTGAAGCTGCTCAACTGTATCATTGTCTCTGTTAAACTGAATATTATCGCTAATGGTTCCGGTATAGTATGAAACCGTATGCTTGTTGGCCTCATCATGGGCATATTTGTTGATGGCGCCGATCTTCTTGCCTTCTTCAACGTAAGCATCACCAAATACCAGGAAGTTTGCCTGAAGATCTTCAGTGGTATTCATACTCTTGGTGATAATACTGAATTTACCAAGATCCAGTTCTTTATCATCAACATAATATGTGGCATTTAAGCCCGAATCGAGATTAGTTGAGCTCATTGTTGCCATTCCCTGCCAGTAAAGCTCCCAAAAGTCATCAGGCATAATGGTTGACCATTCTGACCACGTATCTCCACGGGTGATCTTATAGTATGTCTTTACCCCGGTTGCGGTATCTTCTTCAAAGTAGTATCCGGTTTCAGGATCTTTAGACAGTTTTTTTACATACTCAACATACTTCTTGGTTGAATCCCAGTTATCGGTCAGCGCTTCATAGTATTCATTTGTGATATGCGCATCAGCATACCCGTCATTTATTGCATTCTCTATGGCTTCATCAGCAGCAGCCTTGCCGGATACGGTATTTCCGCCTTCTATCTGAAGCGTGATCACTTTCGCATTTTCAGTGGCTGCCAGATCAGCGAGTTTGGTGGCAAGATTGTTATCGGTCACTATCTGCTTGGTTCCTGTTGAATCCAGGTATGATACCTCGATGTCTCCATCCGCATTTGTGCTGACAAAGAAGGTAACATTGGCGATATCGGCTATTCCGCCATAAGCAGTGGTATTCTCGTTAATTGTACCAAGTTTAACTGTTCCGATAACCTCACCTGCATCATTCTTTACGGAAGCAGTGAATGTTCTCGAACCAAAAGCAAGCGTCGCTCCCTCTACATCGATAGCATCCTCGATCTGCTCGATCGTATCGTTCAGAGCGACCATCTTAGCCGGATCATTCTTGATAGCGCTCATATCTCCGTCATATGTAACCACCTTAGCGCCGTTATCCGTCTGAGTGATCGTAAATGTTTTGCCATTTAGGAAGTCATAATCGCCATTCTTATCGTTACGATCAAACGTAAAGGTTATTGCCTTATCTTCACCGTTTTCACCTTTGACAGTGACAGATGTGGTTCCGCTCACGGTGCTCTTCAGATAGGTGATCTCTTCATTTGCGATAGCAGCCTGGATCTGTGAGATCACAATACCCATAGCGGTTTCCTCGGCAGGTGTAAATGTTGTCTTGCTGCCGCTGTATGTCACGACCTTATTGCCTTTATCTGTCTGTGTAATAGTGAATGTCGCGCCATCCAGGAAATCATAACCTTTGTTCTCATTGAGCGACCCATCTTCGTTTCGGGAGGCCACAACATTGTAAGTAAAGGGAACTACTTTATCGTTACCAGCAGCATCCTTAAGGAATACTTTTCCGGTCACATCACTGCTCTTGTATGCGATCGTACCGTTTGCGACAGCATCCTCGATCTGCTTGATCGTATCGTTCAGAGCGGCCATCTTAGCCGGATTATCCTTGATAGCGTTCATATTTCCGTTATATGTAACTACCTTAGCGCCGTCATCCTTCTGAGTGATGGTAAATGATTCACCTTCCAGGAAGTCATAATCGCCGTTCTTATCATTACGATCAAAACTAATGGTAACCGGTACATCTTCATCGTTTTCACCTTTGACAGTGACAGATGTGGTAGTTCCGCTCACGGTACTCTTCTGATAAGTGATCTCTTCATTTGCGATAGCAGCCTTGATCTGTGAGATCACAATACCCATAGCGGTTTCCTCAGCAGGTGTAAATGTTGTCTTACTTCCGCTGTATGTCACGACCTTATTGCCTTTATCTGTCTGTTTAATAGTGAATGTCGCACCATTCAGGAAATCATAACCCTTGTTCTCATTGAGCGACCCGTCTTCGTTCCGGGATGCCACGACGTTGTAAGTAAAGGGAACTACTTTATCGTTACCATCAGCATCCTTAAGGAATACTTTTCCGGTCACATCACTGCTTTCATATGTAAGTGTTCCGTTTTTGATCGCGTCTTCGATCTTTTCTCTTACGGTTTTCAGCGCTTCCTTTTCTGCGTCAGAGAGTTTGCTCTCATCTCCGTCATATTTAACTACCTTAGCGCCGTTATCCTTCTGCGTGATCGTAAATGTTTTGTCATTCAGGAAGTCATAGTTCTTATTCTCCGTGATGACATTACCCGCTTCGTCTCTGCCGGTAACAGTGAATTCAAACGGGATGGCATTACCATTAGCATCCTTAACGGTAGTGGTTCCGCTAACCTTGCTGTTTGCATATGCGATCTTACCGTCTTTGATCGCATCCTCGATCTGCCCGATCACATCTGTCAGAGCAGCCATCTTAGCTGTATCATTCTCGATGGCACTCATATTTCCGGTATAGTTTACGACCTTGGTGCCATCATCCTTCTGAGTGATGGTGAACTTTGCGCCATCAAGGAAATCATAATCACCGTTTGCATCGGTCTTATCAAAATCGAAAGCGATCGCTTTTCCGTCAGCGCCGGTTACGGTAGTGGTAGTGCTGATATTGGAACTTACATATGCAAGGTCAACATCCTTAACAGCCTGAATCACAAGGCTCTTAATACCTTTGGCCACGAGCTCACTGTCTGTCAGCGAGGGCTTGGTTGCATCGTCAAAGATAAACTCAACTGTTCTGGCTGTCTTGTCTTCACCAACCTGGGTAATCTTAAAGATACCGGCATCGATGCCTTCAAAAGCGAGATCGGGTGTGATCTTAACATTCGAACCATCAATAGTATATGTAATGGGCTGGTCATCGATCTTGCTGTTGGTGATCACTGTATTGATCACGGAAGGATCGGTAACCTCGCCTAATCTGTTACCCTGCGAATCAACTTTGTAAACTACCCTGCTACTGTTCTCGGTAACTACCAGGTAATTGACAGTACCGGGATTTCCTTTTTCATCGTATGAAGTCTCAACAACCGTGTAGGAAACAGCACCTTTATTGTCAACATTCAGAGTTATGTCATAGTTCTGCTCTTTTTCCTTGATGGTCTCCTTGCCGTCAGCGGCATTGATGATCAGGTCATACAGAGTCTTGTCATCGCCGATGCTCGAAGGGGTATATGTGCCTTTAGGCATGCCGTCTTTGTCGTACTGGTATACCTTGACTACATCTGAAGTCGTGCCGTCTTCGCCGGTGACCGTCTCAGTCCTTACTTCGAAGGTGTCATCGCCGGAAAGCATTCCTATTGCTTCAAGAGGGATGAGGGCGGGAGTATCCACATTGTCCAGACTGCCGGATACTTCAATAGCGGAAAGAGTGATGGTCGTCTGCTTGGTCACATGGCCGTTTGTATCTTTTTCCTCGGAATAGCTGGTTGTATTGCCCTGGGAATCGGGACCGGTCACGCCGCCGTTGGCAGCCATCTCTTTCTGAAGTTCGGCCGAAATCTCCTCAGCCTCTGAACGATCGGTTGCCGTATATGTGATGTTTTCGGTTACGGTGTGCTCGTACTCGGGATCGGCTTTTGTATCGGAATCCGACTTCAGGTCATAACTACCGCTTTCCTGATTATAGGTAGTAACCGTACTAACGATGGTTTGTCCATTACCATCTAATATGGGTTCGCCGTTTGCGTTAACCAGCGTAGCCGGCTGCGCAGTTCCGTCTACTACAGTTGAAGACTGCTCGGTAACCTGCTGATAATCATTCGTGTTGTCCTGATCATGGGTGACAGTAGTATCCACAACCTCCGAATATACGGTCACTCCGGATGAAGGGAATGTCTGCTCGTATGTACTGGTCGTTGTAGTTGTAGTCGAAGATCCGCTGACTACCGGATCGGAAGTGATCTGGCTTAAAAGGGTTCCGTAAGCGGAAGCATCTGCTGCTGTAGTATCGGTACCGCTTTCTGCAACGGCTGAAGCGGCAGCAACAGAACCTTCGTCAGAACCGTCACCGGTATCCATGGTCACGGGAGCTTCTTCAGCTTCTACTGTCATGGTGCTTCCTGCAAAAACAAGAGCACCTGTCATCATACAAAAGATACCTTCGCGTATACATTTGGGGACGTTCTTTGATTTCATAGCTATCTCTCCTTTTAGTTATGAATGATTTATCTTTATGTGGTCCTCGTCGTGTCAGATCTGTTTAGCTGTTTTACGAAACTCAACTTAACGAAACTTTACGAAATTTACGAAAACGTTTAAGTTTTGTCAACCACAACTGTGTCTCTAAAAAATAAGACACGGGGTAACGGCATAATGGTCCAAAAACTTAATATGTACTTATTCACAAAATGGGGTGTGGGTTTTTGGGCAATATGCTAAAACAGTTGTCCAAGAAGGGGGTATGAAAGATATAAGAAAAAGAGCTCTTGCCCCTCCGCTTTTAGCAGTGGGCCGAGCTCTATCTACAAATATATTAACACTGTACTCCGATATAAATCAAAAGTACTTAGCCGCCTCAAACTTATGTGGCTCCGGGGGAGTATTCGGTTGTGATATATCAATAGTTCTACGCAATTAAACACCTAATCCTGTATATCTGATTTCCCGACCTTCTCTATCCGGATATAATAAGCCAACAGCCGGATCAAATAGTCCGGAGCATGCCGTCCGTCGCGCTCCCACTCCGACATTGTCCGATACGGAATCTGGAAATACTCGCAGAACTCCTTGCGATTCATACCGGTACTCTCGCGCAATTTCCTTATTTCTTCGGCCTTATCCATAGTAATCTCCACCGCTCATCCTCTTCGGAGAGCGCCTCCACTACCACACTTGCGACAACAATTATTTTGCCAACGCGCTTGTCACAAATGGGAACTTAATTATCAATTCCTTGTCTTTTTCAATCATGCTCAGAAGCCGACTTGCAGCTCCAGATGGATGATTCGTTCCTGCTTCCCAGGCTTCTACTGTTTTATCAGAAACACCCATATAACTCGCAAATATCTTCTGTGACATTCCGGTTGAGTTCCTGATTCTTTTTACCTCGTCAGCCCCAAAGATTTTAACAGGCTCTACAATTACATTGTTTCTCTTAAGTATTGGCTTTTCGCTCCGGGCATCTTCCAATGCCTCATTAAGGCCTGTCATGATACTCTCATAAACACTTTTTTCGCCCATATTACTCACCTCCAAGGCTCTTCTTAAGGGCTTCAATTACTTTCTTAATCGCGTTTTTTTCTTCCTGGGAAAGATTATCCTTTTCCTTCTTAGGATAAACAGTGATGAGATATACTGTCTCAACTATCACGAAATCAACAAAGCAGACTCTTGCTCCACCGCTTTTTCCTTTATTTCCCAAAGCAATTCTGGCTTTACGGAGCCCACCTGTTCCCTGTATAACGGGATACCTCTCAGGATGCTTCATGATATCGAGTTCCAAAAGTCTTAAGTCTTCATCATCAAATCCTAAATTGTCCCAATTACGGGAGAACTCGTGTGTCTGTATAAATGTTCTTGTCATCTATTTTCCTGACATTTTAAATGTACACCCTATCTGATAGGGTGTCAACACATCGTTGCGACTGTGATCATCCGCAAGAAAAGAACACATTGTGTTTATACGATATCATATCATTCGCAAGAACACAATGTGTTTCTGAAATTATCGCTAATCTACAAAATCCGAGAAAGGGAGAGACTTTAGTTACAAGGACATGCGCTCGATCCGGCTGATAGTCATCATGGATGAGAGTTGCCGGAAACGGCTCACGCTCCAAGTGCTGCGCCTCCGCGTCCACACTCTTCTACACAATATATAAGAAAAAGGCTCTGGGCCCTCCGCTATTACAGCAGTGGGTCGAGCCTGTTCTTGACTATATAGTATCATTAATCTCTGATTTGTCAATCAATCCTTCGAGAATCGGTCGCGTAAACTTACTGTAGGATTTGAAAGGGCGAACTACCCTCTGACTGGTTTCGATGTTCAAACCTTAATCCATTATACAGTTTTCGTCTTGCTCAAACAACTTCATCAAAGGAAGCCCTGCCTCCGGCAGGCCCTTGATTCAGGGTAGGTCATCGTATGACCTGATGATCCTTGATCGGCTTGGCTATGATCTTATCTGCCTGGAATGTAATGTCAATCCCGCAGCCATATGTGGTGCGCTTCGCGCAGGATTGACCTTACATTCCGGGCAGATACACTGTGATCAAGCCGATCAAGGCTTATCAGGCGCTTTGCGCCTTTCATTAAAGAGCAGAGGCGGAGCCTCTGGTTTCCATTTCTAGAAGAGCTTCCAGATAAAGCTGTGCAGGCCGATGCTCATCTTTTTCTTCATCTCTGCACTCAGTTCAACCTGCATCGCATCCACATATTTCCCCCATGCAGGATGCTTGTACTGTGTACTCTTTACTTCTGATATCAGTTCAGTTGCCTCTTCTGCTCCGGCAGCTTTAGCAAGTGATCTCTTCTGATATCTGACCAGGCTGAGCATGTCGTTTCCGTTATAAGAGTATGCCCTCAGTCTGGCCATCCTGTCGGCGCCTTTACGGCTCCATCCCATTGCGAGCGTACTCATCCTCGAGGACAGGACATGATATACATGACCTTCTGTGCTGGATCCGACAGCTGACCGGTCTGTCAGCCTTACTTTTGCTGCGCTCCAGTTATCAAGTAGGAAGTCCCTGTTTTGGATGATACGTTTTTCTTCTTTGTCATCCTCCGCATAGAACAGCAGCATGTCCACGGCCGATAAGAAGTCTTCCTTTTTGCCTTCTTTTATTGTTTCGCATAACATCTCCCGGGCTTCCTGTGCATTATCCAGCATATGTCCCGTCATCTTCAGGAGGCACTGATTCAGATGATATCCGTCCAGGGCATATATCAGCCCGCTTATACGTCTTCTTCCGGATTTGATCCATGCCCCGCCGTCAGCACTTATGTATATGCGGCGTATAGAATCTATCTCATAGTTGTTTTCTATGTACTCGTATACTTCGTCCCACAGTTCAGCATTTGCCTTTCCTTCATATGCTCCTGCGAAGTAATGAGGTTTTATCAGCTCATACCTCTTGCTGTGCGGAGCCTCCCTCGTTATCCCTTCATGAACGTATACGAGTTTGTTTATCATCCCGTTCAGTTTTCTTCCGTTCTCATTTACCTCAAGATCACCCTTGGTGTTCTGGAACTGAAGGGACACATGATCCTCATCTGCTTCGATATACAGATATTCGGCTTTTCGTTTTCTTCCTCTTCGAGCCTGCTCCTTCGGGAATTCCAGTGCATGGATCTTTGTCTTTACCGTCTGTTTGCTCACAGTATCAAGTATGCTGACTGCTTCACCGCCTTTACGGTACGAGGTTTGTGCGCATTCCGTTAGGAGCTGGGCATACGCGTCCTCTGATATCCTTTCATGTGGATCGAAACCCAGCATATCATCAAGAAGATATCTTGTCGTTTTGGTGCGCTTATTCCTGAACAGAGTCTTCTGAAACCGGATCGCTCCTATGGATATGAGCAGCGTCTTATGATCCGTACGTGCCACTTCCCATTCTTCAAGCCGTTTGGGACAATCCCTGATCATCTGGTCACATGTGCTGAGGGTTTCAGCGATGTAGTCCAATGCGAATTTTAGGGCTTCATCACGAACGCGATATACAAATCCCGCAAAGTCTGTTGGATCTTTTGAATAGTCTGTTGTTGCTTTTTGAAGATTGGGTACGCCAGTCTCAAGAAACTGTTGTATACTGTTAATCATTAGGGAACACCTCCTGTGTGTTTATATTGGCTTGATCACCGAATATAAACTATATCACGAAGATGTTCCCTTTTCTTTTAAGTCCTACAAAAAAGTTACGCTATT
>JAFZQY010000026.1 GCA_017620155.1 Lachnospiraceae bacterium | reverse complement strand
TCAGATCCGTGGAAGGCTATCCGTTCTCGATAGGCTGGGAGTGCAGCAACTATGAACTGCTGGATTATGACGGCGTGGTTCATAACGAAGAACTTGAAGAACCGGTCATGGTCACTCTTACAGCAGACTGCTCATACAGACACGACCATTGGTATCTGGTCAGGGATCTTCAGATATGTCCGCGCGAACTGACCTTGGACGAGGCCATAGCCGAGGAACTCATAGAAGCCGTAGCGGAAGCAGATCTTAAGAGCGAGTCCGAAGAGAGCATGAAACTCCCGCTTTCAATCTCATTCGGAGATATCAACTGGAGTGAGAAAGCAGACGACGCCGGTCCGCTGATCCTGATGGGAGTGGTTCTGATCTGCTTAATACTTATCCCGTTTAAGGAGTCGGAGATAAACACCGCGCTGAAGAAGAGGTCAAGACAGCTGCTCATAGAGTATCCGGCTTTTGTCTCACAGCTCACCCTGTATATGGGAGCGGGCATGAGCGTAAGAAACTGTCTGCTGAAACTTGGGCACAGAGCATCGGATCTTCGCCCTGCTGACAGAACATCTCTGGATAAGGAACTGGTGATAACGGCACATGAACTGGAGGTTGGGATATCCGAAAGCGATGCGATAGAGCATTTCGGAAAACGATGCGGGACGCGTGAGTATATGAGGTTTTCGGCTCTCCTTATTCAGAACATGAAGAAAGGAAGTACCGACCTGATCGGGATGCTTAAGGAAGAATCCGAAGATGCATTTACCCTGCGTAAAAACGAGGCCCGCAAGCTCGGAGAAGAAGCATCTACGAAGCTGCTTCTTCCTATGGTAATGATGCTTACGGTAGTCATGATAATCATCATGGTACCTGCATATATGTCATTTTCATCATAAATTAAGGAGGTTTTTTTTATGAAAGAAAGAGTATCAGGCTTAATCAACAATATAAAGGAGAAGACAGACGACCGCTTTTCCGGTCTTTACGGCCCCGACGATCTGGCCTGTATGGAAGACGGAATGGGAACGGTCGAAGTGATCCTGATCATAGTTGTGCTGATCGGACTGGTGCTGATCTTCAAGAAACAGATCAGGGCGATCGTTGAGACGATCATGAATAAGATCTCATCGGATTCTGATTCCGTAATGTCATGAAACGCGGGTATATGACAGTTTATCTGTCGCTTACCTTAGGCATACTCCTTTCCTTGATTCTGGCACTCGTGGAGGGTGCCAGGATCAACGCGACGAGAATGAAGGCTCTGTGTGCGGCTGACACGAGCATCAACTCGGTCTTATCCGAGTTTAACAGGGAACTTTTTGAACAATATGATCTGCTGTTCGTGGATACCACATACTGCGGTGGCGCAGGTGGTATCGAGGCGGTCAGAGCGAGGCTCACTCATTATCTGACAGAGAATCTGGACAACTCGACACCGGTTCTGTCCAGGGACCTTCTGGGGATGAGGCTACAGCGTGCGGATATATTGGAATACGCCCTGGCTACGGATAATGAGGCCGAAGCGGTACGCAGGCAGGTCGCGGATTACATGGATACCACTCTCAAGGGAATGCTGATCAGCGGAGTAGATGAACTGACGTCAGGCTTCGGAGGCGGAGGTTTTGATTACGACACTGAAGGGATGCGAGCGGGGGTGCAGGGACAGATCGATTCTTCCGAACTTCCGGTGATCGAAAAGGAAGACGGAGAACTTGAACAGGTTCCGCTAAACAACCCCGCGGATAATGTCAATTCGATAAGGAATGCCGGGATACTCGGCATGGTACTTGATGATACTTCGGAGATATCCCGTACCAAGGTGGAACTTGAGGAATACCTTTCTCATCGCACTCTGGCCTGCGGTATGGGGATAAGCGACGAAGAACGTGCACTCGGAAGAAGTGCCGGAGAGCTCACATATGATGAATACATATTTGATAAATACGGATTCTACAGCCACTTAAAAGAAGGTTCGCTTTTATCCTATGAGATCGAATATGTGATCAAGGGCAAAGACAATGACTGGGATAATCTTGAGGCGGTCTGCAGGACTCTTTCGCTCTGGCGTGAAGGAGCCAACTACTGCTATCTGCTCACCGATGCCGCCAAGATGGAGGAAGCCAGGGCGCTGGCTCTTACCCTGGCAGCGGTTCTTCTTAATCCGGAACTCGAGGAACCTGTTACGCAGGCGATACTTCTGGCCTGGGCGTATGTTGAAGCACTTCAGGATATCAAGATCCTTTTAGAGGGTGGAGGCGTCCCCATCATTAAGACTCCGGAATCGTGGCATACGGAGATCACATGTCTTTTTCATCCGAAGAGTGCACTTCGCAGTTACCCGGGACAGGAAGGGCCGAAGTATGATTCCTATCTTAAGACGATGCTTATTCTCACATCCTTTTCCAAGGTGTTACCCCGTTCGCTTGACGTGATGGAGATGGATGTACGGCTGACTCCGGGTAACGCCGCATTCAAGATGGATTTTTGCATGCAGAGTTTTCTGGTAGATATAGCGACCGGCTCAACACATGGGCATAATGCCGAGATAATCAGGCGCAGCGGTTATTACCATGCGTAGATCAGTGCAGTATCCGATGAAGCTCTTCTGATCGTTACTATTGGTTGTCCTTTTATTTTTCGATTATAAAGCTAAGGGCTTAGTTCTCCGGACCTAAAGATATAAGTAGGGATATGTATGCGTTTATGAACAGAACCATTCACAGAAGAGTTTCATCGGGTGCTGCAGGATCTATGACTGTTGAGGCGGCGTTTGTGGTACCGCTGTTTATCCTGTGTGTGATCAATCTGCTTTTCGGACTTCAGGTAGTAGAGACATCAAGCAGGATCACCGCAGCTTTGCACGAAACTTCCAATAATATATGCAGTTATGGATATGCAATAGAGCATGGCGTAGGAGAAGGCATTCCTTCCGGCATAGGATCAACGGTTTATGCCATATCGTCGGTTTCCGGACATCTGGGCGATACCGTGGAACGCCGCGGAGGAATAAGAGGCGGTAAGTCGGGATTAAGCTATCTAGGTTCTTCTGTCCTGGCAGACGGAGGAATAGTCAAACTGTCCGTCACATATGCGCTCAAGTTTCCGGTCGATATGGGTATAAAGACCTACAGGTTGGGGACATCTGTCTATTCTCATGCCTGGGTCGGGTATGACGGGGCAGGCGGGATAACGGATATGAGCGAGGAAGACCCGATCGTATATGTGACCAGAAACGGCACCGTATATCATACGGATATCAGCTGCCGTTATCTGAACCCGAGTACCAGAAGCGTTTCGGCCTCATCTGTAGAGGGCCTTCGCAATCATGACGGATGCAAATACTATGCATGCGAACTGTGCGGTGCAGGGACCGGAATCGGAAATGTGTATGTAACCGATTACGGAACCAGATATCACAGTGATCTGTATTGCTCCGGCATACGGCGTGACATTCAGGCAATTCATCTTTCCGAAGCAGGAGGGCGCGGACCATGTTCGATATGTGGCGGATGGTAGCAGGAATAATGATCCTTTCGGTGATCAGCATATATGATATTCGGACCAGACGGATTCCCGTATTCGGATTTGCGGCGGTCTTTGCTTTTTCGGTGGTGTCCTTGCTCTGTTTCAGAGATGAGGAGATCATCTGGATGGATGTACTTCTTTCGCTGGTTCCCGGGCTTATGCTCATCGGTCTTGGCGTCATAACCGAGGGGAAAGTCGGGATCGGAGACGGTATCATAGTTGCACTTCTCGGACCGGCTCTCGGATTTGAAAAATGTGTATATATGCTTACAGGGGCGCTCATCTTAAACTGCATCTTTGCAGGCGTCTGTATGGTGCTGAAAAAGGCCGGACCAAGGAGCAGGGTTCCTTTTGTTCCGTTTATCACTATAGGCATGGGGGTGGTTTCTTATGCGTTCAGATAGTTTTCGCTACCGGTTTAATTCCTGTAAAGAAAACGGATACATGACTCTTGAAGCTTCGTTCGTGGTTCCGTGGGTGGTATTCATCGTGGTCTGGATCATATATCTCGGATATTTTGAGTATGACCGGTGCCTGGTGTTTCAGGATGACTACATGCTGGCGGCTCAGACGGAAGAAGGGATAAGGACCGTCGATGATCAGTCATCATGGATGCATGCACATATGGCAGGCCAGTACGGAAATAAGTATATGGGAACGCGTCATGTGGAAACTTCGGGAGAAGTCACCGGATCGGAAGTCAAGGTTTCTTCTTCCCTGCATGTTGCTCACCCGTTGTCATACCATGCGGGAATGATCCCGGGGTCTAACTGGGATATCTCGGATACCGTCCGAATAGATAATTATTCTTTTACCAAAAGGATACGGCTGTTTCGGTCAGTGGGAAGAGTTTTAGACGGAGGATGATATGGATATCAGATATTATAAGGAACAACATCATAACTATATGGTCATCCGAAGGACCGAGGACGAATCCGTGGTCGGATATCAGCAGAAGATGCTTTCAGGCCACAGGATGGAGTATATCATCCCGTCCAGATTAAGGTCCGTGGATGGCAATGAGTATAACTATTACGATATTACATCCAAATTAACACTCAGGCAGATGTTCGGCAGCAGGCTTTTTGATCTGGAAGATATCCGCAGATTGATGAGCGCGATACGCGCAGCCTGTGAAGAAGTGGACAGGTATCTCCTGGATATCCGTCGCCTGTGCCTTGATCCGGATCTGATCTTTTACAGTTATGCCCGTGGAAGATATTCCTTTTTATATAACATATCTACGGATGTGGAGGATTCCATGTCCGGAATCGGCGCATTCATGGATTATCTTCTGGAACGTGTTTCGCCGGATGATAGCGAGGCTTCGGATCTTGTGTACCGGATGTATGAGGTGTATGAGAAGGCGGACTTTGATGTCTGGGATGCGGTCCTGCTCGCGGAAGAGAGCTCTGATCCTGAAAGCAGGCCGGAATCCGGCGATTCCTTATCGGAAAAGAGTGCGATCAGTTACCTGCCGGCTGACTCGTCTGCCGGCATAACTTCCGGATCCGATGCAGTGTATGATTCTGTTTATGAGGGATTAGAGCATATCAGTGACGGCATTTCAGGCGAAGATGCATCTGCTTCGGGAACAGGTCGCCGTCAGTCGCATGCATTCCGGTATATTCTGATGGCACTTGGCGCGGCAGGACTGGCAGCCTGCGCCCTGATCTATTTTTTCATATATTTAAATGAAGATGAGCTCATGCTTCTGATTGCAGGAGGCGGAGCGGCCGCGGCCGGCCTTATCGCAGGCATCATCCTGCTTGTCAGATCAAAAGTCGCGGGTGCGCGCAAGATCCGCGAAAGAGAACGCATATATGCAGAGGATGATCTGTATGCATCCGAGCATTATTCCGCCATGCCGGCAATACATATGGAAGAATTTCTTTCCCGGCCCGGATCAGGCCCCCGTAGAAGACCGGTCAGGCAAAGCGGCGGTGATACATATGACGAAGCATATTCCGGATCATTACAGGAAGAAACTCCTGACGATTCCGGTCAGACAGTATTTTTTGATGAGATGTTAGGCAGCGGCAGCTATAAACTGTATGCAATGGACCGGAAGAACAAACAGCATATAGAGCTTGATTCTTTTCCGTGTACCATAGGAAAGCTCAAAGGGTATGTGGACTGCTGCATCGATCATCCGTCGATAAGCAGGGTGCACGCAAGGATCGAAAAGAAAGACGGCGCACTCCTTCTTAGGGACTCGAACTCAACGAACGGAACATGGATAAACGGGATCCGGCTGGCCCCCAACGAGCAGCGGATCATAGAGGTCGGCGATGAGATCAGGTTCGGAAACCTGAATTATGCGCTTCGTCCGGCGGGGGCGGACTCCACATGATCCGTGACTGCATGATGTGTGTTTTGCCTCAAGATATGGTATACTTACGAGGAGTAAGCACCATACATTTTGGAGGTCATATGCAGATCAATATTTATTATGGCGGCAGAGGTCTTATGGATGATCCCACCCTGTTCTGTGTGGGTAAGATGCAGGAAGTTCTTGAGGAATTAAGGGTGACCGTAGAGACATATAATCTCTACGAGCTGAAGAATACCATCACTACGCTTCCCCAGACATTAAAGAATGCAGACGGCATCATCCTCGCCACCACGGTTGAGTGGCACGGAATAGGCGGATATATGCAGCAGTTTCTTGATGCGTGCTGGCTGTACGGGGACAAGGAGCTGATATCCCGCATCTATATGTGTCCTGTCGTAATGGCGACCACATACGGAGAGCGTGAGGGTAAGCTCCATCTTTCGGAGGCCTGGGAGATACTGGGCGGCATTCCCTGCAACGGTGTATGCGGATATATCCTCGACTCAACGGTTATCGAGAACAATTCGGATTACATCAATATAATAGAAAGAACTGCAGAAGGACTCTACAGGACCATCAACCAGCACATTCCTTCACTTCCAGCGAGCAACCATGCCGTTAAGCAGAAGATCTCCATTACCAAGAATATCGATCTTACGCCTCAGGAATCCGAGCAGCTTTCACAGTATGCATCCGACGAGATCTATGTTCAGCGTCAGAAAGAAGATATCCAGGAACTGACAACCTTGTTCAGGGATATGATGAGTTCTGAAGAAAAAGATGACGAGAGCATGTTCATTAAGGACTTAAAGAACACCTACCAGCCGCAGGCCGGAATGACGGGGTGCTATAAGATCTCACTCGGAAACGGGATGCCGCTTACCATAGCCGTGACCGATAGTGATATGAACTGCTTCTATGGAGATGTTGACAGATATGACATGGAACTCCAGATGCCTGTTGACTGCATGAATGAGATAGTATCCGGCCGAATGACTTTCCAGAGAGCGTTCTATGCCGGCGACATGACTATGAAGGGCGATTTTAAGCTGCTTCGTAATCTTGATATTCTGTTCCCGTTTGGCGTATAAGGAGGCGGCGAGATGAGAGACGATTGTATTTTCTGTAAGATAGCTGCAGGCGAGATACCTTCACAGACCATATATGAGGATGATTCATATCGTGTGATCCTGGACTTGGGGCCCGCGGCAAAAGGTCATGCCCTGATCCTTCCCAAGGAGCACTATGCCGATATATTTGAAATCCCCGAAGAAAAAGCCGGTGAAGTTTTCAGGCTTGCTAAGAATATGGCAGTTAAGATGAAAGCTGCGCTTAAGTGCGACGGCTTCAATATCGTTCAGAATAACGGCAAGGTTGCCGGCCAGACCGTTTTCCATTTTCACATGCATCTGATCCCCAGATACACAGATGACGGCCAGGACATCAACTGGAAACCCGGCGAGCCCACTCAGGAAGAGCTTAAGGAAACCGCAGATATCATAAGAGGCGAGATCTGATATGCGCGAGATTCCCGTACAGACAATAACCGATCAGATCGAGAAGATGTGCATAGAGGTCAATCATTTCTTAAGCGAAGATATGAAGAAAGCGCTTGACCGTGCGACGATTGAAGAAGAAAGTGATCTCGGAAAAGGGATATTTAAGCAGCTGCAGGAAAACCTCAGGATAGCCGGCGAGGATATGATCCCGATATGTCAGGATACAGGCATGGCGGTTGTATTTCTGGAAGTGGGTCAGGATGTACATCTGACCGGCGGAGATATCGAAGAAGCCGTCAACGCCGGAGTGAGCGCAGGATATACTAACGGCTACCTGCGCAAGTCCGTGGTCGGCGATCCGTATGAGAGAGTTAATACCGGGGACAATACCCCCGCTGTGATCCATTACAGCATAGTTCCGGGCGATAAAGTGAAGATCACTCTTGCTCCCAAGGGCTTCGGTTCAGAAAACATGAGCCGGGTATTTATGTTAAAGCCCGCTGACGGAATGGCCGGAATAGAGAATGCGATACTTACCGCCGTAAAAGATGCCGGCCCCAATGCCTGCCCGCCCATGGTGATAGGCGTGGGTATCGGAGGAACATTTGAGAAGTGTGCACTGATGGCCAAGCAGGCACTGACCAGACCTGTGGGAAGCCGGTCCGATATCGAATGGGTAGCCGACCTTGAGAAGCGCATGCTTGACAGGATCAATGAAACCGGAATAGGCCCCGGCGGACTGGGAGGGAAGATCACTGCGCTCGGCGTTAATGTCAACACCTATCCGACACATATCGCCGGACTGCCCGTGGCCGTCAATATATGCTGCCATGTGAACCGACATATCTCGGTTGAGATATAGTCCGGGCATAAAGGTTCATATGGACTATTACTATATATAGAAGAAACTCATTTACTACATTACTATATATAGAAGAAACACGATCAAAAACCTACTTTATATAAATGAAATACGATCAACTATTTTCTTTATATAATGTAAACAAAATCAGAAATACCAGTATCGGGAAGAGGATTCGATGGAGATAAGCATCACAACCCCTATAAATGAAGAAGTAACTTGCAACCTGCATGCGGGTGATATGTGTTATATTAACGGAACCATATACGTAGCCCGGGATGCCGCGCACAAGCGTATGGATGAAGCGCTTGATGCCGGAAGTGAACTTCCCCTGGAACTCAAGGACAATATCATCTATTATATGGGCCCCTCTCCTGCAAGAGAAGGCCACGTGATCGGAAGCGCGGGTCCTACGACTGCAAGCCGTATGGATAAGTACACGCCCCGTCTTCTCGATCTGGGGCTTAAGGGAATGATCGGGAAGGGCAAAAGATCCCCGGAAGTCATTGACGCCATCATCAGAAATAAAGCAGTGTACTTTGCAGCCATAGGTGGGGCCGGTGCGCTCCTGTCCAAGGCGATCACAGCATCCGAGGTGATAGCGTACGACGATCTGGGTGCCGAGGCTATCCGCAAACTTACCGTAAAAGATTTCCCGGTCATAGTTGTCATAGATACATTCGGAAATAACCTTTACGCCAATGTCGGAAAAGGTTAAAAATCCCCCAAATTATTAATTGACAAACAACAACCTCATAGATATAATTATGCTTGCGTCACCTCTTTGGGCTGACGCAACTTTTTACGCTTTAATCTCATATAGTTTCAACACTTTGGATTATTAGAGTAGTCCTCGCGAAGCCTGCTTCGTGGGGTAGATTTGGAGAAGTACTCAAGAGGCCGAAGAGGCGCCCCTGCTAAGGGTGTAGGTCGGGCAACCGGCGCGAGGGTTCAAATCCCTCCTTCTCCGTTCGAAGTTATTTTTTTAAAAATACTTCAAAAAAGTCCTTGACGCATGTTACAAGTAGTGCTATCTTAATGTAGTTGCGTCTGCGGACGCTGAACCTTGAAAAAGTTATCAATCAAATTTGATGATCACACAGCAGTGCGACCTTGAAAATTCTAAAG